>DATEQM010000018.1:0-3941 GCA_035272605.1 Candidatus Acidiferrales bacterium | reverse complement strand
GTCTCAGGGAACGGTTCGTCCCGAGGTGCTGGCTCATTTTCGCAAATCGGCCGCAAAGAATGAAAAGCTGCTTCGCCTCCTGGCCAAGTAAATGGCCGGCCGGTTGTATCCCACCCTCGCAGAAGCCATTGAAATCCACCGCCAATTGATCGAGCTGTTCGGCGGTTCCCACGGCTTTCTGGACAAAGCCCGTTTAGAGGCTGCGCTCTTTCGTCCGCAGATCGGTTACTACAACGACTTGCCGGAAGAAGCCGCCGCCCTCATGGAGTCGCTCGCCAACAACCATGCTTTCGTGGATGGGAACAAGCGGCTCGCGTTCGCGCTGACCGACGTTTTTCTTCGCCTAAATGGTTTTTTCCTGGAAGTGAAAGGTCAGGCGGCGAACGAGTTTATCAGGAGCTCGATGAAGCGCGGCGAATTTCGTTTCGATGCGATTCGGGGATGGATTTCGATGAATATGCAGCCGCTCAGGAGCCAGGGCAGCTCTAGTTAGGATACGGAAACGCCGCCGAATTGCAGCCCGGCAATGTTTGAGGCAGGGTCCTTACTCGGGCGCCTTCCCGGATGCAGCATATTTGTAGATCTTCCCGCCCTTCATGACGAACACGACGCGGCGCACGGCGGTAATGTCCTCGAGCGGATTGCCGTCGAGCGCGATGATGTCGGCTTCGAGGCCCGGGGCGATGGCGCCGATCTTGTCGCCGAGGCCCATGGCCTGCGCAGCGAGCGAATTCGCGGACACCATCGCGTCCGTGGGATTCTGCCCCGCGTCGCGCACCCGGTAGATGAATTCTTCGGCGTTGCGGCCGTGGGCGCCGGCCACCGCGTCCGTGCCGAACACCATTTTCAAATTCGGCGTTTGCGCGGCGCGGTGGACCACGGCGATGGCCAGCGGCACGGCTTTTTCCATCGCGGCGAACCCTTCTTCCGTGTAGTTCTCGATGCCCAGGAATCGCGCCTTGTTGTCGAAATAGTTGTGGAAGATCAGCCCGGCCTGCGGATCGAAGTAAACGCCGCGCTCCGCCATCAGGCGCAGGTCGTCGTCGGTGGCAAACACGCCGTGCTCGATCTCGGTGCAGCCGGCGCGAATGGCTGCCTGGATGCTCTGCGATGAGTGCGCGTGCACCAGCGTGCGCAGGCCCTGGGCCTTCGCTTCTCCGCACAGCGCGGCGAGCTGCTCGTCGCTCATCGTTTGGGCGCCGCCCTCGCGAATGCTCTTGGACGCGAAAATCTTGATCAGGTCCGCGCCCTCGGCCTTGCGCTGGTCCACTTGCTTGCGCAGTTCATCGGGCGTGGGTTTCGTGTCGAAAAACGGCTCGAGCGAAGTGAGGATGCGCGGGCCGGGCAGCGAGCCGGCGTTGATGGCGTCGCGCAGAGGCTTGTCGTTGGGGCTGCCGACGCTCTGCACGGTGGTGAATCCGGCCAGCAGCGTGGCCCAGGCGTTGGCTTCCGCGGCATAGGCGGCCTGCTGCGGCGTCTCGTCTTTGTCCACAGCGCGGCCGTTGGGGCCGAAGTGATAGGTAATGTGGACGTGCGCGTCAATCCAGCCGGGAAGCACGGTAAGCCCGCGCAGGTCGTAATACGTGGTACCCGCTGGAAAATCCACCCTGATGGAACCAACGGAGGCGACCGTGGTGATGTGGCCGCTCCGCACGACGATGTTGGCGTCCTTGAGCACGTGGCCGCGGCCATCGAGCACCAGGGAGGCCCGCAACACGACGGGCTTTTCCTGCGCCGCGGCGAGCAACGGCAGGAGCGCGAGAGCGCCGACGAATGCGATTTGCCGGAGTTTCATGACCAGCCTCCAGGGACCAACGCCCGGAGTGGGCGCGCCGCTATTCCTTGGCCGTCGGGTACCCGTTTTCGTTCCAGGCTTTCCAGCCGCCGTCCATAGAAACAGCATTGGTGTAGCCCATCTGCCGGAGGGCATCGGCGGCCAGGGCGGAGCGATAGCCGCCGCCGCAGTAGAGGATGACTTCCGCGTTCGTATCAGGGATGGTTTTTTCGACGTCGCGCTCGATCACGCCTTTACCCAGATGAATAGCGCCGGGGATGCGCCCGCGCGCGACTTCGTTGTCCTCGCGCACGTCCACCACGATCAGGCGTTCGCCGGCGTCCATCCGTTTCTTCACTTCCTGGACGTTGGTCTCGCGGATGCGCGATTTCGCTTCGTTGACGAGCTTCAAAAAGCGATTGGTGTGCTGCATGGCGGTTTCCTCCGGTAGACGGCAGTCGCGTCAGCTTACCACGTCACCGGGGACCTCGATGCCCAGCGCGGCCCTGCGGATTCACGGCTTCGGCGCAGGTTTTTCTCCCGCCTTGGGCTTGGCAAGCGAGCGAAGATAATTGATGACGTTCCACTTCTTTTCGTCCGCTGTGCGATCTCCTTCCGCCGGCATCTTGTCCTTGCCTTTGGTCAGGATGTAGAACAGCTCCCCGTCGGTGAACTTCGCGAGCGACTTGGGCTGGCGGTAATCCAACATCTTCAGCTCCATCTGTACCGCCAGGTCACCCTTGCCGTCGCCGTCCTTCCCGTGACACATGGCGCACTGGGAAGAATAGAACTTCCCCCCTGCGGTGATTGAGGATTCCGTGGGCTTCACGGGGTTGGCACGCTGCACCGCTTCGGCAGGAATGGGGTATCCCTCCGGCGGACGGGACTCCTTCGGTTTTGCCTCCTCGGGCTTTTGCTGGCCGGCGCCGGCAGAGAGCGCGAGGAAAACAGCGGCTGCGGCGGCGAGAACTGGTTTCATGTCTTCGACCTCCCTGGGGAGCGGAGCAGCGCGTGTGGATCGGAACCCGTGGCGAATTTTACTCCATATCCCGCCAATTCGGTCCGGCCTTGAGGTCCACGACGAGCGGGACGCGGAGCCCGTGGACTTGCTCCATGGCTGTTTTGACCAGCGTGCGCAGCCCGGCCAGGCCGGCGCGGGGCACTTCAAACAGCAGCTCGTCGTGCACCTGGAGAATCATGCGCGCCCCGAGTGTTGAGCCCGCCAGTTGCCGGTCAATGTCGATCATGGCGAGCTTGATCAGGTCCGCCGCAGTGCCCTGGAGCGGCGTGTTCAGCGCGATGCGTTCTCCCAGCGCGCGCATGGCCCCCTGCGGCGACTGGATTTCCGGTACGGGGCGGACGCGGCCGAAGAGTGTGCGCGTGATTCCCGTTTTCCGCACCTCGTCCAGGTGGCGGTCGAGATATTCCTTCACTCCACGGTAGCGCTCGAAATAGGCGGCGATGAACTTCGCGGCTTCGCTCCTTTCGATGCCGAGCTGCCTCGCCAGTCCGAACGCGGAGAGTCCGTAGATGATACCGAAATTCACAGCCTTGGCCGAGCGCCGGTGCTCCGCCGTCTGCGCCAGCGGCCCGACGCCGAACACTTCTTCCGCCGTGCGCGCGTGAATATCGTCGCCGTGCTGGAAGGCTTCCACCAGCACGGGGTCCTCGGAAAAATGCGCCAGCAGGCGCAGCTCGATTTGCGAGTAATCGGCGGAAAGGAGCAGGTGGCCTTTCTCGGCCACGAACGCGGCGCGGATTTGCCGGCCCGATTCCCCGCGCACCGGAATGTTCTGCAGATTGGGGCTCGCCGAGCTGAGCCGCCCGGTGGCCGTGCCCGTCTGGCTGAGCCGGGTATGGAGCCGACCGTCGGCGGGGCTGATCAGGCGCGGCAGCGCGTCCACGTATGTGGACTTGAGCTTCGCCGCCTCGCGGAATTCGAGCACCTTTGCCGGCAGTGGATGCTTGGCGGCCAGATCTTCGAGCACGTCCGCGGCGGTCGAGCGCGCCCCGGTCTTCGCTGATTTCCGCGGGGCGGCTAACCCCAGTTTGTCGAACAACACTTCCCCGAGCTGCGCGGGCGAATTGATGTTGAACGGGGCGCCCGCCATTTCGTAGATTTCCTTTTCGCGCGCGGCGATCTCCTCCTCGAGCGCCCGGGACATGC
>DATEQM010000017.1:0-7960 GCA_035272605.1 Candidatus Acidiferrales bacterium | reverse complement strand
GCGTTCACGCCGCGATTTACGCGGGGCTCGAGAATGGCACGCTGCGTCCCGTGGTGGGCCAGGAGATTCCGCTCGCGGATGCGGCCCGGGCGCACAAGGCCGTGATGGAGCCGGGGGCTCACGGCAAAATCGTTTTGATCTCGTAGCCGCGGCCGGCCTGCGCTCCGCGGATGGCAGGGGAACGGCACTGCGGCGGGGCGCCGGCAGATCCTCGACGAAGCACAACGGCCGCCGCGGCATGATGGAGAGGCACAATGAAGGCATTTCAGATCGTCGGAAGTTTCGGGCTGGAGAACTTGAAATTGGTCGAGCTGCCGGACCCGCAACCCGGTCCCGGGCAGGTGCTCGTCCGCATGCGCGCGGCTGCCCTCAACTACCGCGACCTCGTGGTGATCAAGGGAGGCTACGGGCCCCGTCAGACGCTGCCTCGCATCCCCATTTCCGACGGCGCGGGCGAAGTCGCTGCGGTTGGCGCGGGCGTGAGCCGCGTGAAAGTGGGCGACCGCGTGGTGGGCTGCTTCGCGCCCTCGTGGATCGAGGGCCCGGTCACGCAGGAGAAAGTGGATTCGGCACTGGGCTGTTACGTGGACGGTGTGCTGGCCGAATACACCCTCTTCAACGCGGAAAGTGTCCTGCCGGTCCCCGCGCACCTTTCCTTTGAGGAAGCGGCCACGCTGCCGTGCGCCGCGCTCACGGCGTGGCACGCCCTGTTTGTCGTGGACCACGTGCAGCCGGGCTGGACGGTGCTGGTGCAGGGCACCGGCGGCGTCTCCCTATTCGCCCTGCAGTTTGCGCGAACGGCCGGCGCGCGCGTGATTGTCACCTCGAGCAGCGATCAGAAGCTGGTGCGGGCCCGCGAACTCGGCGCCTCCGGCGGCATCAACTACAAGACCACGCCCGACTGGGAGAAGGAAGTGCGCCGGCAGACGGACGGCCGCGGCGCGGACCACATCGTGGAAGTGGGCGGGGCGGGCACCTTCAATCGATCGCTCGCCTGCGTGCGCATGGGCGGCACGATCAGCATGATCGGAGTTCTCGCGGGCGGAAGCGGTGAGGTGCGCACCACGCTGATTCTGTTCCGCGCCGCGCGCGTTCAGGGCATCTTCGTCGGCTCGCGCGTCATGTTCGAGGAGATGAACCGCGCCATCTCCGTGCACGGCCTCCATCCGGTGGTGGACCGAGCGTTCCCGTTTGCCGAAGCGCCCGCGGCGCTGCGGCACTTGGAAAGCGGCGGCCACTTCGGAAAAGTTGCGCTCACGTTCTGACACCGCGGCCCCGCGCCGCGAAATCCTTGAAAGCGCACGATGAGAATCTTTGAAACCGCGCTGGGAATTGCCATTGTCGTCGCCGTCCTGTGGGACGCGTTCGAAGCCGTGGTCCTGCCGCGGCGGGTGACACGCAAATTCAGGCTTTCCCGCTTCTTCTACATCTTTGCGTGGGGCATCTGGTCCGCTATCGGGCGATCGATGAAAGCCGGAAAATTCCGCGAAGTGTATTTGAGCGTGTTCGGCCCGCTGTCCATCCTGGTGCTGCTGATGACCTGGGCGCTCGGCCTGATTTTCGGCTTCGCGCTGATTCACGCCGCGGTGGGCGGCTCGGTGATGGCTTCGGGCGAACCGATGAATTTTCTGCTGGACCTGTACCTGAGCGGCACCACGTTCTTCACGCTGGGGCTGGGAGACGTGTTGCCGCACACGACGCTGGATCGCGTGGTGGCCGTGATCGAATCGGGCATGGGGTTCGGGTTTCTGGCATTGATCATCGGCTACCTTCCCATCCTCTACCAGGCGTTCTCACGCCGTGAACTCACCATTTCGTTGCTCGACGCGCGCGCCGGCTCCCCGCCAACGGCCGCGGAGATGCTCAAGCGTTACGGTCGGGAAGAAAACCGTGCCGCAGTCGGGGACGTGTTGCGGGAATGGGAGCGCTGGTCGGCGCACGTGCTGGAGTCGCATCTTTCCTATCCGCTGCTTGTGTATTACCGTTCCCAGCATGACAACCAATCGTGGCTGGGCGCGATGACCGCGATCCTGGACACCTGCGCGCTCTGCATCGTGGCATTCGAGAAGCAGAAGACGCTTCAGGCGCGGCTCACCTTCGCCATGGCTCGGCACGCGGTCACGGACATCGCGCAGGCGCTGAATGCCGCCCCGCAACCCATTCAGCCGGACCGTCTGCCCACGGCGGACTTCCGGAGGTTGTGTGCCGCCCTGGCCCCGGCGGGCATCGGATTCTGTTGCGGCGCGCAGCAGGCGGAAGAGGCGGAGAAACGGCTGGGCGAGTTTCGCGCCATGTATGAGCCCTATCTGAATGGCCTGGCGCAGCGGTTGCTGCTGCCGCTGCCGCCGTGGATTCCTCAGGGTGAAGCGCATTACAACTGGCGCACCACGGCCTGGCAGCGCAGCCTGGAGGGTCCGGCGGCGACCGCGGCGTTCAATCCGAACGACGATCACGCCTGATTTCGTTCGCCTCTCGGCGATCCGGATTCGCGAGTCGCCGGGCGGCGTCCGCAGAGGAGGCAAACATGAACGTTGGATTCATCGGCCTGGGAAATATGGGCCATCCCATTGCGGAAAATCTGCTGAAAGCCGGGCACACGCTCGTCGTCTACAACCGCACCCGCGCCCGCGCCGAGTCTCTGGCGTCCCAGGGCGCGCGGGTTGCTGCGACGCCGGCGGAGGCCTGCCGCGGCGACGTGGTCTTCACTATGCTCGCCGATGATGCCGCCGTGGAGGCGATGGTCCTGGGAGATGGCGGAGTGATCTCGTCGCTTGCCGCGGGCGCCGTCCACGTTTCCCTCAGCACCATCAGCGTCGCGCTCTCCACTCGTTTGGCCGAGGCCCACGCTCGCGCAGGCAGCGTCTACGTGGCCGCCCCCGTTTTCGGCCGGCCGGAGGCCGCCGCCGCTGCAAAGCTGTTCGTCGTCGCCGCCGGCCCGGCCGCCGCCCTGGCGCGCTGCCAGCCGCTCTTCGACGCCATTGGCCAGCGGACTTTCATCGTCGGAGAGCGAGCATCCGCCGCAAACGTGATCAAACTCGCGGGCAACTTCCTGCTCGCTGCGGTGGTCGAGAGCTTGGGGGAAGCCTTCGCGCTGGTGCGGAAAAACGGCATTGATCCGGCCCAATTCCTGGACCTCATCACCAGCAGCTTGTTTACCGCGCCGGTGTACAAGACCTACGGCTCGATCATCGCGCGCGAGGGCTATCAGCCCGCCGGATTCCAGCTTCCTCTGGGACTCAAGGATGTGCGCCTGGCGCTGGCGGCCGCGGAATCCGTGCAGGTTCCGCTGCCCCTGGCCAGTCTCGTGCGCGATCACATGATCTCGGCGCTGGCGCGGGGATACGGGAACTCGGACTGGTCGGTCATCGCAAAAATCTCCGCCGAGAATGCCGGACTCTGATTCGCACCCGTGCCGCCCGCGGGATGTCCTCGGGCGTCCGGAGGAGCGCGTAACCCCGGGCACGCGCGCTCATCCAATTGAAATCAGCACATCGCGTTCAACAGGAGAAGCGTATGGCCAGCGCACAATCACAGACCTTTGAACCCATCCCCCAGCGACGCCTGGGCCGCGTGCCCGCCACCGTCTCCGCCATCGGCCTCGGCTGCATGGGCATGTCCGAGTTCTACGGCGGCCGCGACGACCAGGAAAGCCTCGCCACCATGCACCGCGCCGTCGACCGCGGAGTCACCTTCTTCGATACCGCAGACGTGTACGGTATGGGGAGAAATGAAGAACTCGTGGCCCGCTTCCTGCACGGCCCCGCTGGCTCCGGGCGAGGGCGGCGCGAGAAGGTTTTCCTGGCCACCAAGTTCGGCAACGTGCGCGGCGCCGACGGCAGCTTCCAAGGCGTGAATGGCCGTCCCGAGTACGTGCAGCAGGCCTGCGAGGCCAGCCTGCGCCGCCTGCGCGTCCAGGTGATTGACCTCTACTACCAGCACCGCGTGGACGCCAACGTGCCGATCGAAGAAACCGTTGGGGCCATGGCGCGGCTCGTCGAGCAGGGCAAGGTGCGTTTCCTGGGACTGTCCGAGGCAGGCACGAAGACCATTCGCCGCGCCGCCAAGGTTCATCCCATCGCTGCGCTCCAGACGGAGTATTCCCTGTGGTCGCGCGACCCGGAGGACGAGATTCTCGCCGCCTGCCGCGAGCTGGGCATCACGTTTGTTGCCTACAGCCCGCTCGGCCGCGGTTTCCTGACCGGCGAAATCAAACGCTTCGAAGACCTGGCCGCGGACGACTATCGCCGCTACGCGCCGCGCTTCCAGGGCGAGAATTTCCAGCGCAATCTGGAGCTAGTCGAGCGCGTCCAGCAAATCGCCGCGGAAAAGGGCTGCACGCCCGCGCAGCTCGCGCTCGCCTGGCTCCTCGCGCAAGGAGAAGACATTGTGCCCATCCCGGGCACGAAGCGCCGAAAGTACCTGGACCAGAATGCCGATGCCGTGCGCGTCCAGCTTTCCGCGCGCGACCTGGAACGCATCAGCGCCGCGGCCCCGCGCGGGGGCACGCACGGGGAACGGTATCCCGAGCAGATGATGAGCCGGGTGAATCTGTGAGCGCGAGGGTCAGCGACCGATGAGCGCCGCCCAGGAAACAGTGCAGAAAATCATCTCCGGCGAGGCGCCGTCGCCTCCCGTCGCGCGTCTCATCGGCTTTCACCTCGTTTCCGCCGCCGAGGGTGCCGCACTGTTCGAAATGGACGCGGACGAGCGGCACTGGAACCCCATGGGCACGGTTCACGGGGGCGTGCTGTGCGATATCGCGGACGCAGCCATGGGTTTTGCCTACGCCACCAAGCTGGAAGAAGGCGAGTCGTTTACCACCGTCGAGCTGAAGATCAATTACCTGCGCCCGGTGTGGAAAGCCCGCCTGCGTGCTTCGGCCCGCATCGTGAAAAAAGGCCGCAAAATGGGGCTGGTCGAATGCGACGTCACGGATGAAAAGGGCAATCTCGTGGCCCGCGCCAGCTCTACCTGCATGACCCTCTCCGGCGACGACGCCCGCACTCGCTGACGGCCTCCGTACCCCCGGAGGCCCTGTAGCGGCGACTTCACGTCGCCACTGCGATGTGCCTCCCTTCATGATTTCGATCAATTTCCAACTCCCAGAATGCTATACTTGTATAGCGAGGCGGTTATGCTGGCCATTCGACTTCCGCAGTCCATCGAAAAGCGCCTGGAGAAGCTGGCCCGGCGCACCGGACGCACCAAGACCTTCTACGTCCGCGAAGCCATCCTGCAGCACCTCGAGGATCTGGAGGACGTCTACGCGGCCGAACTTGTGCTGGAACGAATCCGAAACGGGAAAGAAAAAACGATTCCTCTGCGGGACGTAATGAAGCGCCATGGCCTGGTCGATTGAGTTATCGCGCGAGGCTGAGCGAGACCTCGACAGACTCGATCCGCAACACAGTCGGCGCATCCTGAAATTCCTCCACGAGCGCGTTGCTGAGTTGGACGACCCACGCAGTATCGGAAAGGCCTTGGCCGGTCCACGCTTCGGAGAGTTCTGGAGGTATCGGGCC
Organism: Candidatus Acidiferrales bacterium; assembly: GCA_035272605.1. Taxonomy (GTDB): domain Bacteria; phylum Acidobacteriota; class Terriglobia; order Acidiferrales; family UBA7541; genus JOPF136. The sequence goes on along the minus strand of DATEQM010000017.1, from coordinate 2,438 downwards.
GGGGATTACCGCATAATTTGTAAGCTCGAAGATGACCGCGTGGTTGTCCTGGTCCTCCGCCTCGGTCATCGCAAGGAAATCTATCGCTGATCGCTCTCCGCCGATTTCCCTAACTTGGAGGCCTGAATCGCCGTCCTCGTTCCCCTCGCCCGCATGGATACGGCAAGTCTGCGCCCGCGATATACTGACCAGCGGAACGACACAGCACTCTGGAGGGCACTGCTTTGGCGGAGACCGTCAAATTGACGGCGCGGGCCAAAGCCGCAGGTTGAGCGGCGAAGCTGAGTCCCGGGATACTGGACTCTGTGCTGCGCCGCCTGCCGCGGCAATCTGACCCAAACGTGCTCGTAGGGTTCGACACCTACGACGACGCCGGGGTGTATCTGCTCGGCCCCGGCCCGGCGGAGCAGGCCCTGGTGCAGACCGTGGACATCCTGACGCCCATCGCAGACGACCCGCGCCAGTTCGGGCAGATTGCCGCGGCAAATTCGCTCAGCGACGTCTACGCCATGGGCGGGCGGCCTATTTCCGCGCTTTCCATCGTGTGCTTCCCGCCGAACGAGTCCACGGACATCCTAGAAGCCATCCTGCGCGGCGGCCTCGAAAAAATGTCGGAAGCCGGCTGCACCGTGATCGGCGGGCATTCCATCAACGACGAGGAATTGAAATTCGGCTATGCGGTCACCGGCCTGGTGCATCCCGCGCGCGTGTGGAGAAACGCCGGCGCCCGCCCCGGCGACGTCCTGCTGCTCACCAAGCCGCTCGGCACCGGCGTCCTGGCCACCGCGCTGAAACAGGGAAGCGCGGCGCAGGAACACATGGACGCAGCGATTGCCTCCATGGCGCGGCTCAACCGCGACGCTGCCGAGGCGCTCCAAGAGGTGGCCGCCGCGGCCGGTGAGAATCCGCTGCACGCCGTCACCGACGTGACCGGCTTCGGCCTGCTCGGCCACGCGCGGGAAATGGCCGCGGCCAGCGGCGTTTCCTTGGAGTTCGAGCACGCCCGGATCGCCTTCCTGGCAGGCGCACGAGAAGCGGCCCGCGCGGGCTTCCTGGCCGGAGGGCTGAAGAGGAACCGCGAATTCATCGGCCCGTGCGTCGACTTCGCGGACTCGGTCGCTCCCGAACTCCGCGATCTGTTGTTCGATCCGCAGACCTCGGGCGGCCTCCTGGTGAGCATCGCGCCCGGTGCGGCGGATGCGGCACAGGCAGCGCTCGCACGCCGTGGTGTTGCGGCCAATGCTATTGGACGCGTCCTGGAGAAAACCTCGCCGATGCTCCGGGTCGTGTAGGTCCTCCGGCCGCCTCATGGATCCTGTCACGCACGCACTCTCCGGGGCAGTCTTGGCGGGCGCCATTCTCCCGAATTACGAGGACGAGCAGGCGGGCCGCACGGCGCGTTGGACGATCATCCTCGGCGCGATCTTCCCGGACATCGACGTTCTGGCGAATCCGTTTGATCCGGACCATTTCGGCACCATCCGCATCCATCGCAGCGTCACGCATTCGCTGGTCTGCCTGCCGGTGTGGGCCCTGCTGTTTGCCTTGCTCGCGGGATGGTATTGCCGCCGGCGCGGGATTGCCGCGCCGCCGCGCCGCATCCTGGGCGTGCTGTTTGGCCTGGGGATAGCGTTGCACATCCTGTTCGACTGCATCACCTCGTTTGGGACCATGGTGTGGAGTCCCATCTCGTGGACGCGCGTGGAGTGGGATTGGACCTTCATCATCGACCTGACGCTCATGGGAGTGTTGCTCTTTTTCCTGCTGCTCTCCTGGGTGGCCGCGGGCGGGGAGCGGCGTAGGAGACGCGCGGTATGGATGCTGGTGCTGATGGGCGCGCTGGCAGGCCTGTACGCGCTGGGGAGTTACCCGCTGGAGGGGTCCGTGCCGGTGTGGGAGCTGGCGACGGTACTCGGGCTCGCTGCGTTGCCACTGGGTGTGACGCTCGCCGGCGCGCAACTGCCGCTCACGCCGCGGAGTTGGTTCTGGGTAGGGGTACTGGTCACGGCTGCGTATCTGGGCACGGACGCCTGGGCGCACGGGCGCGCCCTCGCGCGCGTGCAGGAGTATGCCGCGGCGCAGCATATGGAGGCGACGGATGCCGCGGCGATCCCCTTGCCGCCCAACCTCACCCTCTGGCAGGGATTCGCGCGCACCGCCGGCAGCGTGCACCAGTGGAACATTTCGCTCGCAAGTCCGCCGGGCGCCCCTCACACCGCTTCCGTGCTGGCGGCGGTGAGCGGCGAGCCCTGCCCGCCCGTGCTCTGGACGATTCCGCAGGTGCGCGCGTGGATGCGATTTGCGCGGATTCCCGTGGTGGTGTGCGGGCAGGCGCCGGGTGGAGAGACGGCGGAGTTCACAGACCTGCGGTTCGAACGGCCGGCGTTGCTGGGAGAGCGGAGTGGGGGGCCACAGCGGCCGAGCCCGTTCACCTGGCG
>DATEQM010000016.1:0-61233 GCA_035272605.1 Candidatus Acidiferrales bacterium | reverse complement strand
GATCCTGTAGAGGCTGGTCCCGCATGGCGAGGCCGGCATCTGCGCTGTGCCGCCCTGAAGGGCGGCGCTACCATGGGCGGGGAACGGGCGGGGCGGAGGGGTAGGGAATTTCTCCCGGCGAAGGCGGGCCTTGGAGAGTCCAGATCGGACAATGGGGCCCGCCCGCGCCGGGTTCCCGTTACTCTACCCGGGGGCAGTATAGGCGAATAAAAAGCGAAAAGTCAAGGGCGAAAAAACGGGAGCGCGACGGGAATGGGAGGATGTTTCTTTCGGCGTGCTCCTATCAACGGCGCACAGACTTGCCGCAGCGAGTCTGCGCCACGAAATCCGATAGAATGGCGGGCGGCGATGAGCAGCATCTTGATTGTGGACGATGACCGGCTGACGCGGCTGATGCTCGGCACGATCCTGGAGGGTGGGGGCTACCGGGTGACGGCGGCGTCGGACGGGGCGGAGGCGCTGCGGCTGACGGGCGAGGCGCGCTTCGACCTGGTGTTGCTGGACATCTGGATGCCGGGGATGAGCGGGCTGGAAGTGCTGGAGCGGCTGCGCGGGCTGGCGGCGCCGCCGCGGGTGATTATTCTGACTTCGGATGAGACCCCGGAGATGCTGCTCGCGGCGGTGCGGGGGCAGGCCAGCCGGTATCTGACGAAGCCGGTGGAGGCCGCGGCGTTGTTGGAAGTGGTGGCGGAGGAACTGAGCGCGCCGGAGCGGCCGCACATCGAGGTGCTTTCCGCGCGGCCGGACTGGGTGGAACTGGTGGTGCCGTGCCGGCTGGAGGTGGTGGACTACATTCAAAATTTTCTGGGCCAACTGGAAGCAAACCTGAGCGAGGAGATGCGCCGGTCGGTGGGGCAGGCGTTTCGCGAGATGTTGTCGAACGCGATCGAGTGGGGCGGGGCGCTGGACCCCGAACGTAAGGTGCATATTTCCTACCTGCGGATGCGGCGGCTGATCTTGTATCGCATCTCGGATCCGGGCTCGGGCTTCCGCTTTGAGGATTTGAGCCACGCGGCAGTGGCGTATCCCGCGGACCAGCCGCTGGCGCACCTGGGGCCGCGCGAGGCGAAGGGATTGCGTCCGGGAGGCTTCGGGGTGCTGCTGGCGCGCGCGCTGGTGGACGAATTGATTTACAACGAAGCGCAGAATGAAGTGGTGTTTGTGAAGTATTTGGATTGAGGCGGATGCCGGCCTGAAGGCCGGCGCTACCTGTATTCAGGGAGAATGGGAGGCGAGCCAGGCGGCGAGCGAGTCGCGGACGGCGGTGATTTCCTCTTTTACCTGGGCGGCGGCGATGTCGGCCTCAGCGAGATTCCGGGCGCGTGCCAGGGCTTCCAGATGCGCGGCAGCGTCCATGGCGGGACGGGCGCCGAGCGCGGCGGCCGATCCTTTGAGGCCGTGAGCGGCGAGGGCCAGCGCGCTGGTGTCCTGCGCGGCGAGCGCCACGGCCAGCGCGGAAAGTTTTGCCGGGGAATCTTCCAGGAACACGCGCACGACCTCGCGCAGCAGCTTTTCATCTCCACCGACAATGCGGCGCAGGGCGGCGACCTGCGGATCGTCATTGGAGGGCTGGCCGGGCGGCGCGGCGCCCGCGCTTGTGGCCGGCGCTGGTGAGGGAATGCCGGTACGGCGGAAGAGCCCTGCGGCGTTTTCGAGGGCTTCGAGCATTTCGGAAGTCTCGACGGGTTTGGCGAGATAGGCATCCATGCCGGCGGCCAGGCAGCGTTCGCGGTCTTCCTTCATGGCGTGCGCGGTGAAAGCGACGATGGGAGTACGGTGGCCGCCTGCGGCGGGTTCGCGGGAGCGGATGGCGCGGGTGGTCTCGATGCCGTCCATGCCGGGCATCTGCACGTCCATGAGAATGGCGTCAAAGGGTTCTCGGCTCAGCGCCTCGAGGCCGCGCAGACCGTTGTCCGCCACAACCACGGTGTGACCTTCCCGTTCGAGCAGGCGCCGCGTGACCACCTGATTCACCGCGTTGTCTTCAATCAGCAGGATGTGGAGCGAACCATGCCTTGGCGCGGCCGCGGGCAGGGGCGCCACGTGCTGCGGCGCCGCGCCGCCGGCGGCGGATGCGAGCGCGTGCTCGATGGCGTCGAAGAGCGCCGATTCGCGGATGGGCTTGCTGACGGCGGCGGGAATGCCGAGAGCGTTGCGCCGCGGCTCCGTGTCGGTCATTCCCGGGACGGTGAGCAAGACGATGGCGCAGCGGGCCGCCTGGGGAGGGAGCGGGATCGCGCGGATGCGCTCGGCGACCGCGAAACCGTCGAGGTCGGGCATTTGGGCGTCGAGGAGCAGGAGCGCAGGCGGGCGCCCCTGTTTTGCCGCGGATTCGAACGCGGCAACGGCGGCGCGGCCTCCCGGCGCGGATTCCGTCTTCATTCCCCGGCGGGCGAGCAATTCCGCGAGCGTGTCGCGCTGCGTCCGATTGTCGTCGGCGATGAGAGCGGAGAGCCCGGCGAATTTTTCGTGCGCGGCGGGAACAGGAACAGCGCTGCGGCGCCCGCGCACGGGCAGAGTGAAGTGAAAGGTACTGCCGCGGCCGGGCGCGCTTTCCGCCCACATCTGCCCGCCCATCACCTCGACGAGCTCCTTGGCGATGGCCAGGCCCAACCCGGTGCCGCCGTATTTCCGGTGCGTGGAGCTGTCCGCCTGCGTGAAGGGATCGAAGAGGAAGGCCAGCTTTTCCGGCGGGACACCGATGCCGGAATCGGCCACGGCGAAGTGGATGATGGTGTGGTCCTGGCGGAGGAGGTCCACAAAGGCGCGCAGGGTGATTTCGCCGCGCTCGGTGAACTTGATGGCATTGCCGACGAGATTGGTGAGGATCTGGCGGAGGCGCACGACGTCGGCGCTGACCATTTCCGGCACGTCGGGGCCGGTCTGGAGGATGAGCTCGAGGCCTTTTTGGTAGGCGCGGAGGCCGAAGGTGCGCAGAACGTCGGCGAGGGTTTCGCGCAGGGGGAAATTGATGGTGTAGAGCTCGAGTTTGCGCGCCTCGATGCGGGAAAAATCGAGCACGTCGTTCATCAGGGAGAGGAGGGAACGCCCGGCATCCTGGACGGCGGTGACGTACTCGCGCTGGTCGGCGGAAAGGGCGGTACCCAGTGCCAGCTCGGTCATCCCGAGGATGGCGTTGAGCGGGGTGCGTATCTCGTGGCTGATGTTGGCCAGGAATTCGGTCTTGGCGCGGCTGGCATCTTCGGCGGCCTCGCGCGCGCGGATGAGTTCCCGCTCGTAGCCCTTCCGCTCGGTCATATCTTTGGAGACGGCCAGAAATCCGGCGACCTCGTCGTTCGCGTCGTGCAGCGGAGTCACCGCGAGTTTGGCGGGGACGTGGCTGCCGTCTTTGCGGACGTGGGTCCATTCGCGCTCTTCATGTATGCCCTGGCGGGCCAGCTCGGCGAAATAGCCCAGCCCGCGGATTTCTTTCCCGAGCCGGCGGCCGAGCTCGGCGGCGCGCTCCTCGATTTCGCTCTCGAGGAGGAAATTCAGCGGGGACTTCTTTCCGATCACTTCCTCGGCGGTCCAGCCGAGCAGGCGCTCCGCGCCGGGATTGAAGAGAGTGACCGTGCCCTTCGGGTTGGTGGCCAGGATGGCGACGGTGGTGGCGGAACGCAGCACCGCAGCCAATTTTTCCTGGGTGCCCTCCAGCTCCGCATACGTGCGGACGAGCTTGAGCATGTGCCGGCGCAGGTCGAGTTGCATGTTCACCTGCCGGCCGAGCACGCGCAGAGCCTCCTCCTGATCCGGCGTGAGCCGGCGCGGGACGCGGTCGAGGACGCAGAGAGTGCCGAGGGCGTGGCCCTCGGGCGAGACGAGCGGCATGCCGGCGTAGAAGCGGATGTGAGCGGTGCCGGTGACCAGAGGGTTGTCGGCGAAACGGGCGTCGGCGCGGGCATCGGGGATGACGAGGAGTTCGCGGCCGGCAATGGCGTGTGCGCAGAAGGCGATATCGCGCGTGGTTTGCTCCTCGTCCATGCCGATTCTCGATTTGAACCACTGGCGGTCGGCGTCAATCAGGGTGACGGCGGCGATGGGGGTGGCGGCGATGTAGGTGGCGAGGCGGGTGAGGTCGTCGAATTCCTGCTCCGCCGCGGAGTCGAGGATGCCGTACTGCGCGAGGACTTCGAGGCGCTGGGGCTCGTCGGGGAGCGTAGGTGGCTTCGCAGGCGTCACGTGTGCTTCTCCGGCGGTGGCGGCATCCGCGCCGGTGGAGGGCCTACATCATACTCTCATCCGAGGGGCGGGCGAATTGGAGGAGGACGGACACATGGGTCCGCCCCTACGGATAGTGCGATGGCGTCATTCGGCAGAGGGCTGTGTGCTCGCGGGCCACTCCAGAGCGGCGACCACCTGCTGGAGCCTGGCGACAATGGTTTCCTCGGCGTCGCCGGGAGCGAATTGCAGGGGAGTGCCGATGCTGACGCGGACGGCGCCGGGCGGGGCGAAGCGGCGGTGCGCGCGCGCGAGTTCGAACAGGCCGTCAATGCGGACGGGCACGACGGGCAAGTTCAGGCGTTTGGCGAGCAGGCCGATGCCGGCGCGGAAAGGGGAGAGATTTCCGTCGGGGGTGCGGCGGCCCTCCGGGAAGACGAGCACGCTGTAGCCGCGGTCGGCGGACGCGCCGGCGTAGGCGAAGCTTTCGCGGTATCCGGAGCGTTGCGGCAGCGGGAAGACGTTGAAGAGGGCGACGACCAGAAAATAGTCGAGGCGGTCGAGCCAGCGGCGGAAGAAGCCCGTGCCGGGCGGCGGATTGCGCATGTCGCTCAGACGCTCCCCGATCATGGCCACAGCCAGGCTATGGCGCAGGCGCGCGGGGAGCGCGGCGAGGATGAAGCCGATATCAATTTCCGTGATGTGGTTGGAGATGACGAGCACCGGCCCGTCGGCGAGGCTGGACAGATGCTCGCGGCCGCGGATGCGCGGGTGCGCGAGCAGATGCGTGGCCGGCCAGACGAAGAGGTAATAGACGAGAACGCGAATGGCTTGCTGCCAGGCCTGCTGGGTCCATGCGGGGTAGACGTAGGCGGGGCCAACTGGGGGCTTCTGGTCCAGCAATCGTCCGAGGTCGGCGACAGTGGCCGCCTCGGTGACGCTCGATTCGCTGAGCTCGGTCTGATAGCGGTCTTCGATGGCGGAAATCAGCTCGACGCGTTCGAGGGAATTCAGGCCCAGATCGCGATCCAGCGTGGCGCCCGGGGCGAGGGCCTGCGGGGTGCGGCCAGTGACTCGGGCCACGAGCTCGGCGAGCGGGCCGACTTGCGGAGCAGAAGTTGATCCCGCGGCGGCGCGTTCCAGAGCGAGAACGCGTTCGAGGATGAGGTTTGTGCGCGGCTTCTGCGTTCCCGTGCGGGGAAAATCTTCTTCGGGCCACAGACGCCAGTGGCGGATGAGTTGGTGGGCGCCGAGGCGTTCGTTGGCGCGGCGGACGACGGCCGCCGCGACCTGCTCCGAGCCGGCGGCGTCACCGTGAAGCAGGAGGACGGCGCAAGCCTCCGCATTTTTATCGCGGGGCAGGGGCACGACGACCGAGTCGCGCACCTCGGGCTGGGCGCGGAGGGCGGCTTCGAGATCCTCGGGATAGACGTTCATCCCCTCCGGCGTGACGATGACGTTTTTCTGGCGGCCCTTGAAGAAGAGATTGCCGGCGGGGTCGAGAGAGCCAACGTCACCGGTGTGGAACCATCCGCTCTCCGCCGCGGGCCGGAATGCGCCGCCCTGCCAGTAGCCGGCGGCGACGTTTTCACCGCGCACCAGGATTTCTCCGGAATCGGAGAGGCGGAGCTCGCGCCCCGGAAGAACTTTGCCGATGGAGCCCTGCGAGCGCTGGAAAGGATGATTCACGCTGATGAGGGAAGTGGTTTCCGTGAGGCCGTAGCCCTGGATGACGACGAAGGAGAGGCGCCGCCAGAATTCTTCCGTCTCCGCGTCGAGCGCGGCGCCGCCGCAGATGAAGGCCCAGAACTTCCAGCCGAATTCGTTGTGCACGCGGCGGAAGCGCCACCAGCGGCGGGCGAAATGGACGCGGCCTTGCGGGGCGGCCCAGTCGAAATCGCGGCGGAATTGCGCGCGGCGGCCCGCGGCCTCTTCGGTGCGTTCGATGCGCGCGCGCAGGGATTCGAGCATGCGCGGCACGGCAATCAGCACGGAGATGCGCTCGCGGCGGACCAGGCGCGTCACTTCCGCCGGGTTCAACGTGTCGTGAAAAAACACCGTGCCGCCGAGCAGCGGGGGCACCCAGATGCCCATGAACTGGCCGAAGACGTGGCTGAGGGGGAGCAGATCGAGAAAGCGGAGCGGATGCACGAGCCATTCGTATTTCAGGTAGGGGCGAATCGCGGCTTCGAGCGGCTCGAGATTCGCGAGGAGGTTGCCGTGGGAGATGGCCACGCCTTTCGGCTCCGCGGTGGTGCCGGAAGTGAAGACGAGCTGGGCCAGGTCGGAGCGAGTGAGCGGGGGAGAATCGTAGGGAGCGTCGGCATGGTGCGCGAGGGTTTGCGAGAGTTCGTCGAGGAGGAGGAAGGAAGTAGAGGAGGGGAAAGAGGAAAGCAGGTCGCGGCCGACTACGATGAGGCGCGACTGGGTGTCGCGGGCCACGCGCAGGGCAAATTCGCGCGCCGCGGTGCGGTCCATGGGTACGGCCACGGCGCCGCGGAGGATGCAGCCGAGAAACGCGGCCACCCATTCGGCGCGGTTTTCGCCCCAGATCAGGACGCGCTCGCCGCGCCGGACGCCGCGGGCTTCCAGTTCGCGGGCGAATTGGCGAGCCACGAGCGCTGTGTGGCGGTAGCTCCAGCGCTCGGTGCGGTAGCCGCGGTGATGCGCCCAGGCCGGGGCGTTGCCGCGGCGGTCGAGTTCGTTGACGAAATCGGCGAGGGATTTGCGAGGCATTTTTTCCGCGCGGATAGTGTAACGGGGAACGGAGACGGGTGAAAGAAGGGCAGGGCAGAGGCACAGGCGGTTACGCGGCCAAAGCCACCGAATGGTAAAAGGCGGCTCGCAATTCGAGCGGGCCGGTTGGAGCGCGAAATCGCGGCCCAACGAGTGCGACAGGATGTGGCGGAGATGCGCCACATCCTGTCGCACTCAATGGCCTTCGGTCTGCCTGATCACGAGGCCGCGGCGGGGCGGCGGGCTTTGACTTCGGCGAGGAGTTTATCGATTTCGTCCTCGCGGCCGAGCTGGGCGAGGCGCAGATCGAGGTCGTCGCGCAGGAGTTCGCCTTCGGCGTCGCCGATGGCTTCTTCGCGGACGATTTTCCCGCGCATGCGGTCGAAGGCCTGGGACGACGCGCCTTCGCGGATGGCGCGTTCGGCGCGGTTGGCACGGCCCGCGGCGCGGGCGCGGCGGTGGCGCGTGGCCAGCATTTCGGCGCGGGATTTGGTCTCGCCGATTTTCTGCTCGAGGCTCTGGAGCGCTTTTTTCAGAGCTTCGACCTGGAGCTTATGCCCCTCGATTTGCTCGGAAAAGCCTTCTTCGAGGCGCTGGCAACTCTGGTAGCGTTCCAGGGCGGCGCGGGCCAGGTCGTCGTGCTTCTTGTCCACGGCGAGCTCGGCCTTGCGCATCCATTCGGCCATTTTTTCATCGTTTTCCTTGCGTTTCTTTTCCAGCAGATGCTGGTCCGCGACGGAGATGGCGAGCTGCGTCTTGACCTGCAGGAGCTGGTTCTGCATGTCCAGCAGGATTTGCTTCAGCATCTTCTCCGGATCCTCGGAGCGGTCAATCAGGTCGTTCAGGTTGGCGCGGATCAGCGTGCTTACTCGTTCCATGAGTCCCATGACTTTCCTCCTTGCGAAATCTTTGGCACCGAAAAGGGAAGTCCTCGGCCCGGGCCCGAGGAGCACAGGCTGAAAGCCTGTGCTACCTGCAGGGCCGGGCTTCGGAATGACAGCGTGGGTGTGGTGCTGGGCGACATGGCTTAGTCCCCAGCCGGTTTTGCGGGCGCGGCTGCGGCCGGCGGTGTGGGAGCTGCTGCGCCGATCTGGCGGACCTTGGCGAAAAGCTCCGACATCTGCATGCCGGAGAGGGCTTCGAAGATTGCGGGAACCTGCGCGGCCATCTTGGCCATGTCGCCGGAGAGTTTGCTGACGCCGGTGGAATCGCCGTTGCCGGTGGAGACGATGGTGATGCGGTCCACTTTTTCGAGAGGCGAGGAAATGGCCCGCATGACTTCGGGCAGGGAGGAGATCAGGCGGTCCACGACGGCGGCCTGGTTCCACTCCTGGTAGGCTTCGGCCTTGACGTGCATGGCCTTGGCGTCGGCTTCGCCCTTCTTGAAGATGATTTCGGATTCGGCTTGGCCCTGGGCGCGGATGGCGGAGGCCAGGCCTTCGGCTTCAGCGACCCGCTTCTGGCGTTCGGCGGCGGCGAGCGTTTCGATTTTCTGGCGCTCGATTTCAGCCTCTTTGAGCACCTGAGCGATGAGTTCCTTTTCGCGGCGGTTGATTTCCGCTTCCTGGACCTTCACCTGGTGCTCTTTTTCGACCTGGAGGACGGTGACCTGCTCGGCTACAACCTTCTGCTGCATGATGTTGGTTTCGATTTCGTAGGCTTTGTCGGCGCGGGCCTGCTGGCGCTTGACGTCTTCGGTGTAATTGGCCTTCTTCATCTCCAAGTCGCGCTGGGACTCTGCCTGTTTGGCGAGGGAGAGTGTTTCGGCGAGCACGCGCTCCTGGTCGGCCTGGGCTTTTCCGATGGCGGCGGCGCGCTGGGCTTCGGCGCGCTTGATGGCGATGTCGCGATCGGCCTCGGCCGCGGCCACTTCCGCGTCGCGCTTGATGCGGGCGACGTCGGGGCGCCCCATGTTCATGATGTAGTCGTTCTTGTCTTTGACGTCTTTGATGGTGAAGGAGACGACTTCGAGGCCCATCTTGCTGACGTCTTCGGCGCAGGTGGAGCGCATGCGTTCGCTCACCATCTCCGGTTCCTTGACGATCTGCTCGACGGTGAGCTGGCCGATGATGCCGCGTAAATGGCCTTCCATCACCAGGCGGATCAGCCCCTCGCGTTCCTGGGGTTCCTTGGTGAGGAACTGTTCGGCCGCGGTGGTGATGGATTCGGGATCGCTCCTTACTTTGATTTGCGCGACCGCTTCCACGGTGACCGCCACGCCCTGCTTGGTGTACATATCCTGGCGGGGAGCCACGTCGAAGGACATCAGCTCGAGGGAGAGTTCGCGGCAGGATTCGACCATCGGGAAGATGATGGTGCCGCCGCCCTTGACGATGCGGGTTCCGCGGAAGCCGTAGACGACGATGGCCTCGTTGGGCCCGGCCCTGCGGAACATCTTGGCCATCACCACCATGAGGAACAGGACGGTGAGGACCATGAGCGCCGCGATGATCCATACAGTCATAACCGTTTGCATACTCCCTCCTTCCGGCGAGTGCATTGGATGAGCCCGAAACTCGTTTACTTCACCATCTCCTCGAAGCGCTTGACATAGGCCATGCCGCGCTCGTAGCGCGCCACGACCACTTCCGCGCCGCGCTCGAGCGCCTGGCCGTCTTCGCTGCGGGCGGAAGCGGAGCGCCGCGTGCCTTCCTGAGAAAACTGGATCTCGCCGATGCCTTCAGAACGGATCGGCAGGGTCACGGTGGCCAGTGTGCCGACCATCTCGAAGTCGGCGGGATCGAGCTGCGTCTCGTGCGGCAGCAGGAATTTGGCAAGGAACACGAAGACGATGGAGGAACCGGTGAGTCCTCCGGCGAGGGCCGCGCCCACCGCAGCCACGGCGGCCAGGGCGTAGTAACGCGTCACCAGAAACCCCACGCCCCCGAACCAGGCGAGAAAGGCGCATACGGTCATGAAATTGACCGGCGCCGCGCCGCCTTTCTGGCGTCCGGCGAGGCCTTTGCCGGCGGCCGCGCCGGCGTGAGCCGCACCTGCTCCGGCGCGTGCCATCGAGGGCGCGTGCGCCGCGCTGTGGTGGAACACGCCGTGCACGCTGGGGTGATGCGGCAGATGCAGGTGCAGCGCGCCGAACAGGAACGAAAGCAGGCTCAGCGCGAAGCCCACCAGAAAACAGAGCAGGAAGAAATTGGAAAGAGTCATGACGGCCTCCTCCGGGAGCGCGCATCCCGCCGGGCGGGATAACCGTTCCGCGGCCCCTCGGCGGGGCGCGAAGGATGCAGGGTGTGGCGGAGCTGGTCCACTAGGCCCGGAACTTCAATCACGGAATGGAGCAGGAGCAGAGCCCGGCGCGCCTCGGGATTTTCGCTGAGCGCGATGAGAGCGTCGTGCACTTCGGCGTCGCGGTGGAATTGCTCCGCACCCGCGCGCAGCCAGGCCTCCAGGGTGAATCCGCCCGCGCCCAACTGGGAAAGCAATTCGGGGTGATAGCCCTCGGGATCGTCCAGGAGGTAGTTGGGATGGACCTTGAAAAAACGCGCCAGCAACTGGCGGGTGTGGTGGGTCATGTGCGGGCGGGCGCCGCTTTCGATCTGGGAGAGATAGGCCTGGCTGATGGATTCGCCGAGGTCCTTGCGGACGGCGCGAACGACTTCCGCCTGAGTCATGGGGCGATCGAGGGAGCGGAGCTGGCCCTCAACGAGGCGGAGGTAGCGAATTTTCTGTCCGAGGGTCACTGCCGGTCCATTGCGAATCGCTATATGCCTATAGCAATATGCAATAGAGTTGTCAAGCGAAATCGGAGGCTGCCAGGCTAAGCCATGTGTTTTCAATTATCGTTGGGGCAGGTGAGGGGATGGCGACAGGCGCCCGCAGGCTGCTGGACGACCGCGCAGGCTAAAAGCCCGCGCTACCTTTGGGTTGAACCGCTCTCGGCGTGCGCGGCTTGTTCCACGAGCACTTTCTTGTCCACCTTGCCGCTCAGGCCGCGGGGGAGTTGCTCGACCACGGCAATGGTTCGCGGCGTTTTGGCGGATTCGAGCCGTTCGCGGAAGGCGGCGCGCAGAGTCGCGGGATCGAGCGTGGTGCCCAGCCGGGGGACGACGAAGGCGGCGAGGGTAGTGCCGCGCGCCGGGTCAGCCAGACCGATCACCGCGGCTTCCTCCACGCCATCCATTTGTTCGAGCACGCGTTCGATTTCCGCGGGATAGATTTTTTCACCCGCGACTTTGAGCATGTCGTCGGCGCGGCCGGCGAGATGGAGGAAGCCGTCGGCGTCCAGCCAGCCTCGGTCGCCGGTGCGGAGCACGCCGGAGGGAATTTTCTGCGCTGTGGCTTGCGGCTGGCCGGAATAGCCGAGCATGACGCTGGGGCCTTCCACGCAGACTTCTCCGTGCTCGCCGCGGGGGAGTTCGCGGAGGCCCTCGCGAATGGTGACGCGCAGGTTGTGGAGAGGCAGGCCGACGCTGCCGGGACGATTCTGCCGCGGGAGATTGAAAGCGACGACGGGCGAGGCTTCCGTGGCGCCATAGCCCTGGAGCAGCGGGCGTGCGAAGCGTTGCTGGAAGGCTTCGCCGACGTGGTCGCCGAGGCGTTCCGCGCCGGCAATGCAGAGACGCAGGGAGGCGGCGTCCACAGTTCCCGGTTCCTTGGCCAGGAGGCGAAACTGGCTGGGCACGCCGATCATGGCGGTGACGCGATGCGCGGCAACGGATTGGAGCGAGGTGCGGGGCACGAAGCGGTCTTCCAGCACCACTTTTCCACCCAGCACGAGAGGGAGCAGCAACGTAACCGTCAGGCCGAAGGCATGAAAGAGGGGCAGGATGGCAAGCATCACATCGTCGCCGGTGAACTCGCCAGCCACGCGGCACCCTTCGATGTTGGCGAGCAGATTCGTTTCGGAGAGCGCCACAGCCTTCGGGCGTCCGGTGGTGCCGGAGGTGTAGAGGAGGACGGCAGCTTCGAGGGCGCGAGGCGCGAGCGGCGGGCCGGAGATGGCGTGGGAGGACTCGCCGAGGGGCGCCGCAACGATCGGCGCGAGGCCGGCTTCTAGGGCGCGGGGCGCGAGTTCGTCGGCGGAGAGGACGCTGCGGAAGCCCGCCTCCGCGGCCATGAGTTTGAGCAAAGGCGTGGGAGCGATCCAGGGGAGGACGGCGACGGTCTTCCCGGCCCAGAGGGCGCCGAGCAGCCCCGCAACGAAACCGGGCGAATTCGGATGGAGCAGGCCGACAACGTCGCCGGGCACGCCGGCGAGCTGCGCGGCCACGGCGGCGGCGCGGCGTTCGAGTGCGGCATACGCCAGGGTTTCGCGGGGTGAAACGACGGCCAGAGCGCCGGGCTGGCGGGCGGCAGCCGCTCGAACAGCGGCGATTATCGCGCTCTCGTTCATGTCGACGCGGCGGGAAGGATATCAAAGCGACGGAGCCGGCGATAGAGGAGCCGGCGCGGCAAGATTGGCGCAGGTGGCTGGCCAGCGGCCACCTGGCACAGAGCGGCGGATGCCCCTTCCCCCCAGCCCCGAAGCACAATAGGATATTCGACCAATGCGTCTTCCCTGGGTGATCGCGCACCGCGGCGCCTCATTGGCCGCGCCGGAAAACACGATGGCGGCATTCCGAAAGGCCGCGGCGATGGGCGCGGAGTGCATTGAAACCGACCTGCACCTTTCGCGGGACGGGCGGCTGGTGGTGCTGCACGATGCCACGCTGAACCGGACCACCAACGGCGACGGAATGGTGAAGAATTTTACGTACGCCGAGCTTCGGAAACTGGATGCGGGGAGCTGGTTTTCCGAGGAATTCAAGGGCGAGCGCATGCCCGCAGTGGAGGATTTGCTCGATTTCGCGGGACAGGCGGACCTGAGCCTGTATCTGGAAATCAAAGGCGGCGCGGGATATGGCGTGGAGCGCGCCGTGATCAGCGCGCTGCGGGGCCGGAAGGAATCGAAGGCCTCGGTGGTGTTGTGCTTCGATGGGTCGGTGCTGGACCGCATCCACCAGCTCGACCGGCTGGTGATGACCGGGCTGCTGTTCGAGTCTGGAGGGGAAGACATGGTGAAGGAGGCGGTGCGCGTGGGCGCGCGGCAGATCGGGCCGCGGAGCGATTGCGTGACTCCCGAGCTGATCGAGGACGCGCATCGCCGGGGGCTGAAGGTGGTTACCTGGACGATCGACGAGCCCGCACAGATGCGCGCGCTGGCGGCTGCCGGAGTGGACGGCATCATGACGAATCAACCGGCGCGGCTGGTAGCCGTGCGCGATACGTTGCCCCCGAAGTAGCGGCGGCGCGCCAGACGGCGGCGAGCTGGGGGAGCGACAATTCTTCGGCGCGGGCGCCGACCGGGGCGTCCGCGGCCTCCAGCCATGCGAGCGCCTGCGCCCGCGGGGCGAGGGCTTGGAGGTTGTTCAGCAGCTTCTTGCGCTTCTGCGCAAAGCAGGCCTGTGCGAAACCCAGAAACTCGTGCGCGTCCTCGACGCCGAGCTGCGCCCCGGCTCCCGGGGCGCGCAGGTGCACGAGCGCCGAGGTGACGCGCGGCGGCGGGCGAAACGCGCCCGGAGGGAGGCGCAGCACGATCTCCGGCTGGGTGTAGAACTGTGTGGCCACGGAGAGGTAGCCGAAGTCGCGCGTGCCGGGCCGCGCCACCAGGCGCTCCGCGACTTCATACTGGATGATTACGTGGATTCCCGCGAGGCGCGCGGCGAGCGGGTAGAGCCGGTGGAGGATGGGCGAGGTGATGTAATAGGGCAGGCTGCCATAGACCGAGACGCAGCCGGCAGGCGCGGCTTCTTCCTCCCGGCGGATGAGCGTTGCGAGATCCACTTTCAGAATGTCGCCCTGGACGATGGAAAGGTTGGCGGCCTCGGCGGCCAGGCGGCGCAGGTGATGGAAGAGCGGCGGATCCTTTTCGATGGCGATGACGCGGCGGGCGCGGCGCGCGAGTTCGGCGGTCATTTCTCCGCGCCCCGCGCCGATTTCGATCCAGGCGTCGCCGGGGGCGACGTGCAGCGCTTCGACAATGCGCGCGCGCCATCCGGCGTCCACCAGAAAATGCTGGCCCAGGGGTTGCCGCATGGGGCCGGAGTGTAGCAGGCTTTTCTCTTAGCAGCCGCCCTGGCGGTGGAAGGGTTTGGCGCTCCCCACGGCGTTCACGCTGCGGAAATGGCAGAGCCTTTGCGATTGAAGTGCCGGAATGCGAGTCAGAGAAGTCCAATGCGATGGAGCAGTTGTTGGAAACGGGGATCAGAACGGAGCGGGTCGGACATGGGCTCCACGTTCAGAAAGACGAGATAGTCGATTCTTTCCTCATAGGCCTTTTCCAGCCAGCGCATGGCCTGGTCGTGATCTCCCAGGCCGACATAAATGGGAGCAAAGTAAAGAGGTGGAACGCGGCGCTTCTCCGCCATGGCCTTCAAATCCGTGAGTGATTTCACTGCGGAGGCGCGGTCGCCGGAAACCCCGTACGCGTGACCGAGCGCCATGGTGAAGATCGGGTCACCCCCGGAAATGCGCTGGCCCATTTTCATCTGGGTTACGGCCTCGGCAGAGCGGCGTTTTTGAAGCAGGGCCTGCGCATTAGTGATAGCGAAGCAGCCAGGAATCCGGCTCGACTTCAAGAGCTTTGGGGGCTTCTTCGATCACGCGGTCATAGTCCCGGGCGCAGTACAGCGCCATGGCTCGGGTCGAAGGGATCACCGGTGAGAGCGGATCGAGCGTGCGCGCCAGCTCGATTTCCGCCAGGGCTTCCGGCTGCCGGCCGCGCGCCAGCAGCAGCAGCGAATGCCAATGGCGGGCGGTGCCATAGGAGGGGTTGATGGCAAAGGCGCGCTGGAACTCCTCCTCCGCGCCTTCCCAGTCCCAGTCGTAGCTGTACAGGACGAGAGCCAGAGCGGCATGGCCCTCCGCCGAAGCGGGGTCGAGCCGGATGGCCTCTTCGGCGGCTTTTTTCGCCTTGGGCATGGCCTCACGCGGAGGAATCGCGTCCGTGGGAACTGCGCTCAAAATCGAATAGCCGTTGGCGAGGCCTGCCCAGGCGAGGGCAAACTGGGGATCTTTCTGGATGGCTTGTTGAAAGTAGTCGATGCTCTTCCGGATCCCTTCCGGCGTCCGCTTATTCCAACTGACCAAGCCTTGGAGGTAGGCCTCGTACGCCCCGGGGGAAATCTTGAGCCCATCGGAAAGCCGGGCCTGCTCGGCGGGGGTCACTTTGAGGCGGATTTCTGCGGCGATGGCATTGGCAACGTCATTCTGCACGGAAAACATGTCGCTCACGTCCCGGCTATAGGTGTCTGCCCAGCGGTGGGTCTGGTCGCTCACCTGAATCAGTTGCGCGTGAACCTGCACATGATCGCCGGAACGAAAGACGCTGCCCTCCAGGACGTATTTGACGTCCAGCTCTCGCCCGATCTTGTCTATGGTCTTGTCCTTAATAAGGGTTGCCGTGGTACTGGCGATGACGCCGAGGTGTTCGGGATCGAGCCGGCCGAGCTGCGTGGTCATCGATTCCGTGAGTCCCTCGCAGAAAACCTCCTGAGCCGGATCGCCGTTCAAATTCCGGAAGGGCAGGACGACCAGGCGGGTCTTCGTGAATCCCTGCGGGCCACTGCTTCTGGCCCTCTGGAGCAGATAGGCGAGGCCAAGCGAGAGGGCGAGGGCTATGACGAAGGCGAAGATTGCCATCGCTCGCCGGGAGGGCTTGTGGACAGTCGCTTCCTCAACAGATTGCTGAGGCAACTCCTCAGCCGTTGGCTCCGCCAGGCCCGCCTGCCCGCTTTCTTCCACGGTCTCCGGCTCCTTCTCCAGCACCGGCTGCCGCTCCTGCCACCAGGCATCCAGCTCCGAGCGGTAAGCGAAAACAGAGCTTAACTTGTCGTGCTGATGGCGGCGGACGGGCAGGCCCTCCGATTTTTCCCAACGCTGCGCAGTGCGAACCTCGCGCTTCAGATACGAGGCGATTTCTTTCCAGGAATCAAGGCGGTCGCCGCTGCCCGTAACGGACGAAACCGGGCCGGGCGGGGGTGAAGGCTGGCTCATTCTGGGCGCTTACAAGAATCCCGTGGCCGGATTCTACCCTCAATCCCTAAGTCCTTCAAATCCAACGGCAGCACCCACGACAAAGTGCGACATCCACGGTCCCGAGACGACATTCGCTCCATGTCGCTTGCGCCCCAGCGCACCTTCCTTCTACGGTCGCTCTCGGCGAGCCGCTTTTCGGACTCTCGCAAGCGGCGCCTAGGGGGACAAATGAATTGCTCAGTGGATGAAATCTCACCAGCACTCCCGGCTTGGGATGGTTGGCGCTATGCGCCCAATGCGGTCTCGCTTGCCAGGCTGCTGGCGGCTCCGATCCTCTTGCTGGCAGTTCTGACCAGGGACGAGAGATTGTTCAAGTGGCTTTTGCTGGGCTGCTTGCTCAGCGACATCGCCGACGGCCTACTGGCGCGAGCCCTTGATGCGCGCTCTTCCCTGGGCGCTTTCCTGGATTCCACAGCCGACGTTCTTGTGTGCCTGATTGCCGTAGCCGGACTCTGGGCATTTCACTCCGGGGTTTTGGCCTCGCATCGTACGGCTTTTTCCATCGTGATCGGCCTGTATCTCGCCGAAGCGGGACTTTCCCTGTGGCGCTACGGCCGCATTTCGAGTTTCCACACGGTGCTCACGAGAGTTGCCGCCTACCTGCAGGGCTTCTTCGTGGTGAGCCTGTTCCTGTGGGGATATTTCCAGTGGCTTTTCTATGCCATGACGGTCCTCAGCGCTGCCGCCTACACCGAAGAACTCGTGCTGCTCTGCCTGTTGCCCGGCTGGAGAGCGGATGTGGGCGGGCTCTACTGGATCATTCGCGGAAGAGACAGGAGCATTCCATGAGGAACTGGCTGGCCATCGTCAATCGCCGGTCGGGGGGAGTCCGGTCTCCTCGCAAGCTTGTGCCCATTCTCCGGGGAATACGGCAATTCGCCAGCAAGATGGTTTTCACAGAGTATCCCGGTCATGCGCGTCAACTGGCCATCGAGGCGGGAGAGTTCGATGGCATTGCCGTCGTCGGGGGAGATGGCACGCTTCTGGAGGTGCTCAACGGGTGCCTGCATCGCGAGCAGAGACTCGCGATCATTCCCACCGGCCGAGGCAACTCTCTGGCGCGGGATCTGGGCCTGTATCCCCCGGCACTGAGTTTTGAAGCCATCCGCTCCGACCGCTCGCTGCGCATTGACCTGATGGACGTTTTTTACCGGGAAACCGGCGGAGGCTGGAGAAGGCTGCTCTCCGCCAGCACGGTCGCAGTGGGATACCCCGCCGCAGTCGTTCGTTCGGCAGGCGGCCGGTTCAGAAGGTTTGGCACGCTCGGATACGCCGCGGCCGCGGCCTGTCTGCGGCCCGCGTCAACAGAAATGCGGGTCGTCGAGGGAGCAGGCTCGCCGGGACGCAAACTCCTGACCGGCTTTATCGCCAGCAATACCCGCCATCTTGGAAATTTCCTTTCCTTGCCCCGGGCTAGCTGCCATGACGGCCATTTTGACGTGATGGAATTGCATTCGGGATTCCTCCGGCAGACTGTTCACAATCTCTCGATGCTTTCCGGGCTGCAGTTCTACAGCCCGGCAACCTTTGCGACAAAAACGAAGACGGCGCTGGCGCTCAGCCGCTCCCAGGAACTGATGGTGGATGGCGAGCTCATCGCCGGAGTGACCTCTCTCCGTATCCGAGTGCAGGCCTCAGCCATGGAATTCGTTTGCGGGCGGCAACAACCATGATCGCCGAAGTCTTCTGGTTCTGCCTGGCAGCCTTCGCATTCGGTGGCGCCGGAACGTACGTTGCCGGCCGCAAGGCGGAGCCGCGCCGGCGGCGGGAACGCTGGCTGAAGTTTGCCATTTACTTCCTGGTGATGAACTCCGTGCTGCTCCTGGCTGCCCTGGGACGCGCAGGCTTCTCATGTTTCGCTGTGTTGCTTCTGGCCATCGGCGCCCACGAGCTCTCCACCGTGCTAGCCGGCGCGCACGAACTTGGAACGGGAGCGCGCGCCGCGATCTGGGCGGCGTACGGTTGCTTCGGTTCCGGCCTGTTCCTCTTCTCATTCTTTTCCGCAACGCGCCGCATTCAATTTGTGTACCTGGTGGTCGCCGTGTTCGATGGATTCAGCCAAGTTTGCGGCCATCTGTTCGGCAAGCACCGCCTCGCCCCTTCCATAAGTCCCCACAAGACCGTTGAAGGGGCCATCGGTGGAATCTTGGCCGCGGCAGTCACCGCAGAGGTATTGCGAGGTCTTCTGAATTCCGGCCCCGGGCCGGCCCTGGCGGTGTCTGGCGTTCTGGTCACAGCAGCATGGGCGGGAGATCTGTCCGGCTCCTGGATCAAGCGTAGAGGGGGGGTCAAGGACTTTGGCCGTCTTCTGCCCGGCCACGGTGGCGTTCTGGACCGGTTCGGGAGCTTTGTGTTTGCCGCACCGGTCGCGCTGACTCTGTTCAGCGGCTGGTTTTGAGTTCTTGGAGGGCGCAAGCGAACTTGTCTTGGCGGGGTTTCCGGCAGTGAACGGGGAGGGAAACGCAATGAAATCGAAAAAACGCAGAATTGCCATGACCGGCGCCACCGGTCTTCTTGGACGAAACCTGATCTTCGAGCTGCTCAAGCGCCATCTCTCGCGTTTGGAGGAGTTGGAGATATTTGTCTTCGGTCGGGCAGACAGCCTGGGCGTCTCGCTCCAGGACCGGCTACGCCGCATTCTGCTCTCGGACGGCTTCGCCTATCTCGGCATTCGGCAGGATCTTTACGAGCCCCTCCTGTCGCGGCTCTCCACCGTGATTCGGTGCGTGGAGCTGGACTTCGACTGCGAGAACCACGGCTTGGCCGGCCCTTCCCTTCAGGAATTGCAAGCTCGCCCCATCGATTGGTTCTTTCATCTCGCCGGTCTCACCGATTTTCGCTCCACGCCGGGGGCAGTCGCCGCGCTGCGGCGCGTAAACGTGGAGGGCACACACCGCCTGCTGGCCTTGCTGTCCGATATCTCTGTCAGGGAGTTTTGCTATGTCAGCACGGCCTACGTTTGCGGAGGCGCCTCGGGCCGGATTCAACCCGGCGTCGTGAACCCTTCGGCGCAATTTCGAAATCCATACGAACGAAGCAAATTCGAGGCCGAGATGCTGGTGCGCCAATTCGCCGCGCGCACGGGAACCCGCTGCCGCTATTTCCGCCCTTCCACCATCTGCGGAAGGCTTCTGGAGCCCCCCTGGGGAGCGGTGTGCAAGTTTGACGTGTTTTACGCCTGGGCGGCGTTCCTGCTGCGCCTGAAACGCCAGCAGACCGGAATTTGGGACGCCGCAGAGCCCGGCGAGTTAGACCTGCGCATCTGCTACAACCGGGCGAGCGGGCTGAATATCGTGCCCGCAGATTACGCCGCGAAGGTGATCTGCTCGGTCTGCGAGCAGGGTGACGCCGGCGAGAGCTATCACCTTGTCAACAATGCAGAGACGGCCCACGAGCTATATATCCCGCAGATGGTGCGCGCGGTCGGCGTCGCCGGAGTCACCCAGGTGTCGCGGATTCCTGAGGATCAGAACCGTCAGGAGAAGTTCTACTACAAGTCTGTGGGGGCCTCCTACACGCCCTACATTACCTGCGAGGAAATGCGGTTTGATGCCGCGAACTTGCAGCAGGTGTTGAGCCGAGACGGCCTCTCCTGTCCGGCGGTAGGCCGCAGGGAATTTGCACTCCTGATGGCCTACGCGATAGAGCACGACTTCGGCCTCAAGAACAGCCCTCGGGTCAGCCCACCTGAGCCCTCGCAGGAATTTGCCGCACGGAAGGCTGGGGCGGGCTCACAGCGTCCGTCGCGGCGGACAGTCACGAGTTCGTCCAGGAGGATGGCCGCATCTTTCCGTTGAAAGGAGATAAACACATGAAAAGGATGAAGACTGTTTGTGTGGTTTTGATGGTTGTCGGCTGGATGGGAGCGATCGGTTCGACGTGGGCGATCCCGCAAGCTCCGCAACAGCAGAACCCGCCTGCCGAGAAGGAAGCCTCAAAGCCCCAGCAGGCTAAACAGAAGCAGGAGGGTGCTGCGGTTCCTGTCGAAAAGGTGACTTTGTACGTCTATCGGCAGCGCCGGTCCGTAGGCTCCGGACTCAAACCGTCCGTCTATGCGGACGACAGTGAGCTCGCACGCATGGAGAATGGCCGCTTCTTCATCGTGAAACTCGATCCCGGAAAGCACAGCATGCGTTCGAATGACAAGGCGTCGGGCATCGACCTGGATATGAAGCCTGGCCAGGACTACTACGTCCGGATTGACATCGAGCCGGGCGTCTGGAAAGGTCACGGCCGGCTCACGCTCGTCCTGCCCGAGCAGGGAGGATACGAAGTGAAGCAGACAAAACTGCTCGACGACAGCGACATCAAAAATCATGAACTCGTTGCCCCGGGGGCGAAGCGTAATCCAGAGCAATGAGCGTTTGGCGGGCGCCTACGCCTCCCTGTTCGACCGGCGAGTGGCCCGAACTGGTGAGGTGAGTCCGCGGCCCGCCCCCCGTCCACGAAAAAAGTGCCGGCCCGGGCTTTGCAGCATGGAACTGGAGGTAGCAGGGTCTTGAACGAGCGGCCGGCAATCCCTCGCGCTCGCGATTGACGGTGGCGTCCGCTTCCATTACCGTGGGAACCTCAATTGCAGGCCGGTGAGAATTCTTTTTGCAGCTTCGGAGGCGGCTCCGTTCGCCAAAACCGGCGGGCTGGCGGACGTATTGGAAGGGCTGCCGCGAGCGCTCTCCGCGCTGGGCCACGACGTGGCCGTTGTGCTGCCGCTGTACCGGGGAATCGGGGCGCGGCGGGTGGCGCTGACCAGCCTGTCCATTCCCGTGGGGCCGCGGATGCATTTTCCCGCCATCCGCGAGGGCGACCCGCTGCGCGGCGTGCGTTATTTTTTTGTGGACGCGGCGGAGTTCTTCGACCGCGGGGGAATCTACGGAGAATTCGGCGGGGCGTTTGGGGATAATCCGGAGCGCTTCACGCTGTTCAGCCGCGCGGTGATCGAAGTTGCGAAGCAGCTTTGGCCGCCGGACGTGATCCACTGCCACGACTGGCAGACGGCGCTGGTCCCGGTGCTGCTGCGGGGCCAGTACGGGTACGACCCGGCGTTCCAGCGCGTCCCGGTGGTTTTCACGATCCACAACATCGCCTACCAGGGCCGCTACGGGCACGACGTGATGTGGCGCGCAGGGTTGCCGGACCACCTTTACAACATCAACGGCCTAGAATTCTGGGGCGGCGTAGACTTTTTGAAGGGTGGGTTGCTGTTTGCGGACTTCCTGACCACGGTGAGCCGGAAATACGCGGAGGAGATCCAGACGCCTGAATTTGGTTACGGGCTGGAAGCGGTGATGCGCGCGCGGGCTTCGCGGCTGACGGGGATTCTGAACGGGGCGGACTACACCACCTGGAATCCGGAGAACGACCGGTGGATCGCGGCACACTACTCAGCGGCGGATACGAGCAACAAAGGGATCTGCAAGCGGGACATGCTGCGCGAGCTGCGGCTGCCGGCGGAAAACAACACGCGCATGGCGGTGGGAATCGTGTCGCGGTTCGTGGAGCAGAAAGGGTTCGACCTGATCGCGGAGGTGGCGCGGGAATTTCTGGACGAGGACGTGTGCTTGGTGGCGCTGGGGTCGGGCGAGCACCGCTACGAAAACTTCTTCCGGATGTTGGCGGACGCGCGGCGGGATCGCGTGGGCGTGCGCATCGGGTTCGACAACGCGCTGGCACACAAAATCGAGGCGGGCGCGGACCTGTTCCTGATGCCGTCGCGCTACGAGCCTTGCGGCCTGAGCCATATGTACAGCATGCGGTACGGGACGATTCCGCTGGTGCGAGGGACGGGGGGGCTGGACGACACGGTGGAGCCTTTTCAACTGGACACCGGGCGGGGCACCGGCTTCAAGTTCTGGGACGCCACCGGACCGGCCCTGCTGGACACGCTGCGCTGGGCGCTGCACTGCTACCGGAACCGCAAAGCCTGGGGAAAATTGATGCAGAATGCCATGGCCCAGAATTTTTCGTGGGAAGGTGCGGCGCAGAAATACGTGGAAGTGTACGAACGGGCGCGGGCGGTGCGAGCGGGCTAGAGGCGTAACGGGTATTTTGGTGTAGCATCTAAGAGCGGATGGAAACGGGGAGAACCGTCAGGGAAAAGAGGAACACATGGCAGACGCAGTGGGACACGTGAACGACGCGAATTTCAAGTCCGATGTCATCGAGGCGAGCAAATCGCAGCCGGTGATGGTGGACTTCTGGGCGGAATGGTGCCGCCCGTGCATGATGCTGGGGCCGACGGTGGCCGAAGTGGCGCAGGAGAACGCCGGCAAGATCAAAGTGGTCAAAATGAACGTGGACGAGAGCCCGGTGACCCCGTCGCAATACAACATCCGCGGGATCCCCACGCTGCTGCTGTTCAAAGGCGGGCAGGTGGTGGGGCAACTCGTGGGCAACCTGCCGAAAGACGAGGTCGAGAAGTTCGTCTGCAGCCACACGCAGTAACCCGAGACAGGAAGGGCTTAGAGGGAGGCTGGGAGGAGTTTCTCCCTGCCGCTCTTCCCGTTGCGGATATATTTCCGTAGTGAAACAAGACTCGTGCCGCGGTTTTGCAATTGCGTCCGGCCGGATTCCAAGGGTACGATACTTCATTGGATGACCGTTCCCGCCTGACTTTGCTTCTCCGGCAGCCAGATCGCTGATTTTTTTGAGAGCCGAGCGGGGGAGCGTGCGGTCGCGCGACGGGGCCGGGGCACAGGAGCATCGCAGGTCGAACGACGGGAGTGGGCGAGGGCGAAGAATGGCGGCAGTGGTCATTGTCGGGGCGCAGTGGGGGGACGAGGGCAAGGGCAAAGTTGTGGATTACCTGGCCGGCTCGTTTGACTACGTGGCGCGCTACAGCGGCGGGCACAATGCTGGCCATACGGTGATCTTCAACGGCCACCGCTTTATCCTTCAGCTTATCCCCTGCGGAATCCTGCGGCCGGGAAAACGCGCGGTGATCGGCCCGGGCGTGGTGGTGGACCCTGCGGCGCTGGTGGCGGAGATGGATTCGCTGGCGAAGGCGGGGATTGACGCTACCGGGCGGCTCTTCCTGAGCAACCGCGCGCACCTGATTTTTCCCTACCACCGGCAGATGGAGAAGGCGGCGGAGGCCGCGCGGGGCGCGGCGAAGATCGGCACAACGTCGCGAGGAATCGGCCCGAGCTACGAGGACAAAATGTCGCGGCGCGGCCTTCGCGTGTGCGATCTGATGGATACTGCGGGCTTTCGCGAGAAGCTCGCCAGCGTGATTGCGGAGAAGGACGGGATATGCCGGGCCGCGTTCGGGCAGGGGCTCGAGGTTGCCGGGCTGGCCGAACAGTACGAGCAGCTCGGAGCGCGCCTGCGGCCGTTCGTGGCGGACACGGCGGCGCTGCTGCATCGCGCGCTGGGGGAAGGGAAGCGGTTGCTGCTGGAAGGCGCGCAGGGGACCATGCTGGACATCGACCACGGCACGTATCCCTTCGTCACCTCGTCGAATGCGACGGCGGGCGGCGCGGCGACGGGGCTGGGCCTGCCGCCGCGCAGCATTACCGGCGTGGCGGGAATCACCAAGGCGTACACGACGCGCGTGGGCGGCGGCCCTTTTCCCACGGAGATGCCGGACCTGGAAGGAGACGCACTGCGGAAGCGAGGCCAGGAGTTCGGAGCGGTGACGGGCCGGCCGCGGCGGTGCGGCTGGCTGGACGCGGTGATGCTGCGGTACGCGATTCAAATCAACGGGATTGATTCGCTGGTGGTGACGAAACTCGACGTATTCGACGCGCAGCCCGAGATTCAAGTGGGCACCGGCTACCGCTACAAAGGGACGCCGCTCACGGAGATGCCGCCCGACGTCGAGACATTGGAGAAGGTGACGCCGGAATACCGCACGCTGCCGGGCTGGCGCGCGCCCACCAGCGGCCTGAAGGATCCCGGGGCGCTGCCCGGCGCGGCGCGGGACTATCTGAAATTCATCTCGGATGCGCTGGGCGTTGAGATTGGGATGATTTCGACGGGCCCGGAGCGGGACGCCACTTTTTTGATGCCGGGGACGAAGCTCGCCTCGTGGCTCTGAGTCTCTGAATTCCATGATTTCCTACACGGAAGCGCGCCGGATGGTGGCGGAGGTTGCCGTGCGGACGCTGGGCGGACGCGCGCCCACGCATGAGAAGGTTGCGCTCGAGGCTGCGCTGGGGCGCGTGCTCGCAGAGCGGCTGGACGCGGACCGTGACGCGCCACCCTTCGATCGCTCGACGCGCGACGGCTTTGCGGTGCGCGCGGCAGACGTGGCCAGTGTTCCTGCCACGCTCGCGCTGGTGGGCGAAATCCGCGCGGGGGCGGAGTTCACCGGCGCGGTGCGGCCGGGCGAGTGCGTGCAGATCATGACCGGGGCGGCGGTGCCGCGCGGGGCAGACGCGGTGGTGATGATCGAACACACGGAACCGCAAGGGGGCGCGGTTGTGGTGACGCGCAGCGTCGCGGCGGGAGCAAACGTTGTCCCGCGAGGCAGCGAAGCGAAGGCCGGTGACGCGCTGTTGGCTGCCGGCATGCGGATCGGTTACGCGGAAATCTCCATCGCCGCGCAATTTGGCCATGCGCACGTGGCGGTGTTTGCGCGGCCGCGAGTGGCGATTCTCTCGACCGGCGACGAAGTGGTGCCGGTGGCCGCAACGCCCGGAGCCTTCCAGATTCGCAACAGCAACAGTTTTTCGCTGGCCGCTCAGGTGACGCTGGCAGGCGGCGCCGCGCTCCCGGTGGGCAACGCAGCCGACGACAGCGCCGTGCTGCGCCGGAAAATCGAGGAGGGACTGGCCGCCGACGCGCTCGTTCTGACCGGCGGCGTTTCCATGGGGAAATACGACCTGGTGGAAGCCGTGCTAGGCGAATTGGGTGCGGAGTTTTATTTCGACGGGGTGGCGATTCGTCCGGGGCGCCCTGCGGTGTTCGGGGTGTGCCAGGGGAAACCGGTTCTGGGGCTCCCGGGCAATCCGGTCTCGACCATGGTCACATTCGAGCTGCTTGGAGTGCCGCTGGTGGACGTGCTTTCCGGAGCGGCGCCGCGGCCGCTGCCGCTGGTAAAGGCGCGCGCGCGCCACGCGGTGCGGCAGAAAGCGGCGCTGACGCACTTCCTGCCGGCGGAAATGAGCTGGGAAAACGGCGAGGCGCAGGTGGCGGAAGTGGCCTGGCAGGGCAGCGGCGACGTGGCCGCGCTGGCGCGGGCAAATTGTTTTCTCGTGGTGCCGGAAACAAAGTTAGAATTCGCGGCGGGCGAATGGGTGGATGTGCTCTTGCGGCGGGACCGGCTGTAGTTTTCGAGGCGTGTCTCGGGCCCGTGATTGCCCGGGAGCCGCAAAGAGGCGACTGGAAGGCGGCAGTACCGAACGACTGTGAAACGTGGAACCGCAAAACGTGGAACTCCCAAGAGGGCGGGAGATCTTTCCCACTATCGCTCCGCAAAGCGGGGCGGCGTGCAGATGGTGGATGTGTCCGCAAAGCCGGTGACGGCGCGCACGGCGCGCGCGCGGGGATTTATCCGCATCGGGCGCGTGGCGCTGGCGGCCATCCGGCGGCGGACGCTGCCCAAAGGCGACCCGCTGGAAATCGCGCGGATTGCCGGGATCGCGGCGGCCAAACGCACCAGCGAGATGATTCCTCTGTGCCATCCCCTGGCGCTGACGCACGTTGACGTCACCACGCGGCTCCGCCACAATGGGATCGAGATCGAGGGCCGCGTCAATTCGAGCGCGCAGACCGGGGTGGAAATGGAAGCGCTCGCCGCGGTTGCCGTGGCCGCCCTCACCGTCTACGACATGGCCAAAGCGCTCGACAGGAGCATGGAAATCACCGGCATCTACCTGGTGGAAAAAACTGGGGGCCAGCGTGGCGATTACCGGCGACCCGTGGGGAAGCGGCGGGATGCCGGGCGGAGCCGGACGAGATGAAAACCGTCCGCGTCCTGGTGGTGGACGACAACCCGCTCGTTCGCGACCTACTGGCGAAAGGCTTTGAGCCGCACGCCGAAGTGCTCACCGCCGGGGATGGCGTGGACGCGCTGCTGAAGGTCGTGGAGCAGTCGCCCGACCTGATCGTGTGCGACTACAAAATGCCCGGGGTGGACGGCCGGCAATTCTACGAGAAAATCCGCATTCGCGAGGCTTCCAAGAACACTCCGTTTATTTTCATGGCCGGCCGGGGCGACCTGGAAGAGAAGCTTCGCCCGCTCGTGGAGGGCGTCGAGGACTTCATCCAGAAGCCGTTTTACGTGAAAGAACTGGTGCGGCGCGCGAAGAAAGTGATTGACCGGCTGCAGCTCGAGAAACTCCAGCAGAAGGCGAAGCGTCCCGGCGTCCTGGAGGGCCGGCTGGAGGAGATGAGCATCATTGACCTGTTGCAATCGCTCGAAATGGGGCAGAAGAACTGCAAGCTGACCGTGAGCCGCGGCGCCGAACGCTGCGAAATGTGGTTTACGACGGGCGCCTGCAAGCATGCCGTGTTCGGCCCGATCGCCGGGGAGCAGGCCGTTTACGCGATCATGAGCTGGACGGCGGGCACGTTCGAGATAGACTTCAATTCATCCGTTGACCAGGAAACCATCCAACGCTCGACGCAGGGCCTGCTGATGGAAGGCCTGCGCCTGCAGGACGAAGCCGCCCGTGATTCCGAACCGGCTTCATAGCGGCGGGGCCGTGCTGCCTGGTCATGGCGGGATGCCGGCGTATCCTGCGCCGGCAACGCGATTCCGAGGCTGATCGTGCGCATTGCCGTCATCACCGTGAGCGACAGCGTGGCCCGCAATCAACGCCCGGACGCCACGGGCCCCGCGCTCGCCGCTCTGTGCACCGAGAACGGCTGGCGCGTGCTCTCGCGGCACGTGGTCTCCGACGATGAAGAGCCGCTGCGGATGCTGTTGGCCTCGCTGGCCGACCGTGACGAACTCGATGTGATTCTTACGGCCGGTGGAACCGGCCTGGGCCCGCGCGACTCGACGCCGGAAGCGACGACCGCAGTCTGCTCGAAGCTTGTGCCGGGGCTCGGGGAAGTGATGCGCCAGGCGGGGCGGGAATCGAGCGAGCGCGCCGCGCTCTCGCGCTCGACCGCGGGAGTGCGAGGGAGCACGCTGATCGTGAATCTTCCGGGGAGCCCGCGGGGGGCGGTGGAATCACTCGAGGCGATTGCAGCGCTGCTGCCGCACGCGGTGGAAGTGCTCCGCGGCGGCCGGCACGATTGATTCGGGCGGAGCGGCGGTGGGCTTGGGAGCGGTGCGGGGCGCCGCAGAGGCTCGCCACCCCGCGCCGAGGGCCTGGCGCTACCCTTCCTGCGTGCGCAATCCGGGCGGAGTCCGAGCCGCCGCAAAAGTGTTCTGGTAGAATCAGAAGCGAGGCAGGCGGAATGACGCGGGAATACGTCGAGCAGCGTGATGGCGGTTACTGGGTTGCCGGCAGCCGCGTGTCGCTGGAATCCATCGTTTTCGCTTTTCTTCGCGGCGCGGCTCCGGAGAGCATCGCCCAGTCTTTCCCTGTCCTCAAGCTGGAAGAAGTGTATGGGGCGATTACCTACTTTCTTTCCCGTCAGACCGAACTTGAACCCTACCTGAGGCAGAGCGAACCTGAATTCGACGCGCTGCGTGCTCGAACACGGCAGGCGAATCCCGCCCTGTTTCAAAAGCTCGAAGAAGCCAGGAATCACCTCCAAACCCGGCAGTCGTGAAGGTCCGGTTTCAGGCAGATGCGGACCTCAACGAGGACATCGTTAAGGGAGTTCTCCGTCGTGAGCCCGGCGTGGATTTCAGGACCGCGACGGCTGCCGGCCTTCGAGGCTTGAGCGACCTGGAGGTGCTGGAGCTCGCGGCCCGCGATGAGCGGGTACTCGTTTCGCATGATCGTAAGACGATGCCCGAGACCTTCGATAAATTTTCCGGTGCGAACAGGAGTCCTGGGCTTCTGATCGTTTCTCAGAACTTGGATTTGAGGACGGCCATCGAGGGCCTACTGCTCGTTTGGACTGCCACGGACGCGGAAGAGTGGGTGAACCGGATGGCGACGATTCCCTTTTAGCGAGTGGCGGGAGACAACGATGCGGGACGCGGCGCTACTCGTGGCGCAGGGCCATCACGGGATCCACGCGGGTGGCGCGGCGCGCGGGTAGATAGGCCGCCAGGCCTGCCGAGGCGGCGAGCAAGAAGCCGGCCAGCAGATAGACGGCGGGCTCCATGGGCCGGACGGAATAGAGCAAGTTGCCGATGATGCGGCTGAGCGCCAGCGCGGCGGCGGCACCCAACGCGAGACCAGCGGCTACGATGTATCCGGTCTGGCGCAGCACCAAGTCCAAGACGTCGCCAGGGAGCGCGCCGAGCGCGATGCGGATGCCGATCTCGCGCGTGCGGCGCTCCGCGGAATAGGCCACAACACCGTAAAGGCCGATGGCCGAGAGCAGAGTGGCGAGCATCCCGAACAGGGTCGAGAGCCAGGCGATCATGCGGTCGGCCGTGAGCGAAACGTCGATTTGGGCTTCGAGGGTGGTCACACCGTAGAGCGGCAAGTGGGGGTCCACGTGCGCGGTTACGGAGCGCACCATGTCCACCGCGGCCCGCGGGTCGCCCGCGGTGCGCACGGCGATGGCCAGATCGAACAGCCGGTCCTGCTGCATGGTGGGCATGTACATGTGCCGCGGGGTCTTCTCGCGCAGATCCGTGTACTTGGAGTCTTTCACCACACCGACAATCTCGGTGTCGGGTATTTTGTCGAGGCCGATCTTGCGGCCGAGGGGGTTCGCGTCTTTGAAGAAGTAATGGGCCATGGTTTCGTTGATGATGGCGACCTTGGGCGCGCCCGCCACGTCCTGGTCGTTGAATCCGCGACCGGCGAGCAGCGGAATTCCCAGAGTCTTGAAATAGTCGGTTGAAACGGCTGCCCAGTACGGGCTCATGTCTTCGCCTTGGCGCGGCTGGTAGCCTTCGACGACGACAGAGTCCTGGTCCCAGCCACCCGAGATGGGCGGGTTGGTGGTGAGACTGGCCGAGCGCACGCCGGGCTGCGCGCGGAGCTGGGCGAGCAGGTCGGCGTACAGGCTGTGAACGCGCGCCTGGGGATATCCATTCAGAGAGGGATTCAGGCTGGCCAGCAGGATGTTCTCTTTCTGAAATCCGGCGTCCATGCCCTCCAAATTGCGCAAACTCTGGAGGAACAGCCCAGCGCCGACGAGCAGCGGCAGCGAAAGCGCCACCTGCAAGAGGGTGAGGCCGCCGCGCAGGCTCAACACTCCGCCGCCCGGCGCGGACATGCGCGAATCCGCGTGCAGCGTGCCGACCGAGGAAGAGCGGGTGGCGCGCAGGGCCGGAGCGAGGCCCAGGAGCACTCCCGTGAGCATGGCCACCACCAACAAGAAAGCAAACACGTGCCACCCCAGCGGGGAGACGAGGTTGCCGCGGAAATCCGCCGGGACAAAGCTGAGCAGCGCGGCCTTTCCCCAAACGGCGACGAGCACGCTGGCCACCGCTCCGAGCAGCGAGAGTACCAGGCTTTCCGTGAGCCACTGCCGCACCAGGCGCGCGCGCCCCGCGCCGAGCGCCAGTCGCACGGCCACTTCCTGGCCGCGCGCGGCGGAGCGGGCGAGCGATAGATTGGCGAGATTGGCGCAGAGAATCAGCAGCACGATGCCGGTCACGGCAAACAACAAGAGCAGCGGCTGGCTCATGTGGCGCTGCAAGGATTGTCTGCCTTGGGCGCCCGGCTCCAGCCGGATCCTGCTGACCAGGAATTGCTGGCGGTCGATGGCGGAGGTCGTCGCGGGGAGCTGCTGTTCCTCGCCCTCTCGGATCTGGTGATAAAGGAGTTCCAGCGAGGTCTGGGCCTGTGCGAGCGAGACGCCGGGCTTGCGCCGCGCCATCAGGTCGAGCCACTGGTGGCCGCGGCTCTGCATTCGGTTCTCGGGCACGGGCTTGAAGACCAGAGTCATCATCATCGGCACGCGCACGTCCTCGGGGGCGTCGAGACCTGTGCCGTAGAATTCGGGCGGGGAGACGCCGATCACCGTCATGGGGTGCTCATTGAGAAGTGCGGTCAGTCCCACGACGGAGGGGTCGCCGCCGAATCGCCGCTGCCAGAATCCGTAGCTGAGCACGACGACGGGATGCCCGCCGGGGATGATGTCGTCCTGCTGGGTAAAGAGGCGGCCGATCCAGGGCCGCACGCCGAGAACGTCGTAGTAATTCCCGGAGACGAGCTCGCCGCGCACGCGCTCGTTCACGCCGCGGTAACTCAGATTGAAGTTTGCGCCGCCGCGCGCAATCACGCCCGCGAACACCGTGTTCCGGTCGCGCAAGTCCTGATACATCGGGTAGGAGAAGGAGCTACTGACGCGGTCCTTCGCATCCCACGAATTGATCAGCACCAGCTCTTCCGGGTGCTTCACCGGCAGGCGGCTCAGCAGCACGGAGTCCATTACGGAAAAGATGGCGGCGTTGGCGCCGATGCCCAGAGCCAGGGTGAGCACGCAGACGGCCGTGTATCCCGGACTCTTCCGCAACACGCGCAGGGCGTAGCGCACGTCCTGGAGAAGGCTTTCGAGCAGGTTCGTGCCGCGGGCGTCGCGACATTCTTCTTTGACCTGCTCGAGGCCGCCCAACTCAATGCGCGCCCGGCGAGCCGCTTCTTCGGGATTCATACCAGAGGCGGCCAGCTTTTCCGTCTGGCGTTCGACGTGGAAGCGCAATTCGTCGTTCATCTCCGACTCGACGGCATCGCGGCGGAGGAGAGAGCGAAGGCGGTGGAGGAGGTCGGTTGTTATTTTGCTCATGGGAGTTCTCCGAGATTGAACCTTAGGCGAGCAGACTGAAGCCTGCTCTATATGTTGGGCGGCTACTCATAACGCAGCGCCACCAAGGGATCCACGCGCATGGCGCGGCGCGCAGGAAGATAGAAAGCGGCGAGCGCCGCGCCCGCGAGGAGCAGGGAGACGACAGCAAAGGTCGCGGGGTCGGTGGGGGTGACGCCGAACAGCAGGCTGCCCAGGAAGCGCGTCAACTCGAACGACGCAGCGATGCCGATGCCGATTCCGGCCAGGGCCAGCGCGAGGCCCTGGCCGAGCAACATGCCCAGGACCGCATGCCGCTGGGCCCCCAGAGCCATGCGGATGCCGATTTCATGCGTGCGTTGGGCCACGGTGTAGGAGGCCACGCCGTAAATCCCCACGATAGCGAGCGACACCGCAATGCCGGCGAAGATATTCAATAGGATCAGGACCAGCCGGCGGCTTCCCACGGAGGCCCCGATATATTCCTGGAGCGTCATGATGCGGGAGACCGGCTGGTTCGGGTCCACGGAATGGATGACCTGGCGAATGGCGGAAATCATGCCGGCGGCCGGGCCGGAGGTGCGTATGGCGAGGACCATGTCGGAGTCGGGATAGGGCCATTGCGCGTGGGGAACGTAGAACTGCATGTTGGGTCGAGCATCGAGCGCGCCTTGATGCACGTCACCGACGATGCCGACCACGGTCCACCAGGGTTTGTCCGTCCCGCCGAGTTTCACGCGTTTGCCGAGCGGGTCTTCGCCCGGCCAGATCTCCCGAGCGGTGGCTTGGTTGATCAGAAGCGCGAGCGGGGCACCCTCCGCATCGCTTGGGGCGAGATCGCGGCCGCGGAGAAGGGGAATGCGCATGGCGCGGCGGTAGCCGGGGGAGACGCAGTAGCGTTCCGCGCTGGGGTCCAGCTCCGGATTCGCGTTCATCTTTCCTTCGGCGTGAAAACCGTATTGGTCCATGTTCCCGCCGAGGGGCACCTCGCTGGTCATGCCGACGGCTTTAACGCCCGGCAGTGCCGCAGCGCGCTGCAACACATCGGTGTAGAACTGCCGTAGCGCCGCGTTCTGGTCGTACCGCGGCCCGCTGGTGGAGATGATCAAGGTGAGCACATTTTGGGGATCGAATCCCGGAGCAACCTCCAGCAAACGGGAGAGGCTGCGAAGCAGGAGCCCCGCGCCCACCAGCAGCGTGAGCGAAAGCGCGATTTCGGTAACCACGAACAGCCCG
Source organism: Candidatus Acidiferrales bacterium (assembly GCA_035272605.1). GTDB lineage: Bacteria > Acidobacteriota > Terriglobia > Acidiferrales > UBA7541 > JOPF136. The sequence continues at coordinate 29,322 of DATEQM010000016.1, read as the reverse complement.
CGCAGCCGGCGGTGCGCCGCGCCGGAAGAGCCTTCCACGCGCTCGCGCAGGGAGTCGTGCAGAGCCAACTTCGAGAGGCGGAGGGCGGGCACGATGCCGGAAACGAGGCCGGTGAGCAGGGCGGCGAGAAACGCGAAGAGGAGTACGTGCCAATCCAGCCGTACGTCCGCGAGGCGGGGGAGCCCGCCGGCGCCAATGGCAGACAGCACGCGCGGCGTCCACCAAGCGGGGAGGAGTCCCGCGGCAGCGCCCGCGGTCGCCAGCAGCCAGTTCTCGACGATTAATTGCCGGACCATGCGGAGCCGGCCAGCGCCCAGCGTCGCGCGCACGGCCATCTCCCGTTCCCGGTGGGCGGCGCGGGCCAGCAGGAGATTGGCGAGGTTGACGCAGGCGATCAGCAGCACAAAGCTAACCGCGCCGAGGAGCACGTAGAGCATCCGGCTGAGCGGCCCGAGCAGGTGCTCGCGGAGCGGAGTGAAAATCACGCCGGAGGCCGAATACTCGGATGGATGTTCCTTCCAGAGCGCCGCGGAGATTGCGTCCATTTCCGCTTGAGCCTGGGCAAAGCTGACGCCGAAACGAACGCGGCCGATGGCCTGAAGGTGCTGGCAGGTGCGACAGGCCCAGGGAAGAGAGGCGTCGTAGCCGAGCGCGCCGAAAATCTCCGGCGGCCCTCCAGCGGGATCGGTGCGGAGGAGCGATTCGAAATCCGCGGGGAGGACGCCGGCGACGAGGTAGCTCGCGGCATTCAGGGTGATCGTTTTGCCCGCGATCGCAGGGTCAGAGCCGAATTGCCGCTCCCAAAGCCCGTGGCTCAGGAGCACCACGTGGCTGGTGGAGGGCTGGTCCTCCTCAGGACGCAGATCGCGGCCGAGTTCCGGACGAACGCCGAGGGTCCGAAAGAAATTGTTCGAGACGCGGAGGCCGATCAGTTTTTGCGGATCGCCCCGCCCGGAGAGAACCGGCTGCCAGGAGCGGAAGAGTGCCAACTGCTCGAAACTGTGGTTGCGGGTTTTCCAGTCGGTGTAGGTGGCGAAGGAGGTGTTGCCGGGGCGTCCGAGATCGTCCTTCTGCCAGACCATAGTGAGTCGCTGGGGATGCGCGTACGGCAGGGGGCGAACGAGCACGGCGTAGACGATGCTGAACATCGCGGTATTGGCGCCGATGCCCAGCGCCAGCGTGAGCATGCTTACTGCGGTGAATCCGGGATTTTTCCGTAGAATGCGCAGGGCGTAGCGCACGTCCTGCAGCAGGCTCTCGACGAGGCTCGTGCCGCGAGCGTCGCGGCATTCTTCTTTCACCTGTTCCACGCCACCGAACTCCAAATGGGCGCGACGCGCCGCCTCTTCGCGAGGAATGCCGGCGGCGGCCAGCTTTTCGGTCTGACGTTCAATGTGGAAGCGCAACTCATCGTTCATTTCCGCCTCCACGGAGGCGCGGCGGAAGAGGGAACGAATTCGGACCACCAGATCGCTCAGCATCGCCGCGCTCCTAGGCCGTCTCCAGCACCTGCGCGACGGCCGCGGCGAGCTTCCGCCACGCGCTTTCTTCCGCTTCGAGCTGTTTGCGGCCGCTGGCCGTCAGTTCGTAGTATTTGGCCCGGCGGTTGTTCTCGGAGGTGCCCCAGCGGGCTTTGATCCACCCGCGGCGCTCCAGCCGGTGGAGAGCGGGGTATAGCGATCCCTGCTGGAGCCGAAGCACGTCCTGAGAAATCTGCTGGACGCGCTCGGAGATGGCCCAGCCGTGCTGCGGCTCCAGAGTCAGGGTCTTCAGGATGAGAAGATCAAGCGTGCCCTGGGGCAGATCGATGTGTTGTTGCGCCACTGGTTCCCCTGTCGCTCCTACAGGAGAAAAGGTAGCTCTTCTCTTGTAGAAGCGCAAGGGGAAAGATTGGCTCAGGGAAACCCCGCGGCCGGACGCCAGTCAGGCTCTCGCGGGCCGTGCATTCCGCGTTAGGATTGAAGCGAATGGGGTGCAGGGAGGTTCGCGTATGAGGAGCGCACCGGCCTTCGGGGATGCCGCCCCGGAATTCAAATACCAGACTGCTTCCGGCGAGTCGCATCTTCTGTCTGAATCGTGGGCCAGCGGGCCCGCGCTCATCCTGTGGCTGCGGCATTTTGGCTGACCGTTCTATTCGGAGACACTCGCGCAGTTGCGCGAGACGCTGCCTCGATTCGACGAGCGCGGCATCCGAGTGGGCTGCGTTGTCCAAGGAACTGCGGAGGAGATGGCGCGCTTCTGTGGGCGCCACGGCGTCGCGTCGGTCTGCATCGCAGACCCCCGGCGGGAGAGTTACCGCGCGATGGGTCTCGAGCGCACCGACTGGTGGAGCATCCTGTTCCCGACGCCCGAAGGCCGGCGCCGGCGAGCCGCGGCTAAGGCCGCGGGCTTTCTAATCAGTCTGAAAGGAACTTTTCGTAAGCATAGCGACGTCTTGCAACTTCCGGGCGCCGCACTGATAGCCCAGGATGGACGCATTCAGTGGGTGCATCGGGGCAGGACTCCCTCTGACCTCCCTTTGCCGATCCAACTGCTCCAGATCGCGCAGGAGCGTGTAAGTATAGGAAAATTAAGATAGTTAAGTATCTGCCTGCCTGAATTAAATAAATCAATTTCGGTATTGATATTCGTTAGTATTTGCGTTAATGTGCTTGTGTTCGGTGATACTCGCGTGGATATATCCAAAGCGCTCTGCCCCGATTGCCACCAACCCTTGAAAGTGGGTCGCATGACCTGCCCTTCGTGCAAGCTGGCTATTGAAGGGGAATTCGAGGTCTCCGCGCTGGGAAAATTGAGCGAGGAGGATCAGGCCTTCGTAATTGCCTTTGTTCGACATCACGGCTCGTTGAAGAAGATGGAGAGCCTGTTCGGAATCAGCTATCCCACGGTGAAAAATCGCCTGAACGCCATCTCGGCCGCATTAGACAGGAATTTCGAGGGGCCTTCGCCCAATCTGTACGTGTTGGAACAATTGTCGCGCGGGGAGCTGAGCGTGGAAGAAGCGCTTGAAAGGCTCACCGGGGCAAAAGAAGGAGATAAATAGCCATGTCTGCCGAAACCAAGCGAGTACTCGAGTTGCTCAAGGAGGGCAAGATCAGTGCGGAAGACGCGGAAAAGTTGCTCGACAGGCTCTCCGGCGCAGCGGCGAACCGAGCGAGTTCCACATCAAGCGAGGCTGCGTCGAGCGGCCGGAATGAGGCTGGCCCAGGCGGCGATGCACGAAAGCCTCGATTTCTACGCATCCAGGTAGACAAGCCCGGCCACGACCAGATCAACATGCGCCTGCCCCTTTCGCTGGTGCGCAGCAGCCGCATATTGGCGCTCATGCCTCCGCGGGTGACGGAGCGTCTGGCGGAGCAGGGAATCGATTTGGGGCGCTTTGCCTCCATGAATGAACTCGCTGATGCTCTTGAAAAGACGGGCATTGACATCGACAAGGGCAACGGCAAGAAGGTGCGAATCTTCTGCGAATAGTCCCCCGGACTTGCGGAATCCCCTGCGGGCCTCGGGACGCGAAATACTAAAGCCATTGGGCGCGTAGAGTAACTTTGGGAGCCCGAAACGGTTGTAAGATACAATGGGTGTTCGCGCTCAACTTCCATGTCTGCCGATAGACACTCGCTGGAAGAGCTGCGCATCGAGCGCAAAGACCCTCCTCGCGGCTCGCCCTGGCGGCTCGCCCTGGCGCTCGCCCTGCCGGCCGTCCTGCTGCTGGGCACCGCAGGCTTTTTCTGGCTCAAGGCCGCACGGGCTCCGGAGGTGCACGTGGCCTTGGTGCGGGAGGCAGGACCGGGGGGAGCGGCGACGGTGCTGAACGCCTCGGGGTACGTCACGCCCAGGCTGCGCGCCACGGTCTCCTCGAAGATTACCGGAAAGGTGACCGAGGTGCTGATCGAGGAAGGGAAGTCGGTGAAGGAAGGGCAGATCGTCGGCCGATTGGATGATTCGAATGCCCGGCACGACCTGGATCTGGCGCAGGCTCAATTGGAATCGTCGCGGCGCGCGCTGGCGGAGACGGAAGCGCATCTGAAGCTGGCAAACGTCACGCTCCAGCGGATGAAGACGCTCACCGCGGAGGGCGTGGAGAGCCAGTCCACGCTGGATTCCGCGCGGGCCGACGCCGATGCGCTCGTTGCGCATTTGGCGCAGCAGCGGGAAGACATCGTGGTGGCGCAGCAAAACGTTGCGGTGAAACAACAGAATGTGGAAGACACCATCATCCGCGCCCCATTTTCCGGGATGGTCACCACGAAGGACGCGCAGCCGGGGGAGATGATTTCTCCGATCTCCGCGGGCGGGGGCTTTACGCGCACGGGAATCTGCACTGTGGTGGACATGAAATCGCTGGAGATCCAGGTGGACGTGAGCGAAAGCTACATCGCGCGGGTGACGCCGGGGCAGCGCGTGGAGGCCACACTGGACGCTTATCCGGACTGGCACATTCCCGCGCACGTGATTCTAGCCGTGCCGACCGCCGACCGGCAGAAGGCCACCGTGCAGGTGCGCATCGGGTTCGACCACCTGGATCCGCGGATCCTGCCGGACATGGGCGTGAAGGTGGCGTTTCTCGATACCAACGCGAAGCATGCCGTCGAGGCCCGTCCGCGGCTGCTGGTACCCAAGGCGGCGGTGCGCCACGAGGGCGATGCGGACTACGTGTACGTGTTCCAGCAGGACCACGTGGAGCGGCGGGCGGTGAAAGTGACGGGGACGGAAGGCGAGGAGCTGGTGCTGACGGGCGTGAGCGCCGGTGAACGTGTGCTGATTGACGGACCGCCCAATCTGGCCGACGGTAGCCGGGTTTCGGTTCGGTAGGACAGGCATTCCTGCCTTTCCTCGCGGGGAGCGCGCGCGGCGATCCATGCTAGATGCGAGCGCGAAAGAGGGAAGCAAGGAAATAAAGAAGCAAGGAAGCGAGGAGGACAGACAAGAATATCTGTCCCACGGGTTTAGGAAAGGGGAAAGGGATTCATGGCCGAAGCGACGATCAGTCAACCTCAGGAGGTTTCGCGCGCCGGCGGGGCGCAGGGCGCGCTGGTGCGCGTCCAGGACGTCCATAAGGTGTACACGCGGGGCAGCGAGCGGATTGACGTGCTGCAAGGCGTGAATCTCGAGATTCCTCGCGGCGATTTTCTGGCGTTGATGGGGCCCTCGGGCTCCGGGAAGACGACGCTGCTAAACCTGCTGGCGGGCCTGGACCGCCCGAGCCAGGGAGCGGTGGAAATCGGAGGCCAGCGGATCGACCGGATGGGAGAGGGGCAACTGGCGCACTGGCGCTCGCGCCACGTGGGCTTCGTGTTCCAGCTCTACAACCTGCTTCCCACGCTCACGGCGGAACGCAATGTGGAACTGCCGTTGCTGCTCACGCATCTTTCCGCGAGCGAGCGGAAAAGCCACGTGGCCACGGCGCTCGCGGTGGTGGGGCTGGCCGACCGTGGCAAGCATTATCCGCGGCAGCTTTCCGGCGGGCAGGAGCAGCGCGTGGCGATCGCGCGGGCGATCGTGGGGGATCCCACGCTGCTGCTGTGCGACGAGCCCACGGGCGACCTGGACCGCAAATCGGAAGAGGAAATCCTGGACCTGCTCCAGGCGCTGAACCGGGAGCACGGCAAAACGATCATCATGGTGACGCACAACGCGCACGCGGCGGCCCGCGCGCGGCACATCGTCTATCTGAACAAAGGGCAGTTGCAGGCGGAGCAGATCCAGTGAAATTCCTGCCCCTGGTGTGGAGCAACCTGCGCCGGAAACGGGTGCGCACGCTGTTCACACTGCTTTCCATCCTGGTGGCGTTTCTTCTGTTCGGCTACCTGGGGGCAGTGCGGAATGCTTTTGATATCGGCATCCAGATCGCGGGAGTGGACCGTCTGGTGATGACGCACAAAACGTCCATCATCCTGCCCCTGCCGCTCAGCTATCAGGACCGCATCGCCGCGGTGCCCGGGGTGGTAGATGTGGCCAATGCCACCTGGTTCGGCGGTGTCTATCAGGACCCCAAGAATTTCTTCGCGCAGATGGCGGTGGACCCGGAACGCTACCTCCGCCTCTATCCGGAGTTCCTGCTTCCCGAAGACCAGAAGAAAGCCTGGCTGGCCGACCGCACCGGAGCGATCTGCGGCCGATATCTAGCCGACCGCTTCCATTGGAAGATCGGGGACCGCATCCCGCTCACGGCGCCGTGGCAGAAAAAGAACGGCTCGAATTCCTGGGAATTCACGCTGGACGGCATCTACGACGGGGCCACGCCCGCGACGGACGTGACGCAGTTTGTCTTTCACTGGAAATACCTGGACGAAAGCCGGGTGCGGCGCAACGGCATGGTGGGCTGGTACATCATCCGGATTTCGCCTCCGGACCAAGCCCCCCAAATCGTGAAGCGCCTGGACGCTTTGTTCGCCAACTCGGACAACGAGACGAAAACGTCCACCGAGAAGGCCTTCATGGTGGGATTCGCCAAGCAGGTGGGCAACATCGGGGCGATCATCACGGCGATCTTGAGTGTGGTGTTTTTCATCATCCTGCTGGTGGCCGGGAACACGATGATGCAGTCGGTGCGCGAGCGGATCACCGAACTGGCCGTGCTGAAGACCGTCGGCTTTCCGAACGGGCTGATCCTGATGCTGGTGCTGAGCGAGTCCGTGGTGCTGGCCGTGGTTGGCGGCGTCCTGGGTCTGGGATTGGCGTGGCTGTTGATCAGGCGCGGAGATCCTACCGGAGGAGCTCTGCCCATCTTTCTCATGCCGCCGGAAAGCGCGGTACTGGGAGCGGCCTTCATTCTCCTGTTGGGTCTGGCTACGGGCACGATTCCCGCACTCGAGGCCATGCACCTGCGCGTGGTGGAGGCCCTGCGGCGGGGATGAGACTTCCCGGGACGCTGGACAGAAAAAAGGACCATGCAGAGAATATTTAACTGGTTTGCGCAGGTGTACGCGGTGGGCCTGCTGAATTTGCGGATGCTGCCGCAGCGGTTCGGGTCTTCGGCGGCGACGGTGGTAGGCGTGGCGGGCGTCGTTACCGTGTTTGTGGCCGTGCTCTCCATCGGCGAGGGGTTCCGCGCCACGCTGGCGCAGACGGGCTCGCCTTCGACGGCGCTGGTGATGCGCACCGGCGCGGACACGGAAATGATGAGCCTGGTCTCGCTGGAGGACTCGCGCGTGATCCAGGACGCGCCGGGGATAGGCCGCGGCGCGAACGGCCCGGAGGCCTCGCCAGAAATGCTCGTGCTCGTGGACGTGCCCAAGATCTCGACGGGGACCGACGCGAATGTGCCCCTGCGCGGTGTCACGCCCGTGGCGTTCGAGGTACGCCCGAAACTGCACATGCTCTCGGGGCGCAGATTCGAGACCGGCCGCAATGAGATTATCGTGGGCGCCGGCGCGGTACGGGAATTCGCGGGGCTCCGGCTGGGGGATGTAAAACGCTGGGGGAAAACGGATTGGACGGTTGTGGGGATTTTTACCGACGGCGGTTCCGTCGCCGAATCGGAAATTTGGGCCGACCTGGACGTGCTGCAGGGCGCTTACAACCGCGGCACAATCGTTTCGGACGTGTACGCGCGCCTCTCTGCACCGGAGAAGTTCGACGAATTCAAGGCCGCCCTGACGAGCGACCCGAGATTGAGCGTGCGGGTGGTGCGCGAAACCGATTATTTTGCGGAGCAATCTATCTTTCTCACCAATCTGGTGACGCGGCTGGGCTTTTTGATCGCGGCGATGATGGGGGTGGGCGCCGTGTTCGGGGCGATCAACACGATGTATTCCGCGGTGGCCACGCGCACGCGTGAGATTGCCACGTTGCGCGCGCTGGGATTCGGCGGCGGGCCGGTGGTGATCTCCGTGCTCGCGGAATCCATATTGCTGGCCGTGGCCGGGGGAGTGATCGGGGGCTCGATTGCCTATGTGGTGTTCAATGGATACCACACTTCGACTATCAACTGGCAGAGCTTCAGCCAGGTGGCGTTTGCGTTCCGCGTGACGCCCGCGCTGCTCGTGCAGGGATTCTGCTATTCGGTGGTGATTGGATTGGTGGGCGGGCTCTTCCCGGCGATTCGGGCGGCGCGGACGTCGGTGGCGGCGGCTTTGCGGGAACTGTAGGGAGATTCAGGAGCGATTGGAGTTGTTTTAGCGTCCGGACGTGTTGTGATGGGAGACGGTGCCTTGCTGTTGCGTCGGTGCACACACTGAAGTCTGTGCCACTGTGCGCTTTCCGGTGAACCAGCCGAGGATTTCTCTTGCCACCCAGACGGGCCCGACGAGGAAATAGACCGGCCCCTGGAAAAACGCAGGTTTGTTGCCCTCGATGCGGTGGCCAAGGAAGAGCATCACCCAGCCTCCAGCGAAGAATACGAGTCCCCAGCGCCAGGCGAGGAAGAAGAGGATGAGCCCCGCGAAGATGCAGGGGATGCCGATAGCGTGGAGGACCCGGTTGGCCGTGTTGTGATGCTCGTGCTCGTACTTCTCCAAGTACGGCTCAATATTCGGCATGGCGATGCACCTCGTTAATTCCTTTCTACTCTGATTGAGCAGTGAGCGCAACGATTTGCAGCGGTAGCCACGGTCAGTGCTTGCCCGCCGTTTGCTGGAGGGCTTTTCTGACCGCGGGTTTTTCGAGCGCCGAAGAGGGCGGGCAAGGAAAAATCCCACGCCCCGCCGGAGCGGGACCGCGGCTACCCAGCCATATTCGCGGGCGGAGCGAATCAGAGGATGCTTCGGACTACGCCGCCTTCCGCGCGCACTGCGGCGCCGTTGATCGCGATGGAACGCGTGCTGGCCACGAAGGCGACCACGGCGGCGATTTCTTCGGGCGTCTCGAAGCGTTTCAGGAGCGAGGTGGGCCGCACGGTTTTGAAGAAATCGCTTTCGATTTCGGCCGTGCTCAGGCCGCGCTGCTTTGCCATGTCGGCGACAAAGGCGGTGACGCCTTCCGAGGCGGTCGGGCCAGCCAGGACGGAATTCACCGTGATTCTGGTGCCTGCCACGCCTTCCGCCAGTCCGCGGGCAATGGCGAGCTGCGCGGTTTTCGTCATTCCGTAGTGGACCATCTCCGGCGGGATGTGCTGCGCGGACTCGCTGGAGATGAAAATCACGCGCCCCCAGTTGCGCCGCAGCATCCCGGGCAGGTAGTGCCGGGCAAGCCGCACGCCGCTCATCACGTTCACTTCAAAGATCTCCGTCCACTCGGAGTCGCTGATTTCCAGGAAGGGCTTCGCAGCATAGATTCCAAGGTTGTTGACAAGGATGTCCGTCTGCGGGACTTGGCGCACAAATTCGGCGGCGCCGGCGGCGGTGCCCAGGTCCGCGGCGACTCCACGCAACTCCGCGTCCTTCACCTTCCGGCGAATCGCCGCTTCCGCGGCGGCCACCCGCGCCGCGGTTCGCCCGTTGACGGCGACTGCGGCGCCTTCCTCGGCCAGGGCGAGAGCTATGGCCAGGCCGATTCCGGCCGTCGAACCCGTCACCACTGCCGTCTTGCCCCGCAATTCAAGATTCATGGCGTCCCTCCGCCGCTCGTTTTCCGACGCCGGGCGGTCCTTCCCGCTCTCCATTGGATGCGGGGCGCAGGCGCACGCTGCGTCCCTTCACCAGCAGCGTCTCGCGCCGCGGCCGGACACGAGCGGCCGCGCGCGGAAAGGCTTTGCCCTCGGGGACGTGGCTGGAGCATTGCCTACTGGTGGGGGGCGGGTGTAGGTTATCAGGCGGCCGCAAAGCCAGGATCGAAATCCAGGCCCAATCTTTTGACCAGAGCGCGAATGCCGCCCCGGACACTCCCCAGATTCCGGAAGGGCAACCGAATCAACCTGACCCGGGGGTAGAGCGCCAGAGCTCGCCGAAAGTTAGTCTTATCGGGAGGCCGCGGGCTACATCTAATCTAGTGCGTTCTGCCTCGCGGGTGGTCCTGTGCAAGGCAAGGCGGCCTCCAGCCCGGACTTGAGAGAAGAGAGTTAAAAAATGACTGGAAACGATTGCCTGGGCCGGCGCGTAAGAAAAACCGAGAGAGGTTACGAATGAAGTTGAAATACAACTTGTTGTATTTCATTCCGCTGCTGCTTTGCCAACTGGCCGCCAGTGGATGCAATCGGACGAGCCCGCAAGCAGCCGGCCCACAAATGCCGCCGCCTCCACTGGTGACCGTGGCGAAAGCCAAGGCGCAAGACGTGCCCGTGTACCTGGACGAGATCGGGAAAGGCTACGCATTCGAGTCCGTGACCGTGACGCCCCAGGTCGCCGGGCGCATCACGGAAAGGCATTTCCAGGATGGAGCGAATCTGACCGCGGGGAAGCTTCTGTTCGTGATCGACCCGCGTCCCTACCAGGCGCAGTTGGATTTCGCCAAGGCCAGCCTGGCGCAGGCGAAAGCGGCGCTCGAACTCGCGAAGGTTCAGTTCGCGCGCGACCAGGAGCTGGTGGGCTCGAAGGCCATCTCCAAGCAAGACTACGACACGAAGAAGAATACCGTTGATGTGGTCCAGGCGCAGGTCGAGTCGGCTGAGGCCGCGCTGGAGACCGCCGAGCTCAATCTCGAGTACTGCTACATCCACTCTCCCATTGAAGGCCGGGCCGGCGCTCGTCTGGTCGACGTGGGCAACGTGGTCCAGGCGAACACCACCGGCTTGTTGCTCATCCAGCGCCTGGATCCGATCTATGCGGACTTCACCGTGACGGAACGCGATCTTCCGGAAGTGCAAAAGGAAATGTCGCGCGGCAGTTTGAAGGCCCTGGTGCGGCTGCCGTCGGACCCGGAGAATCGCGCGCGCACCGGGAAGCTGACGTTTCTCGACAACGTGGTGCAGAACGGCACCGGCACTGTCTTTCTGCGCGCGACCATGTCCAATCCCGATCATCATTTTTGGCCCGGCCAGTTTGTGAATGTGAGACTTGTTTTGGTCACGCAAGCAAACGCGGTGCTGATTCCCAATCAGGCCACGCAAATCAGCCAGAAGGGGCCATTCGTGTACGTGGTCAAGCCCGACAGCACGGCGGACTTGCGCCCCGTCATTCTCGGACAGCGCCAGGGAGAAGACGTGGTGATCACGCAGGGAGTCGCGGCGGGCGAAACCGTCATTCTCACCGGGCAGCTCACCGTGGTGCCGGGAGGAAAAGTCCGCGTCGCTTCGGGAGCGGCGCCCGGTCCGGACGGAGCCCCGGCAGGCGCCGGCGACTCCGGCACGCACTAAGGAAAACGAGGGCACGTGAGCCTCTCAGAGCCATTCATTCGACGGCCGGTGATGACGGCGGTGCTGACTGTCTCCGTCATTCTGTTCGGCGTGCTGGCGTACTTCGACCTGCCGGTCAATGACCTGCCGGCGGTGGACTACCCGGTAATCCAAGTGAACGTCGGCTATCCCGGCGCCACGCCGGAGACCATGGCAAACAATGTGGCCACGCCCCTGGAACGCCAGTTCATGCAGATCCCGGGGCTGCAACTGGTCACCTCCAATAACGGCCAGGGACACAGCAGCTTCGTGCTGCAGTTCGATCTATCCAAGAGCATCGACGCGGCGGCGACCGATGTGCAGGCGGCGATCTCTCGTGCGACGGCGCAGTTGCCAGTGGACCTGCCGAGCCCCCCGACGTTTACCAAGACCAATCCCAACGATCAGCCGATCATGTATATCGGACTGACCAGCGACAGCGTGACGCAGGGGCAGCTCTATGACTACGCGAACACGCAAGTCGGCGAGCGCATCAGCATTCTCCCCGGGGTGAGCCAGGTCGCCCTGTACGGCGCTCAGTCTGCCGTGCGCATTGAGGCGGACCCTTCCGCGATGGCCGCTCGCAACTTGACCATCGACGACCTGGCGTCGGCAGTGAAAAACGGGACGAGTTACACGGGCGCGGGCCAGTTTGACGGGGAACACCACACGTTTCTTCTTCAGCCCGAAGGCCAGCTCAGCGATGCCAGCCAGTACGACAACCTGATCGTGCGCCAGGGAAACGGCGCGCCGGTCTACTTGAAAGACATCGCCACCGCCAAAAACGGGCTCCAGGACGAGCGCATCCGCATGCGCTTTTGGTTCCGCGGCCACCATGTACCTACGGCAACGGTGGTGGTCGCCGTGTTTCGGCGGGCTGGCTCCAATGCCGTCGAAGTTGCCAAGTCCATCCGCGATTTGCTTCCCACGGTCCGGGCCCAGCTTCCCACTTCGGTGGACATCGTTCCCATCTACGACCGCTCCCAGACGATCGTCAACAGCGTCAAGGATGTGCAGGAGACGCTCTACATCGCGTTCGTGCTGGTGGTGCTGGTTATCTTCGCTTTTCTGGGGCGCGCCCGCGACACGTTGATCCCGGCCGTCGCTTTGCCGCTCTCGCTGCTGTTGACCTTCGTGGTCATGAATATTCTGGGCTACAGCCTGGATAATTTGTCCTTGATGGCTCTGGTGCTGGCCATCGGGTTTTTGGTGGACGACGCGATCGTCTTTTTGGAAAACACGGTGCGGCTCATGGAGCAGGGGCAGGGGGCGCTGGAGGCCTCGCTCAACTCAGCCCAGGAAATCAGCTTCACCATTCTCGCCATGACCATCTCCCTCGCCGCCGTATTTCTCCCGCTTGTTTTCATGAGCGGGCTGGTGGGCCGCGTTTTTCGTGAGTTTTCCGTCACCATCATCATATCGATTTTTGCCAGCGGCCTTGTTTCACTCACCCTGACGCCGTTGATGTGTTCCGGCCTGCTGGGGAAGCGCGGGGCACAGGTCAAGAAGACCTGGATGGAGCGCGTCTTCGGCGGAATGGAGAAGCGGGTGTTGGCGTCTTACGGGCGCTCCCTGTGGTTCTTTCTTCGTCATCGGTGGATTTCCCTGGCCATCTGGGTGATCTGCCTTGCCGGGACCGGGTACCTCTTCTACATCGTCCCGAAGGCCTTCCTGCCCATTGGCGACAGCTCCTTTGTGCTGGGAGTCTTTATCGCACAGGAGGGTTCCTCGCCGGACGTGATGCACAAGCATCAGGAGGAAGTCGAGAAGGTTCTGCACGCGAATCCCGCTGTGGACGTCACCTTCACGATGAGCGGCAACAACTCGTTTTTTCCTTCGAACCAGGGTCTGATCCTCGCTTTCTTGAAGGACCCGGACCAGCGTCCGCCCATCCAGGCGGTGGCCGGCCAGTTGATGGGTCAGCTCAACTCCAGCGTCCCCGGACTGCTCACCTTCTTGAAACCGCAGCCTGTGCTCCAGATCAGCACCGGCGCGACGGCGAATTTGCAGGGACAGTTTGCCTACGCGATTTCCGGCATTAATCCGAGCGAAGTGTACGCGACCGCCGGCAAGCTTCTCCAGAAGATGCACGAATACCCGGGATTTCTGTTCGTGAACTCCGACCTGTTCAATCACACCCCAAACCTGCGGGTGAACATCCTGCGGGACCAGGCAAAACTCTACGGCGTCTCCGAAACGCGCATACTCAACCTTTTACACGAGGCCTATTCGCAGAACTACATTTACTTGATCAAGAAGCCCACCGACCAGTATCAGGTAATTCTCGAGGTCGCCGACGATCAGCGCTCCGAGCCACAGGACCTTCACCTGCTTTACATCAAGAGCGACGACGGCTCGCGCATGGTGCCGCTCAGCGCTCTGGCCACGTGGCATTCCATCCTGGGTCCGCAGTCGGTGAACCACATCAATCAGTTCACCAGCGTCACTTTTTTCTTCAATTTGAACCCCGGATACACCATCGGCCAGGCCGTGGAGTTTGTGGAAAACTCCGCCAAACAAACCCTTCCACCGGGAATCCGAGGCGGGCTGCAGGGCGAGGCGCTTACTTTCAGCAACACGGTAGCCAGCCTGACTCTTCTGATGTTTCTCGCCGTATTCGTCATGTACGTGGTCCTGGCGATTCTCTACGAGAGCTACCTGCACCCCATCACCGTGCTTTCCTCCCTGCCGGTGGCGTTGGTCGGAGGATTACTCACCTTATGGGTCTTCGGCGCGGAAGCTTCCCTGTATGCGTTCATCGGCATGTTCATGCTGATGGGAATCGTGAAGAAAAACGGAATCCTGATCGTGGATTTCGCGCAGCAAATCGTGGTGCGGGGAATACCGGACGATCAGGCCATTCACGAGGCCAGCATGGAGCGGTTCCGGCCCATCATGATGACCACATTCGCCGCCTTGATGGGCGCGCTGCCCATCGCCATCGGCTTCGGAGCGGATGGGGCTTCACGGCGCCCCTTGGGGCTGGTGGTCGTGGGTGGATTAATGGTCTCGCAATTAATTACCCTATACATTACCCCGGCCATTTATCTGTACCTGGAAGAGTTCCAGGAAAAGGTGCTGGACCGTGTGTCATTTTTCCGGGCGCGCCATTCGAAGATTCACCGTGCGCGTGGTTCCGCGGCGCCGGAACCGGGATTGGGAGACTGATGCCGATGGCGCCTCGTGCACCGCGCAATTGCTTTGCTTGCTCCTGGACTGTAGCACTCTGCGCTTTCGTGCTTTTCATGGCCGCTTGCACCGTGGGACCGAATTACAACCGGCCCAAGGTGGACGTGCCCACCGCGTACCGCGGATCAACACCGGAGGAAGCCCCGGCAGCCGGTCCCGCCTCGCTCGCGGACGAGAAATGGTGGAACGTGTTTCAGGACAAGGAACTGCAAGGCCTGATTCGCACGGCTCTCAGCAACAACTATGACGTGCAAATCGCCGCCTCGCGCGTTCTTCAGGCTCAGGCCCAGCTTGGGATCACGCGCGCCGACCAAATTCCTTCCCTGACCGGCGGCGCCAACATTACCAGCGTTCGCAATCCAACCATCGGCCCGATACCGGCGTATGAGTTCACCACCGGGGAGATGACCGCCACCGCTTTGTGGAATCTCGATTTCTGGGGCAAGTACCGGAGGGCCACGGAGGCAGCGCGGGCCAACCTCATCGCAAGCGACTGGGCTCGCCGGCAGGTGGTTTCCACGCTGGTCGCCAACGTGGCCAGCAGCTATTTCCAACTGCGCGAACTCGATCTAGCTCTCGAGATCTCCAAGGACACGCTGGCCTCCCGGAAGGAATCGTTGGCGCTCACCACGCAGTTGACCGAACACGGAATCGACACGATGCTGGACCAGCGCCAGGCGGAAGAGCTCGTCTACACGGCGGCGTCGCAGATACCCGACCTGGAACGGCAAATTGCCCAGCAGGAAAACGCCATCAACTTGCTGCTGGGCAATAACCCAGGTTCCGTCCCGCGAGGCCTGAAGCTCACGGAGCAGCCCCATGCGCCGGAGGTTCCCGCCGGTCTGCCTTCCTCCTTGCTGGAACGCCGCCCCGATATTCGTCAAGCCGAGCAGACACTGGTGGCGGCCAATGCGCAGATCGGTGTGGCCAGAGCGGCTTACTTTCCACAGATTACCCTCACTGGGTCGGCTGGATTTCAGAGTTCGGCGCTGAGCAATCTGTTCAGCGGTCCGCAGGGAGTGTGGATCCTGAGCGGGGCTCTCACGCAGCCGATTTTCCAGGGCGGGCGGCTCAAGAACAACGTACGCCTGGCGGAAGCCCAGCAACAGCAGGCGCTGTTGACATACCGGCAGACCATCCAAGGCGCGTTCCGCGACGTTTCCAACGGGCTCGTCGCCTATCGCAAGAACAGGGAATTCCGCATCGAGCAGGAACATCTGACGGCCTCGGCTCAGGACGCCGCACGTTTGTCCGAGATGCGATTCAAGGCGGGAGTTGTGGATTACCTGGAAGTGCTCACCAGCGAAACGAACTACTTTTCTGACGAGCTGACGCTGGTCCAGGCGCGCTTCAATGAGTTGCAAGCTCTCGTGCAACTCTATCAAGCTCTGGGCGGGGGCTGGGAGCAGTAACGCCCGCCCCGCACGCGCGCCGGGATCGCTACAGCTCCCGGCGGCCTTCCATGGCCTTGGACATGGTCACCTCGTCGGCATATTCCAGGTCGCTACCCACGGGAATGCCCATGCCAATGCGGGTGACGCGCACGCCGAGCGGTTTGATCAGCTTCGAAAGATAGACGGCGGTGGCTTCGCCTTCCGTGGTGGGATTCGTGGCGATGATGATTTCTTCCACCGTGCCCTTCTTCAGCCGCTCCAGCAGGCTCTTGATGTTCAACTGGTCCGGCCCCACCCCATTCAACGGCGAGAGCGTGCCGCCCAGCACGTGGTACAGGCCGTTATAGGCCCGCGTCTTTTCCACCGGCACGATGCTGTGCGGCTCCTCAATCACGCAGATCGTTTTCTGGATGCGCGCGGGGTTCCGGCAGTAGAGGCAGGGATCGGTGTCCGTGACGTTGTTGCACACGGAACATTCGCGCAGGTTGTTCTTTGCCGCCAGGATCGCCGCGGCCAGCGATTCCGACTCTTCGCGGTCCGCGCGCAACAGATGGAAGGCCAGCCGCTGCGCCGTCTTCTGCCCGATGCCGGGCAGGCGCTTCAGCTGCTCCACCAGATTGGCAATCGGTTCGGCAAAATCAGGCATGGAATATTGGCTCGCGGCGATCGCTGCGGCGCGTTGCTGCGGTCTTCAGGTTTGCATGGGGCGGGCGGCTAGAACAGCCCCGGAATCTTCATCCCCGCCAGATTCGGCAGCCCGCCGACCAGCCCTTTCAACTGGTTCTGCAGCTCGTCGTCCACGCGGCGGCTCGCGTCGTTCACCGCGGCGAGGATCAGCTCGGAGAGCATCTCGGCGTCCTTCCCCACGAAGATATCCGGATCGATGCGCACTTCCATTACGCGTTTCTGCCCGTCCATTTTCACGGTGACCATGCCGGCTCCCGCGCTGGCTTCCACGCGCAGGTCGCGGATCTCGCGCTCCAGGCGTTCCTGGAGCTGTCCAAACTGGGAGAGCATCTGCTGGAGAGCCTTGACTTCCATGGTCAGTCCTCGTCGCGGCGCCGCACGTCGCGGATTTCACCACCGAAGCGCTCGAGCATGGCCCGCACCACCGGATCGCGCTCGAACTTCGCGCGCAGGTCGGGCGAGGGCGAGCGCCGCGCCGGGAGGGTCGCGCTTCCCGGTGCAGCCGCGTCCAGTTTAACACAGACGCGCAGGGGCTGGCCCAGCACCTGGCTGGCGATGGCGCGCAAACGTTCCATGGCGTCGCGCGTGGTTTCCAGCAACTCGGCGAGGGCGCTGCGGTCGCGCGGAAAATAGACGCGCATCTCGCCGCCATCGAGTTCCCAGCGCGTCACCTGTTCCACGAGCGTTGCGAGCATTTTGGTTTGTCCGCGCACCGCGGTCAGAATGGATTCCACCTGCATCGCCTCGATGCCCTGATAGCTCCCCGCGGCGCGCGCCACCGCGCCCAGGCTGGTGGCCGGCACGGGGCCCGGTGGCGCGCTCACCGTGCGCACCGTCGGCGAGGCTCCGGCGTCCAGCCGCGCGGCGCGTTCTTTCGCCGGCTGCGGAGATTTTCCCGGGGCGGCGGGCGGCGCGGAAGATGAGGCGCCCATCGCCGCGCCGGGCGCGCCGGGAGATGCGGCAGAGGCGCGGGCCGGCGCCGTGATCGGAGAGCCTGCAGCCGCCCCGGCCGAGAGCGCCTCCTCGAGCGGGGCCAGCCGCAGGGCATTCACCATGCGCAGCAGGCCGAGTTCCAGGTGCAGCGCGGGATCGGGCTTCCGCCGCAGGTCGTACTCGGTTTCCAACAGGATGGAGAAGAAGCGCGTCAGGTCCTCTTCGCTGAATTGTGCGGCCTGCTCGCGGATGCGTTCGCGTTCGTCCTTCGGCGCGGCCACCAGTTCCGAATCCGCGCCGGCCACGCGCGCCACCAGCAGATTGCGGACGTGGCGGATGGCTTCGCGCACGAAATGTTGCAGGTGGCGCCCTTCCGCCACCAGATGGTGTGCCAGGGTCAGCGCGCGTTCGGCCGACTGCGCCGCAATTGCCCCCACGATTTCGTCCAGCACTTCCTCCGGCACCACGCCGAGCAGCTCGCGCACCTGTTCACCGGTGATCCTGTTGCCGCAATACGCCATGGCCTGCTCGGTGAGCGACAGCGCGTCGCGCACGCTGCCTTCCGCCGCCCGCGCGATCACCGCCACCGCGCCGGCATCCATCTCTAGCCCTTCCTTGCCCGCAATCCCCTCGAGAGCCGCGACGATCTCCTGGAAGGAAAGCGACCGGAAATGGAAATGCTGCGACCGCGAACGAATCGTGTCCGGCAGGTCTTCCGGCTGGGTGGTGGCGAGGATAAAGAGCACGCGCTCGGGCGGCTCTTCCAGCGTTTTCAGCAGGGCGTTCGAGGCTTCGTCGGTGAGCTGGTGAGCTTCGTCCAGAATGACCACGCGGAAGCGCCCGCCGGCGGAGGCGTAGCGGACCATCTCGCGCAACTCGCGGATCTGGTCGATGCCGCGATTACTGGCCGCGTCGATTTCCATGACGTCGAGCGAGCTGCCGCCGGTGATGTCGCGGCAAAAGCGGCACTCATTGCACGGCTCCGGCGTCGGCCCCTTCTCGCAGTTCAGCGCCTTCGCCAGGATGCGCGCCGTGGTCGTCTTTCCCACGCCGCGCTGCCCGGAAAAAATGTACGCGGGAGGGATGCGCCCGGCCCGGATGGCGTTGGCCAGCGTGCGGGTGACGTGCTGCTGGCCCGCGATATCTTCGAACCGCTGCGGCCGCCACTTCCGTGCAATCACCTGATAGCTCATTCCACGATTCCCACTCGGTCGCGCCGGCATTGCCAATTTTGCATCCCGACGTTTTCTGTCAGGACCCGTCGGCCTTTCGTCCTACTCCCCGCCGTTCGAGGAACTTCGGGATCTCTGCGGCACACGAAGCGATCCCGCTACCGTTGCTCCCTTCCGGGCCTGGCGGGGTTTGCGGGGGCTCGTTGCACAGAGCCCGAAGTTCCACGATCGGGCTCGCCGGTCCGGTCCCCTTCCCGACGGTTCGGGATTCGGAACTCCCGCGAGCGGCAACTGTGCCGAGTGTACCACGGTAATTTCAGGCAGCCGCGCCGGTAAGGTGCTCTCCCGCGTGCCCGGCGCTCGGCGAAGGGCGAGTACGGGAACTCGTAGCGCCGAGTTCCCCCGGCATCCCGTGTCCAGTTGGAAACTTCGCCTCCACTTTTCTCCCCCCCTCGGCCGCCCATCCCGGTACTGTAGATGTCGGTTTCCTCCGCAACTCTACCGCAGCGCCAGCGTTGGCCCCACGTCACGGGGCAGGAGGAACGCATGAAAGCACGTCTGTGCCTCGGCGCTGCACTCGCACTGCTGCTCGCCGTGGCCGCACCCGCCTTTGCTCAGAACCACCAGCTTCTCCAGGGCACCCAAATTCGCCTGACTCTCCAGAACGGCTTGTCCACCAGCGTGGCTCGCGAGGGCGATCCGTTCACCGCCGTGGTTGCCGAACCGGTTCTGCTCGGCAATCAGGTGGTGCTGCCCGCAGGGGCGAAAGTCAACGGCACCATCGGCAGCATCGTTCGGCCGCGGCGTTTCGGGATCTTCCGCGGCCAGTCGTCCATGAACATCACTTTCCACAGCATTGAAATTGACCGGCGCGAGTATCCGGTGCAGATGAGCCTGCTTGGCCTGACCGCAGGCACGGGCCGCGGCAACGGCGACAGCCGCAAAGACTTGAAAATCGAGGAAGGCACCGTGGTCCACCAGCGTCGCGACGTGAAAAGCGTGGCCACGGACGTCGCGCTGGGCATGGGCGGCGGCAGCGTGGTCGGCTCGATCTTCAGCAACGTCTGGCGCGGCTTTTGGATCGGCACCGCGGGCAGCGCGGCCTATGTGATCATCAAGAAGGGGAAGGATCTCGAGCTTCCCGCGCAAACCGGCCTGCTCGTTCGCATGGACAATACTCTGGAAGTGCCCCCACTCGCAGCCGCCCTGGCATCTCCCCAGGCGCAGCCGTAGCGGCGGACACGGCTCGCGTTCGCTCCGGAATCGTGGAAGCCCCGGCTCTGACGCCGCCCGACGTCCACTGGGGCGCAAACGCTGCACTGGCATCGATTCGCAGGGGCACAGCATTGCCGTGCGCTGGTTCGATTGCTTTCCGAGAAAGGCGAGACCGGCTGGCCGGATCAATTTCCGGTATGTTCCTGCGGCATGGTGAGTCCCCACATTTCGCCGGACTGTAGCTTGCTCACTCCCACCAGGCAGCGGCGCGGCATCTTATGGCTCCAGCAGACTAGGAAGAGCACGGGCTTGTGTTCGGCGGAGCGAGCGCCGTCGCGCGTCACCCGGCGGATGGCCAGCACGCCTTCGTCGTCCGGGTGATGCTTCAGCTCGAGCATGCATCCTCCCGAGCTGACGTTCAGCGTCACCGTGCGCTCCGTAAAGTAGTGTCCCTGACGATCAAAACCGTACACCTCGACCGGGAAGGGAAGCTTGAGGCGCGGCTCCCGCCGGCGGTCTCGCTGGGTCTCGGCGGTGAGTTCCTCCCACTGCGTGGAGGACGTCGCGTTGCCCGTGGATTGCGTGGTCATGGCGTCCCTCTTGCGCCTCGGAGCAGCAGCGGCGCTCCTCAGCTCGATTTTCCCTTGAGCGTGGCCGCGGAAGCGCCGCCCGCGCTCTTTTGCCGTCCCGCGCGCGCGCTGCGCTTCAAGAACCGGTAGAGACTCGTCCGTCCGATTCCGAGCATCTGCGCCGCCCGCAGCCGGTTGCCCTGGCAGGTCTCCAGGACACGTTCGATGTGTTCCCGCCGCACCTCCTCCAGCGTCAGCGGACGCCAGCCCGTCTCCGCCCGGGCGTCGGCCGCCGGCCGCCGCAGGCTCTCCGGAAGGTCTTCGAGGTCGATTGTGTCCGAGGCCGCCGTGATGCACGCGCTCGAGATGACGTTCTCGAGTTCGCGCACGTTGCCGGGCCAAGAGTGGCCCACGAGGCGCGCCATGGCTCGCCGCGTGAAGCCTCCCAGCGGCCGGCCGTAGGCCTGCGTGAACTTCTTCAGAAAGTGCTGGGCCAGCAGCGGAATGTCTCCGGCGCGCTCCGCCAGCGAAGGCACGCGAATTTCCATCGTGCTCAGGCGGTAGTAGAGATCCTCGCGAAATCGTCCGGCGATCACCTCCGCGCGGAGGTCGCGATTGGTGGCCGCCACCAGGCGCACGTCCACACGGCGCAGCTCCGGCGAGCCGACCCGCTGGATTTCGCGGTTCTCGATCACGCGGAGAACCTTGGCTTGCAGCGCGGGCGACATCTCACCCACTTCGTCGAGGAACACCGTGCCGCCGTCGGCGAATTCAAACAGTCCGGCGCGCATCTCCGTCGCTCCGGTAAACGCGCCGCGGACGTGGCCGAAAAGCTGGCTTTCCAGGAGGGACTCGACCAGGGCCGAGCAGTTGCACACGGCAAAGCGCTCGGCGGCCACCGGGCTCATCTGGTGCAGGGCCCGGGCCACCAGCTCTTTTCCCGCGCCTGTCGCTCCCATCACCAGCACGTTTTTGAAGTGCGGCGCGACCTTACGCATCAGCTCGATCATTTCCACGAGCTGCGGGCTTTGTCCCACGATGCCGTGGAGGCTCAGCTCGGCGAGCAACGTCTCTTCCAGCGCCTGCAATCGCCGCCGCCGCGCGTGTTGCTCCGCGATTTCGTCCAGCGTGCGCTCGAGCCGCGGGGCTTCCAAGGGCTTCGTCAGGTAATCGCGCGCCCCGCGGCGAATCGCTTCAATCGCTGCGTCAATCGAATAGAAGCCGGTCATCAGCAGAACCTCGAGGGTGGGATCGAGCTTCAGCGCCTGGTCCAGAAACTCCAGCCCGTCCATCCCCGGCATGCGCACGTCGCTCAGCACCGCGCGGCAGCGCCTTTCCCGGACCGCCGCGAGCGCTTCTCCCGGCTCGGTGGTTCCCCGCGCGGGGAATCCCAGACGTTCCAGTAGCTCGACGGCTGCGGATACCAGTGCGCTGTCGTCGTCCAGCACGCAGACAGAGAGGCCCGCGCGCTTTTCGCGGCTGGCAGAAGCGCGCAAGGCTTGCAATGGCACACCCGAGGCGAGTTCGATCCCCGCCATTTCTTCGTACCTCTCTCCACCTATATCGGCGGAGGGCCGCGAACCTTCAATCGGCCGGCGGTGGATTTTGCGGAATGCGCGGCGGGGCAATTTTGAAGTTGATTCGGTTATCGTGGGGCGGCAAGAGGGCAGGGTTTAGGCGGAGCGCCGCACCTCCTAGTTCAAACCCAGACTTCGGCCGCACGCGGCATCGAACAGGGCCGTTCCCCCGGGGTTCTGCCCTTCCGGAGCAGGCCACACCTGACTGAGGATCAGTTCATAGCCACTTCCGTCCTCCCGCTCGCGAATCTCCCGCACCCGGTAGGCCACGGGAAACGTGCGCGAAGGAGCGGAATTTTCGAGCAGGCGAATGAACAAGAGCGCACCCTGACGAGCTCGCCGGTGGATCAGTACCGTCTTCTGCTCGCCGATGCTCCACTCCAGCGCGGCGCGTTCCACGAAGAACTGCTCATTGAGGTCCCAGCCTGATATCTCCACGCGATAAACCGAGAGTTGGTTTTCCATGTTGGACTCCGGCACATCAGAGTGCAAGCCGCATGCCGTTCCACCCAGCCGGGCGAATGGTTGAATCCACAGGCGGTTAGGCGGAATGTTTCAATTCAGGACAGGAATGGGAGGTTGCAGCGCGGAACAGCGCGTTTCCGGTTGGAACAGGGCCTTTCTCCATGACCGCTCGGCCGGTGCGCGACTCCGGAAAGGAACAGACGTGTTAAGCGCGGTTCCCTTGTACGGCCTAGCGAGACGGGCGGCCGCGATTCATTCAGCGCGGTCCCCTGGCCCCGGCCAGCTCCGCGGCGGCGGGGAAGGCGTACTGCGCCATCTTCTTGAGGGATTCCACGCCGCGCACTTCGTTGTCCAGCAGGGGAATGACGGCCCGCACGTTGTCGAAGTCGCGGAAGATTTCCTGCATGTAGGAATCCTGCATGGCCACACGGTTCTTGATGAATTCGGGCGAATCGGCCCGCACCTGGTCCTTCTGAATCACCATGTTCACCACTACGCCGCCAACGGGGATCCCGAAATCATGGAACCACTGGATGAAGCGCTTGATCACGGCAATCGGCAGCGCCTCCGGCAGGGTGACGAAAAAGAAGGCGGTCAGCTCCGGGTCGGTCAGCAGCTCGCGCGCGCGCCCGATGCGGTCCCGGAACGTGAGCAGGTATTTCATCAGCGGGTCTTCCTCTTTTTTCTTCGTGAAGGAGAGAAGCTCGCGAAGGGTTTGCGCCTCTTTTCGCGACTCCACCATCTTGTTGACCCAGAGGGAATACACCTTGCTCATGCCCAGCAGGCGCCGGGCATTGGCCGTGGGCGCGGTGTCGAAAACGTAGACGTCGTATTCGTTTTTGAACATCAAATCCACCATGTTCTCGAACATGGCGGATTCTTCGAACGCGGGGTTCATGGTGGCGCTCTCCACAAACGAATCCGCTTGCGTGGAGATCTCGGCGAACTTCAGGAACCAGCGGATCTTCTCCTTGATGTCCTTCTTGGAGCGTTCGATGGTTTCCTTGGTGTCAATCTCGTAGGCCCAGAGATTCGGCACGCCCTTGACCGCCGTCGGCTGGCCGTACACGTTCTGGTCCAGCAGCCCGCTCAGGCTGTGCACGGGATTGGTGGAGGCCAGCAGCGTCCGTCTTCCCTCCTGCGCCAGGTGCAGAGCGGTCACGCCCGCCATCACCGTCTTGCCCACCCCGCCCTTGCCGCCGCAGAACAGGAACTTCAGCTTGGGGTGCGCGGCGATGTAATTGTTCATGGATTCTTTGATCTCATTCATGGCTATTCACGCTTTCCCGTTGCCGAACATGATCCCGGCCAGCTTTTCGATCATGGGCAGTCCGGTAACGTCCCGTTCCAGTTCCGGCACGCGTCCGACCACCTGGGCACCGAAGGTCTTGTCGATCTCTTCGAGATAGCGGTTCTGCATCTTCAGGCGGTTCTGGAGGTAGGGGGGGATGTTCTGACCCGCCAGATCTGCGGGGAGCACGCGGTTGACTATGTAACCCGCCAGTGGCACGTCGAACTTGGCGAAGAGTTGCGCCGCCTTCGCCGTGTCCAGAATGATCATCTCTTCGGGAACCACCACGAAGTAAAACGCCGTCTTCTTCCGGTCGGTCAGGATGTTCGATGACTGATTGATGCGGTTCTTGATGTACTCCAGCTCGGTGAGAATCTGGTCTTCTTCCGTGACCTTCTCGCGCTTGATGCGCGCCACCATCACTTCCTGCTCGCGCATTTCGTGGCGCAGTTTGGTGATGCGGTTGATCCATTCGTCGTACACCTTGGCCATGGAGAGGTAATAGAGGGCGTGGCCCAGCGGCACGAGGTCGTAGATATAAAAGTCGTAGTCCCCGCCCACCACGATGTCCACCACGGCATCGAAGATGGCCGATTCCTCCATGGCCGGCTCCGCCGAAGCCGCCTGGATGTAGTGTTCGATCTCTTCCGGCACCTCGTCGATCCCGTACATGTCGCGAATCTTCTTGCGGATCTCATCCTGGTAGCGGCGGATATGGCTGTCGGCGTCAATTTCCTGGGCGTAGAGATTTTCCATGATCTTCACGGCGCCCTTGCCGAAGATGTCCTGTTTGAAGATGTCGCTCAGCGAAGCCTGCGGGTCCACTGAAAACAGCAGCACCTTGTGGCCCTGCTGGGCCAGCCAGAAGGCCGTGGCCGCGGAGAAGGTGGTCTTTCCCAGGCCGCCCTTGCCGCCGAACATGATGTACTTTCTTTCGTTATCTTTCTCAAAGGCTTCTCGCAGTAACATGACGTTTCCTTTCTCTACGGTCTTCCAGCACCCTCTGCCGGGACGCTCCGGACCTCAGAACATGGCGTCGGACACATCCTTCTCCCGCAACATGCGCCGCTTCCAGGTGGCGATATTGGGCACCACGTACGGCAACAGACGCAGCGAGTAGTACGGCGGCAGGATGGGAATGCCCAGCAGGTCGCCCATGGTGATCAGGATGAACAGGTGCTCCATACTGGCCCGCGTGCGCAGGGCGTAGCGGGACATGTCGTGCGCGCTCATCCCGTACGCGATTTCCTTGAGCTTGCCGAAAAATCCTTCCTTCTCCTCTTTCGCTTTTTTTACCGTTTTCACTTTTTTCGCCATACGTGTTCTCCCGTTCGAAGGCTGGAGCTCCGCGAACTCCCGCGCGGCCTCGCGGCCGGTCTTCCTGGGTCTGTCAAACGCCGTGCAAATGGAACTCCTCTTTGTCTGCCAGGTCTCGTTCCTGCATCACCCGCCGTTTCCAGGTAGCGATCTGGGGCACCACATACGGCAGGATCCGCAGCGAATACAACGGAGGAACCACCGGGACACCCAGCATGTCTCCCAGGGTGATCAGCATGAAGGCGGACTCCAGCTCGCCCCGTAACTCCAGCGCCTGGCGCTCGAACTCGTACCCCGTCAGCCCGTAGAGAAACTCCCGGACCGCCCGGAGCCAGCCGCGTTTCGACCGGTTCCCTCGATCCCCGCCGGCGAGGCCCCCGGGTGCAGCGTGGCGCGACATGTAATATAGTTTCTGCGCTCCCGGACCGGGATGCGCGGCGGTTCCATGTCCCCGAATCTCATTGTGTTCATCTTTGTGGTTCTGCTGGTGGTCGGTTGGTTTGCCGCCGGCACGCAGATAAACGTCCGCAAAGGGCACGCCTGGATGCGCTGGCTGCAGGACGGCCTTCCTCTGATCGGCGAGAAAACGACTTTGCACTGGCTGGGCAGCTCGGTTGTGGAATTGAAGGTCCCAAACGCCAAAGGGCCGTTCCGACAAGCCGTCGTGATGCTGGTTCTCGAGCCGCGCGACGTCGCTCCGCTGTGGGCGCTGGCCCGATGGCGCGGCCGGCGCGATTTGTTCATTTTCCGGGGTACGCTGGGTAACCGGCCTCGGGTGCAATTCGAAATTCTGGATCCGCGTGCGTGGTCTGCGCGTGGTGTGGAACACCGTTGCCGCGAGGAACAGTGGACCCCGTTTCCCGTCCCTGAGCCGCTGGTGGCCTATGCCCCTGGCCACTCCCCGGCCGCCGCCCAGGCGCTGCAGGCGGCGGAATTGCCCGGGTGTCCGCTGGTGCGGCTTTCCGTGCGCCGCGCGGAGCCAGAGTTCGAGGTGCAGTGGCTGCTTAGCCATCTCCGCACACACCCTTCTTCTGAGGTCTTCCAAACCCTGCTGCGTATTACCGAGTGCCTGTGAGGCCTCGGGGCGGCCGGCGAGCCCGCCGCCCCGCCAGAGTTCTTGCCTAGTCGGCCGCGGCACGCATGGGTACGGGCGCCGCAAGTTGCTTCGGCCGGTGCCAGGCGTGCCATGCGTCATAGGCGATCACCATTGCCGCGGCGAACAACAGCAGCGCCACGATGATCATGGCGATCGCTCCGATATAGTTCACCGGTTCGGCGGCAATCGCCGGATTCGTCAGGATGCTGGCGTACAGGTTGTATGCCGTCACCAGGATGGCCGCCATGGTCGTCACGTACATGAACAGCATGGGCCAGAACGCGTAACGCGGGTTGCGCCCTTCAGCCCGCAGCCACAGGCAGACGATCAGAAGTCCCAGCGCCGCCATCAGTTGGTTCGAGGCGCCGAACAGTTGCCACAGGTAGATCCACGTGCCGCTCAACACCAGTAGCAGCGTGAGGGCCATGGAAAGGATGGCCGCAACGTGCGCGTTCTTGAATCCCACCCAGGCATCGCCCAGCCATTCGCCCAGGGTCACGCGCATTACCCGGAACACGAGCTGCACCATGGTGAGCACGATCACCACGAATACTCCGAATCCCAGCGCGGCCCCGTAGGCCGGTGGGATCCCACCGAAGGTGGCCAATCCGAGCAGTTTGCCCACGCCACCCGCGAAAGCGCCTGCTCCGGTGCCGCCCGCGATGCAGACCGCCACCAGAGAAAGCAGCGCCAGTGCGTTTTCCGAGAACATGCCACCGCCGCCCACCGGCAGCGCATCGGTTTCATACTCCAGCTGCCGCGCCGTTCCAATCGAGCCCACCAGCGAGTGCCATCCGGAGATGGCGCCGCAGGCGATGGTCACGAACAGCATCGGCCAGATGGGTTGAATCGCCGGCCAGGCCTGGCCCGCAGCCTTCGTCGTGGGCATCCAGCTCAGGAAGGCCGCCGAATGGAAAGTCACCGCGTTCCACATTTCCGCATTCCCAAATAGGCCGCGGAGGCCGCCGATAACAGCGCCCAGCGCGGAAAACCCAATGGTGAGGAACGTGACCCAGAACCCGATGTAGTTGGTCGGCTGGGCAAAACGCCAAATCGGCAATACCGTGCCCAGGTAGGAGAAGGCAAAAATGAAAAAACACCAGAACAGGAAAGAGGGGAGCATTTTGATGGCGCCGCTCGGGTCCCTGTATTTCGGCACCACTTGCCCCTGGCTGGTAATCGTCTGAACTCCAAGCCGCGGGTCGGACTTGGTGGGGTCCACCACGGTGTAGAGAGCGCGCCCGCCGCTCAGGTCGTTGACCCCGTCATCGAGCTTGTTCACAATCGAGTTGATTGGTCCGGCAAAAACCAGCGCGGTGGCAGGCTTCCCATCCGGCGTGGTTCCCTTTGCAGAAGTGATACCCATGGCGCCAATCGCCATGGAGCCCAGAGTCACGCCCACGGCCAGCAACGTCACCAGAATCAGATCCATCTTCCAGCGGTAGAGCATTTGACCCATGAGCAAGCCCATTATCGCCAGCATGAAGATGCCGAACGGCACGTCTGCCCGCGGGTCGAAAATGCCGGCCATGATGCCCACAAAGGCCCCGGCCAGCAGCAACAGGTAGAAGAAGATGAACACAAACAGGATGGTCCGCGCGCGAGGCGCGATCAGGTGGTGCGCGATGGCCGAGAGCGACCTCCCATCGTTGCGGACCGCCACCATAATGGCCGAGTAATCGCTCGCCCAGCCCAGGAAAGTGACCCCCAAGGTGAGCCAGATGAGCGATGGCAGCCAGCCCCACAGAGTCACTGCAACGATGGGCCCCACGATGGGCCCCGCAGCGGCGATGGACTTGAAGTGATAGCCGTAGAGAATGTTCTTGCCCGTGGGCATGAAGTCCACTCCGTCCATGTACATTTTCGCCGGCGTGGCTTTCTTCGCGTCTGGCTCGATGACGTTGCTGTCAATCCACCGCGCGTAACCGCTGTACGCCAGCCAGATCATCACCGCTCCCAGAATGCCCACTACGGGAGCGTTCATTGGCTGGTGTGCCAGCACGAATCCTCCCCCCACAAGAATGGGGAGCAGGACGAGGACAAGCATAATGGTTCGAATCTTCATAGGGATCTCCTCTCCCGAAAGTTGAGCCCAAAGAGAGTGTTGCGAGCCTCCAGACAATCTTGGCCTAGATCACACGTAGTCGGCTGGCCGCACGCCGCGAACGAATGCACCGGGAATGTTCTGGCCGGGGGGCTTTGTGGCTCGCGGGTGCTCGTCGTAAGGGCGGAAGCCAGGAAGGGGAAGGCAACACCGTAGGTTGGACGCGGATGCATTCGCAGCGTCCACTGGTTAGTGCTCTTGACTGCGGCACTCCGCCCGAATCTGACACGGAGCGACGCGTCTGGACTATCCGAAGCGTCCAACATAATCGCCGCCAAACCACTTCCTCAAGTACCATGCAGGCACATGTCGCGCGGTGATGAAGGTCACACCCCCATGTGAGCGACGCGGCCGAGTCCGGCAGCTTTGGATCAAGGGGAATTTTCAGCTTGCACTCGCCCGCCGCTGCCAAGCTGTTACGCGAGCAAACACAGTCGAATTAGGGATTTACAATTTGTCGGGGTTCCGTCTCTAAGGGCGATGGAACTGGCGGCGAGCGTGTCCGCCGTGGCGGGGAACCCACGAGGCCGCCCGGTGAGCGCAGCGAGCCACAGAAAAAAGACCCAGGCTACCCGCTTTCGAGTCCGGAAATAACATCAAACTGGCTGAGAGGGTGCCCGCCGTGGCGGGGAACCCACGAGCCCGCCCAGTGAGCGCAGCGAGCCACAGAAAAATGCCCCAGGCCACCCGCTTTCGATTCCGGCAATAGTTTCAATCTGGCGGAGAGGGTGCCCGCCGCAGCGGGGAACCCAGGAGCCCGCCTGGTGAGCGCAGCGAGCCACAGAAAAAAGACCCAGGCTACCCGCTTTCGAGTCCGGAAATAACATCAAACTGGCGGAGAGGGTGGGATTCGAACCCAATCCTACCATTCATTCGGCGTAACTTACTGATTCTAGGTTCCGCGACAAGCGGCAAAAACGTCACGAACGCCCAACTGAGGTACACGGCGGGTACACGGACACCGCGTTCTCTAGCGAAGCTTTCCCCAAACTTCCGGGCTTCGCCTAACCTCGGGCGGAATCTGCTTCTGTGCACTCACAAATGACCCCTCGCGACAACAAACTATCGCTGTACACGACATGCGCTCGGTAAGGCTGGTCACACGGCTTTGAGAGGTTGGTC
>DATEQM010000015.1:0-14191 GCA_035272605.1 Candidatus Acidiferrales bacterium | reverse complement strand
GCGGGAGCCCGAAAAATCAACTGGCCGCGAAGGAGCTGCACGGTGGAATCGTCGCCGCACTTGAAAACCCGAACGGCACTGTTGGCGGGAACGCGCACCGTGGAGTTGTGACCGAGCATGAGAACGGATTCACCGTCCTGCCCGACATCCACGATGTCGCCGTTGAAGATGTTGGTGCCCTGAGCCACCCCACTGCCGCGCACGGTGGCCGCCTGGCTGGGTCCTGCGACCGCGGCAACCTGTGGGGCGGAGAAGACGGGGGTGGCGAGAAGCAGAGCGCTCAAAAAAGCGGCAAGAAGTTGGCGAAAAGGCACGCCCGGGTCGCTCCCGTAATCATGGGTTCACTGCTGAACCGGCACAGCCGCGAGCCCAAGTAGCGGGGTCATGCTATCAGGACAGGGCCGCCTGTCAAGGAGCGCGGGAGGGAATAGGCGAGCAGGTCTTAGGCAAGTGGAAGGCGCACGAGTCGCCGGTGCCGAGGGACGAGATGAGCAAAGAGCAAAGCCGGAGAGAACTGCAGGTCGGTGGTCCCGTGACGCGGCCTCCTGAGGCTCTCCGGCGGAGCCGGCTTCATTTGCAATTTGCGAATCGTGAATGTAGACTCAAGTGATGAGGCTCAAGCCGCAGGATATCGTGGTGCTCGTGAAACTCCTGGAATACGGGGTCCACAGGCCCACGTACGCGCAGATTGCTCAGGAACTCCATCTGAGCGCCTCCGAGGTCCATGCCGCGGTCCGAAGGGCCCGGCAGGCTCACCTTCTCCATGGTCCGGAGCTTGGCGAAGTGCCGAACAAGACTGCATTCGAGGAGTTTCTCATCCATGGCCTGAAGTACGTCTTCCCGGCTGAGCGCGGTGGATTGGCGCGAGGCGTGCCGACTTCGTACGCCGCGGAGCCGCTTCGAAGCAGAATCGCGCCGGGCAGCGATCCCCCGCCCGTTTGGCCCTACCCGGCCGGGAAGGCCCGGGGATATTCTCTTGCCCCCCTTTACAAGACCGTTCCCCAGGCCGCGTTGGGCGATTCGTTCTTGTATGAAATGCTGGCATTGATCGATGCCATCCGCGACGGAAAATCCAGGGAACGCGAAGCAGCCACACAGGAACTCAGGGTTCGGTTGAACAGGTCCCGACATGCCGAACCGAAACATTGAGCTCCTGAGGGGCGTGGCCAGGCGGCTCGGCCCGCTGCTCCCGGAGGTCGTGTTTGTCGGCGGCTGTACGACCGGTCTATTCATTACAGACGAAGCTGCGGCTGAGGTCCGGCCGACGTTTGACGTTGACGTGATCGCCGAGATTGCTTCTTATCCCGGATATGCCGAATTTTCGGAGCGATTGCGACGCCAAGGCTTTCGAGAAGACACAAGTGAGGGCGCCCCGCTGTGTCGCTGGTTGATTGATGAAATGAAATTGGATGTGATGCCGAGCGACGAGAAGATCCTCGGATTTTCGAACCGCTGGTACGGCGCGGCAATTGAAACTGCGCAAGAGATGCAGATCGAGAAAGACCTCAGAATTCGAGTGGTCACCGCGCCTTATTTCATTGCCACAAAACTGGAGGCTTTTCGCGGACGCGGCCGGGGCGACTATGGCAACAGCAGCGACCTGGAGGACCTAGTGGCGGTGCTGGATGGCCGGGCCAGCATTGTTCGGGAGATAGCTGCTGAGGTGCGAATTCGATCTTATGTCGCGGAACAATTCTGCAGCCTGCTGGAGAATGCCTCCTTTGTGGATGGGCTTCCAGGGTATTTCCAGCCGGATGAGGGGAGTCAGGGCCGCATTCCGATTGTGATGGAAAGAATCAGGGCGATTTGCGCCGGGGAGAGGTAGAAGCGAAATCGCCAAGCCCAGCGGGGAGCAGCGAAGTTGTCGCGGCTTTCGCTTATAATCGGTTGATTGTCCCGTGCGCGCAGAGTGAACTG
The DNA here is from genome assembly GCA_035272605.1 of Candidatus Acidiferrales bacterium. Taxonomy (GTDB): domain Bacteria; phylum Acidobacteriota; class Terriglobia; order Acidiferrales; family UBA7541; genus JOPF136. The sequence continues at coordinate 12,274 of DATEQM010000015.1, read as the reverse complement.
GGGCGCTTGGGGAGAGCCCGGGAGGCGCGGGCTGAGGGGATGCGATGATCCTGGACACCATGGGTATCCAGAAATACCTGCCGCACCGCCATCCGTTTCTGATGGTGGATTCGATTGTGGAGATGGAGCGGCTGAAGCGGATCACGGGAATCAAGGCGGTGTCGTACAACGAGTGGTACTTCGCCGGCCATTTTCCGGGGAAGCCAGTGATGCCGGGCGTGCTTATCCTCGAGGCCATGGCGCAGACCGGCGGCCTGCTGCTGCTGATGGAAATCCCGGAACGAGACAAGAAACTGCTCTATTTTGTGGCCGTGGACGGCGCGCGCTTCCGGCGGCCGGTGGTGCCGGGAGACCTGCTGCGGATGGAAATGAGGGTGACGAACTGGCGCGGGGATTTCTGCAAGCTGGAGGGAAAAGCATTCGTGGGCGACGAACTGGCCGCGGAAGCGATCCTGATGTGCAAGATGGTGGACCGGGAATGAGCGGAGTGGATCCGCGGGCCGTAGTGTCGTCCCGGGCGCGGCTGGGGCAGGGCGTGTGCATCGGGCCGTATGCCGTCGTTGGGGACGACGTGGAGCTTGGCGAGGGCTGCGTGGTCCATGGGCACGCGGCGCTGGAGGGGCCGTCGCAGTTCGGGCGGGAGAATCAGTTTTATCCGTTTTGCTGCGTGGGATCAGCTCCGCAGGACCGGAAATATCGCGGCGAACGGACGCGCCTCGAGGCCGGGGACCGCAACGTCTTTCGGGAGTACGTGACGGTGAACCGCGGGACGTCGGGCGGCCACGGCGTGACACGGATCGGCAGCGACAATTTGATCCTGGCCTACGCGCACATCGCCCACGATTGCGAGATCGGCTCGCACACGCTGTTCGTGAACGGGGCGACGCTGGCGGGGCATGTGACCGTAGAAGACCACGCCACGGTGGGAGCGTTCTGCCCGGTGCACCAGTTCTGCCGGATCGGGCGGTATGCATACGTCGCGGCGAGCACGGTGATCACGCAGGACGTGCTGCCGTATTCGAAGACGGTGGCGCCGCGCGAAACACGCAGCTACGGCGTGAACACCATCGGGCTGGAGCGCGAAGGCTTTTCGAAGGAGCGCATCGCGGCGATCGAGAAGGCCTTCCGGCTGCTCCTGCGCTCGCGGATGAATACGACGCAGGCGGTGGAGCGCATGCGGGCGGAGCTGGGCGCTTCCGAAGATGTGGCAGTGCTGCTGCGTTTCATTGAATCGGCCGAGCGGGGAATCGTGAAGTAGGCGAAGAGGAGAGGACTTGGGAAGCGAAGCATCGGCGGCGGGTCCCGGGGGCGCGAACGCTTCCGGCGCCTGGGGGCTGATCGCCGGCAACGGACGATTTCCCTTCCTGGTGCTGGAAGGCGCGCGGAGCCAGGGCATCGAGATGGCGGTGGTGGCCATCCGCGAAGAAGCGTCGCCGGAACTGGAGAGCGCAGCGAAACGCCTGCACTGGGTGAGCCTGGGAGAGCTGGGCAGAGCGATCGAGCTGCTCCATTCCGAGCGGGTGACGCGTGCGGTGATGGCCGGGCAGGTGAAGCACGCGAAGATTTTCAGCAGCATCCGACCGGATTGGAAGATGACCCGGCTGCTGATGTCGCTGGCGGTGAAGAACACGGATTCGCTGATCGGGGCGGTGGCACGGGTGCTGGAAGAAGAGGGGATCCAACTGGTGGATTCGACGGCGTTCCTGGAGCCGCTGGTGGCCGAGGCGGGCGTGCTGACGCGGCGCGCGCCGAACGAGGCCGAGCGCGCCGACCTGGATTACGGGAGGGGCGTGGCGCGGCACATCGCCGCGCTCGATCTGGGGCAGACGGTGGTGATTTCCGGATGCGCGTGCGTGGCGATTGAAGCGATGGAGGGCACCGACGCGACCGTGGAGCGCGCCGCCCGGCTGGCTGCGGGACGCCGGCTGACGGTGGTCAAAGTGAGCAAACCGGGGCAGGACATGCGCTTTGACGTGCCGGTGGTAGGGCTGCCGACGATCGAGGTGATGCAACGCTCCGGGGCGACGGCGCTGGGCATTGACGCGCGCCGGACGCTGCTGTTCGACCGGGCCGAGCTGATCGCCGCCGCCGACCGCGCCGGGATCGCGCTGGAGGCCGTGGAGCTCTTGGAGACACGCGCGGGCTCGCCGCCAGGTGCCGACGGAGTGGGGACATGACCGGGCGCAGGGTGCGCGTAGCGGTGGTGGGCTGCGGCGATTTTGGGCGCAACCACGTGCGCGTGTACCGGGAGCTGGGCGCGGAGATCGCCGGAATCTACGACACGGACCGCGCGCGAGGGGAGCAGGTGGCAGCCGAGTTCGGCGTGCCCGTCCTGGAGGGAATCGAAAAGCTCGCCGGGAGGGTGGAGGCGGCGTCGGTGGCCGTGCCCACGTTGAGCCACGCGCAGGTGGGCTGCGCGCTGCTGGCGCAGGGAATAGACGTGCTGGTGGAAAAGCCGATGGCCGCATCGCTGGCGCAGGCGGACGAACTGATTGGAACGGCCCGGCGGCACGACCGCGTCCTGCAAGTAGGGCACCTGGAGCGCTTTAATCCGGGGCTGGTGGCGGCGCAACCGCACGTGGCGCGACCCCTCTTCTTTGAGGTGCACCGGCTGGGAATCTTTTCGCCACGCAGCCTCGATGTAGACGTAATTTATGATGTAATGATTCACGATCTGGACATCCTGCCAACGCTGGTGGGCGAGCCGGTGGTGGACGTGCGGGCCGTGGGCATCCCCGTGGTGACGAAGCGCGTGGACATCGCCCAGGCGCGGCTGGAGTTTGCCGGGGGCGCGGTGGCCAATGTGACGGCGAGCCGGGTTTCCACCGAGCGCGTGCGCAAACTCCGCTTCTTCCAGACCCACGAATACCTGTCGGTGGATTTCGCGAGGCGCGACGCCATGCGCATCCGCGTGGCGGGTTCGGCGGAGAGCGCAACGCCGCAATTCGCGTTTGAAAAGCTGGCGGCGGAGCCCGTGGAGCCGTTGCGCGCGGAGCTGGAAGCTTTTCTGGAGTCGGTGCGCAGCCGGAAGACGCCGCTGGTGGATGGCACAGCGGGCCGGCGCGCGCTGGAGCTGGCCGACCGCGTGATGGCGGGCATCCTGGAGCACCGCGGGCGCGTCCAACTCGACGAACTCGTTCCCGAACATCCTGCATGATTCCGCGTCTCCTAGTTCCGGAAAAATTGTCGCCGGTGTCCGCTGCCTCGACGGACGGGCGCAGGCGCGCCTGGACGATTCTGGACGAACGGCTGGTGATCGGGGCGCAGTTCCCTGTGAACCCCTTGGAAGTGCGGAGCAACATCCCGGCGCACTTCCCGCTGGACGTACTGGCGGAGCGCTACCTGGTGGGGCGCGAGGCGCTGGCGGGAAAGCTGGAGATGCCCGCGGCGGGGGAAATCCTGCTGCCCACCGACGCCGACGAACGCGTGGCCGTGCCGGTGGATGCCCATCCGGCCAAGTTTGCCTCGGAGGCTTCGCTGCCGATCGAGGTGTTACAGCAGGAAGACCTGGTCACTCCCGACGTATTCACCACGGGACAGGTGCAATTCCTGCCGAAGCAGGTGAGCGAACCGCCGAAGGAATGGGGCTGGAGGAGTCCGGCCAGTTCGCTGGTGTTCCACATCGTGCTCGTGGCCACGATCGTGGGCCTCGCGGCGATCGTTCCGCACCACGAACCGACGCAGGCGGAGTTGGAGGCCGCGTCGCGCAACCTCGGCATCATGTATATGCCGGGATCGATGTTCAACCAGCCGAAGGTTGCGCCCAGGCCGCAAGCGCAGAGCGACAATCTGCGCGTGGATTCGGAGATGCTGAGGAATCTTGCGCCCGACATCATGCCGTCGCCGCCTCCGGGACCGATTACGCCGCCGCAGGTGGTTACGCCCAAACCCACGCGGGAGCTGCCCAGCGCGCCGGTGCCCCAGATTGAGCAACCGCTCGGGCGCCCGGTGGATCGCTCGCAGCCGGCAGCGCGCTACGACGCGCCCAAGCCCGTGCCGGATGCGCCTACGCCCTCGTTCAAGATGCCCTCCGCCTCTCCCGGACGAACCCTGGAAGATGCCGTGCGCGGCGCGGGGAACGGCAACCGGACATCGGGAGTGCAGTTCGGAGGCCCCATCCCGCGCGGGGGCGGGGGCGGCGGCATCTCGGGCGGCGGGGGCGGCACCGGCTACATGGGCGGAGGGCTGCAAATGCTCACGCCGGACCAGGGCGTGGATTTTAACGGCTATCTCGCGCGGCTGGTGGCCAGAGTAAAGCAGAATTGGTACTCGGTGATGCCGGAATCGGCGATGATGGGCGACCGAGGGCGCGTCATCGTGGACTTCAAGATCATGCGCGATGGAAACTTTCAAATGTCCGAGCCGCTGCCGCGATCCTCGTCGGAAAAGCCGCCACTGGATAATGCCGCGATCTCCTCGATTCGGAGCACGAGCCCCTTTGAGCCGCTGCCGGCGGCATTCAACGGCCCGTACATCGAGCTGCGCTTCATCTTCCTCTACAATCTCCCGTTGGATGCCGCGCAGTGAAGCCGACGCGGGCGCAGGTGGTGGGAACGCTGCTGCTCGCCCTGCTGTTTTTCGCCTACCTGGTGGCGCGGTATGCGCACCTGTTCGAATGAGCCCGCCGGCGCCGCTCGTTGCCATCCTGGGTCCCACGGCGTCGGGAAAATCCGCGCTGGCCATCGAGGTGGCGCGTCGCTGGCAGGGCGAGGTGGTGTGCTGCGATTCGACGCAGCTCTACCGGCACTTCGACATCGGCACGTCCAAGGTGCGCGGAGCGGAGCAGCGCGGTGTTCCACATCATCTGATGGATTTGCTCGAACCGCAGGAGATCTTCACGGCGGGCGATTACCGACGGAGAGCGCTCGAAGTGCTCGCCGGCCTGCGGCATCGCGGCCGCATGCCGGTGCTGACCGCCGGTACCGGGCTGTACCTGCGGGCGCTCGTGGAGGGACTGGCGGACGCTCCGGCGCGGTCGGAGGAATTGCGGGAGCGGCTGCGGGGGCGCGCACGGAAACGGGGGCCGGAGTACCTGCACCGGCTGCTCGCGCGGCTGGATCCACCCACCGCGGCGCGCATCGCACCGCCCGACACGGCGAAGCTGATTCGCGCGATCGAAGTGTGCCTTTCCGCCGGGCGGCCCCTGAGCGAAGTACTGAGCCAGCCGCGGCTGCATCTGGAAGGCTTCCAGACGGTGAAGATCGGCCTGATGCCGCCGCGCAACGCGCTCTACGAACGGATCGAGCGCCGCACCCACGCGATGCTGGCGGCCGGCTGGGTGGATGAAGTGCGTTCGCTCCTCGCGCGAGGCTTCGGTCCCGGAATGAAGCCGTTTCAATTCATCGGTTACAGCGAGCTGCAGGCCCATCTGGCGGGGGTGGTGAACCTGGAGACCGCCGTGCGCGCCATCCAGCAGGCCACGCGGCGCTACGCCAAACGCCAGATCACCTGGTTTCGCCGCGAGGGTGGCGTCGCGTGGTTCGAGGGGTTCGGCGACGATGCGGCCATCCAGGAGAAAGCGTTCTCCGCGCTCGGCCCGAGGCTGGAACGCCCGGCAGCCGCGAGTGGATGGTGATTCCCTTGGCGCTTACCGGAACGCAAAAGGGCGACACGGGGCAGGCAGCGCGGCTGCCGGCGGGTTATAATATGGGAGAACGATTTGGCCATCCTTCACAGCTCTGACCACCGCGAGTTCGCCGCTCGACCTGCGGCGCTGCCCGCCCCGAGCCCGGGCCCCGTGCCGCGGCTCGCGGATCCGCAACTCCCGACGGAATGAAAACGCCGCAACCTGTCGCGTCGAGCGAGCGCGTCCTGCTGGTGGGCGTGGGATTGAAGCGGCCGTCGCGCGGGCCGGGCCTGGGCGCCGGGAAATACGAACGGGAACGGCTGGAGGAACTCGGCGAGCTGGCGCGCAGCGCCGGAGCGGAGGTGGCCGCCGAAGTGGTGCAGATGCGCGAGGGGCTCGATCCCGCCACGCTGGTGGGGCGCGGCAAACTGGACGAGATTCGCGCCGAAGCGCAGACGCATCGCGCTCCCGTGGTCATCTTCGATCGCAACCTGACGCCCGGCCAGCAGCGCAACATCGAAAAGTCGCTGGATTGCCGCGTGCTCGACCGCACCCAACTTATCCTGGACATTTTCGCAAAGCACGCGCGCACGCGCGAAGGCATGCTCCAGGTGGAGCTGGCCCAGCTCAACTACATGCTCCCCCGGCTGTCAGGGCGCGGGGTGGAACTCTCGCGGCTGGGCGGCGGCATCGGGACGCGCGGACCGGGCGAGCAGAAACTCGAGACGGATCGCCGGCGCATCCGCGGGCGAATTGCGCACGTGCGTGACGAGATTGAACTTGTGCGCAGCCGGCGCCGGGTGCAACGCAACGCGCGCCGCGACGTGCCGCTGCCCTCCGCGGCGCTGGTGGGCTACACGAACGCGGGAAAATCCACGCTGTTCAACGCGCTGACGCGCGCGGACGTGCTCACCTCGCCGCGCATGTTCGCCACGCTGGATCCCACGGTGCGCGCGGTGGAGCTGCCCTCGGGGCATCGCGCGCTGCTCTCCGACACGGTGGGATTCATCCGCGACCTTCCCCCCGGGCTGATCGCCGCGTTCCGAGCCACGCTGGAGGAAGCGGAGGAGGCCGCGCTGATTCTTCACGTCAGTGACGTCTCGAGCCCGCATCACACCGAGCAGGACGCGGAAGTGGTGAAGATCCTGGCGGAACTGGGGCTTTCCGACCGGCCGCGCATCCACGTATTCAACAAATGCGACAAACTCACGGCAGACGAGCTGGCCTCGTTCGGCAACGGCGCGGGCGTGCGCGTCTCCGCGCGCTGCGGAACGGGACTGGAGGAGTTGCTGGCCCGGATTGACGCCGCGCTGCCCGGCGAGGGCCTGGTGCGCTTGCAGATCGAACTGCCCATCGAGGATGGCCGCACGCTGGCGCTTCTGCATGAGCGCGGCCATGTATTCGCCTCCGAGGTGCGCGACTCGCGCATGTGGGTGGACGCGGAAGTGCCGCAATCTCTCGCCGGGCAATTGCAGCCGAATTCGCTCCGGCGCCGCCGCGAAGGCGCGTGAGCCGGATTCATAACTGAAGTCGCGCGAGTGTGGCGCGGCGCCGGCATATTCCCTGGAGAACCTTTTGCTCGCGCTGTGCGTATGTCAGAATGAGGGTACCGTTGGTGCGGCTGGAGGTGAATATGGCCGGATTCTTACTGTGGTGCATCCTCTTCGTGATCTGCTGGCCGGTGGCGATTGTGGCCCTGGTGCTCTATCCCCTGGTGTGGCTGTTGCTGTTGCCCTTCCGGATTCTGGGGATTGCCGTGGGCGGAGTGCTCGCCCTGATCAAAGGATTGATCTTCCTTCCTGCGCGCGTGCTGGGCGTGCGTCACGCTTAGGACTTGCGGCGGGCTGGATGAAATCTGCTGGAGCCTCACTGTGAGCGGAAAAGCCGCGAGAAACGTGGGTTTCGAGGTTGTGGAAAACTGTGTGGAAAAGAGGTTTGCGGACGTGACGAGAGCGGCTCTGACCTGGCTTAAATGGCGTCGAGCGCCTGAGGCGCGTGGTCGTAACTGATTGATACGTATAGCTTTATATGTCCATCCTGTTGCGAATTGTGGCAGCCTGGGGGGCTCCGCCGCGATTTGACCTGCCAGGACAATTTGCACAGATTTACAGCAGTTCCAAACCAGCGGGAAAATACGGAACGGTTGAGCCTTCAAGTCTCAGCCCACCCTTCTTGTTCAGCGAAAGGCCATGAGTAAGTTCCCACATACCGATCTGCCGCCTCGATCGGCGAAAATGACTAATCCGGTTTCAGATGCAGCAGCAATTTGCGGCTGCGGGCCTTCATCGCCGGTGTTCCATTTCGAACGGATTCGTTCAGGAGCTCGAGCACTCTGGGCCGAAGGCTGGGATCATCCTGCGCCAAGTCCGCCAGCGCCTGAAGAGCGAAGGTCCGGACAATGGAACTGCGGTCTTCGAGGTAGCGAGTCAGCGTAGATATCGCCTGTTGCCTTTGCGCGGCGCTCAGGGCAAGCCGCGGGACGATGGCGGCCAGATGCCAGCGCAACTCCTGTTCCGTGGCCTCAACCATCAAACCCAGCAACTCCTTTTTGAAGGGCTGGAGCAATTGGTGTTTGCTCCGCGTGACCTTCTCAGCCGCATCGGCGGCGCGCATGCGGACCAGCGGGTCCTCGGACCAAAGGCCTGCGATCAAATCTGGAAATAGCCCGGTATTTTTGGATACCATGGCGGCGACCTGGTCGGAGCGGCCAATCGTCCGCCGATCTCCGCCTTGCAGGAGAGAAAGGATACTTTTTCGAGGCATGGGAGTGGTCTACAGGGGCGCAGGATACACCGGCCGAGGCTTGTCCGGCCAAGCCAGTCGCAGTTCCGGGTTCGCTCCCGCCCAGCCCCTGCGAAATCTATATAAGCAATACCGCCGGCGACGAGAGGAATCGACTATTCCGCGCGGAGCGCCTCGACGGGATCCATGGCCGCGGCGCGGCGCGAGGGCAGATAACATGCCAGCCAAGCCGTGGCCACCAGTCCGATGGAGACGGCGCCATACGTCACCGGATCCGCCGGGCTCACGTTAAAGAGCAGCGACGACATCAATCGCATCAAGAACACGGCTGCAAGGAGACCACAGACGACTCCTGCGCCCGTGAGCAACAATCCGTGGCGCACAAACATCCGGACCAGCGCCTTCTGCTGCGCCCCGAGCGCCATGCGAATGCCGATCTCCCGGGTCCGCTGCGACACGGAATAAGCGATCACGCCGTAGATGCCCACAACGCCGAGCAGCAGGGCCATGCTCCCGGCAACGCCCAGCATGATCAGCGTGAACGAAGTCCGCGCCATGGATCTGCGGTAGAAGTAGTCCAAAGTGTGGACGTTGGCGAGCGGAAGATTGGCATTCACGGACCACACCGCCCCCCGGACTTCCTTCAGAAAACTTTCCGACCCGGCGCGGGGAGTGCGGATGACGAAGGCCACATCGCGCCGCACCGATATATCATCACCTTCGAAGCGGTCCAGCATCAGGGGCCAGTAGATGCAAGTGGACGCCTTCTTATCCACGCCGTCGTCATGCACGTCCCCCACGACACCGACGATTTCCCGCCAGTCGTCCTTGGAGCTGACGCGGATTCTCTTGCCGAGTGCCGCGGCGGGGTCAGGCCAATTCTCGCGCGCCATGTTTTCCGAAATCAGAGCTACAGGAAGCTTCTTGTAGGTGTCTTCCCAGGTCAGATCGCGGCCGGCGACGAGCGGAGTACCCATGGTTGCAAAGAGCCCGGGCGAGACGAACTTGAAACGGCGGAGGGGAGGAAGCTGGCCCTCGGTGTACGTGCGGTCCGCTAGGAAGACGGGATCCGTCCATCCCTGGTAGGTCATAGGAATTGTGGTGATGATGCCGACCGAGGAGACGCCGGGAATCCCGGCGATTTTGTCGCGCACCGCTTGTTCCATGCGGATGACCTGCTCGCCATCTTTCACCTGCGCCGTAGGGATGGAAATGCGGAAGGTCTGGAGCTCGGCCGGTGCCGCGAATCCGGGGTTGACCTTGGTGAGAGCCCGAAAGGTGCGCAACATGAGTCCCGAACAAATGAGCAGCACCAGTGCCAGCGCCACCTGCACGACCACGAGCACGCTCCGCGCGCGATGCTGCTCCCGGCTTTGGCTCAGCCCGCGTCCGCCTTCACGGATTCCCGTGGTCGGCCGAAGGCCCGCATATTTGAAGATGGGAATGGAACCGAACAGCAGGCTGGCCACGAGTGCCACCAACACAGTAAACAGCAATACCGGCCCATTGATGCCGATTTCATGGATGCGCGGAAGTCCCGTGGGCGCGATCGCCACCAGCACACGCAACCCTCCATACGCCAAGCCCAAGCCGAGCACGCTGCCCAGCAAGCCCAGAATCATGCTCTCCAAGAGCAATTCCGCGGCAATCCGACCCCAACTGGCGCCCAGAGCGGCACGGAGGGCAATCTCCTGCCGCCGTCCTTCCACTCGGACGAGCACCAGGTTGGCCACATTGGCGCAGGCAATCAGCAGGACCATGCCGATGGAGCCCATCAGAACCCACAAGACGTTGCCCACATTGCCCACCACATCCAGCATCAGCGGGCGGACGAGCGGCCCGACGTGCGCATCCTCAAAAAGCTTCAGGCTGAATCCCTCGGGCGCCGGAAAACTGCTCCAGACAATGGGCAGCATGCGCGCCACATCCGCGTTGGCTTGCGCCAGAGTCACTCCGGGCTTGAGCCGGGCAAGTCCTTCGTAACTGAAGTTCCCCAGGTGCGTCTTGTTGCGGTCAAACCGGAAAGGCGTGATCAACGCGAGATCTTCCTGGTCCAGAAAATGAAAGCTTTGCGGCAACACGCCGATGATTTGGCGTACTCGGCCGTCCACCGCCAGCGTTCGCCCAACAACGGAGGGATCGCCGCCGAACTTCCGGCGCCAATATCCATAGGTCAGAATCACGGTTTCCGGAGCGGCCGGCGAATCATCCTCCCGGCGGAACACCCGCCCCAGCATGGGCTGTACGCCCAGGATGGAAAGGATGCCGTCCGTCACTTCCAGCGTTCGCACCTGTTCCGGTTCCCCCGTCCCGGTGACGCTGTCCAAATCATCTGTATACACGCCGATATCCTGGAAGGTCCGCCCCTGTTCGCGGTAGATGAAGTAGTTGGACGGCGACATGTTCAGCTCTTTGAGGCCGATGCCCGGCGCCGTGTGCCAAACGCCCACCAGCTCTTCGGGGTGCGCGTACGGCAAAGGCTTGAGCAGCACGCCCTCCACCACGCTGAAGACCACGGTGTTGGCCCCCACGCTGGCCGCCAGCGTGACGAGCGTGATCACTGTGAACATCGGAGCCCGCCCCAGTCTCCGCAGAGCTTGCCGCAACTGATTGCTGAACGAATTCATTGGCTCGGCCTCCTGGACGGTCAGGCTTCTTTGGTCCCCCGAGTATTCCCGAGATCGCGTCAAGGGTTAGTACGCGAGAGACGGGGACAAAGTTCCGAACGCGCGAAGCTGCAAGACCACCGCCAGCGACAAAGGCATTCTGGCGGGCGGGGCAATTGTTAAAGAGAAAGGCTGCCGGCTGGCGCCCAGGGTCAGGCGGATTCCGAGGGCGTGGCGGACTCAGCGCACGTAAGTGGCGCGCAGGTAATTCACCGTCTCTTCTTCCAATTCCGGGTAATCCATGCGCAGAATATTTTTCCCGGCGGTCTGGGTGTCGTTCCCCGCGGCGATCTGATCGAGCATGCGGGTAATGTCCTCCGGCCCGCCCTGTTTCACGATGAACTCCACGACGGAAAGCGCCCAGGAATAAGCCACGCGCGCATCGTCCCCCGGCAGGTTGATCCACGGAGATTCCAGAGCGCCCAGAGATAAGGTCTGGTGGGTGCGGTCGAACGAACTGACGAACGCGGAGGCCGAATCGCCGGCGCTGGCGCCCTCCATCCACTGGGCCACGCCCTCCTGGAGCCACACGGGGCAGCGCGCCCGCGTTTTCTGGGTGATGAAGCTATGCGTCAACTCGTGTTTCAGGGTACGGCTCAACTCCGAGTTCATCTGGCGCAAGCCCTGGACGGGGACGCGGATGCGGCCATCGTTCAGCGCACCGGCCCAGGAGGGCGCGCGCGTAATGTCCATAAACGCCTGGTCGGTGTAGAGGACCACGCCGATGGACTCGGGCGGCGTGTAGTTCAGCACCGATTCGATGGTCGAGAAATGCTCCTCGAGCGTGCGCAGGATGTCGCGCACGAGCGACTGCGGAGCGGCGGCACCGCTATAGCGGATCTGAAAGTGGGCGCTCTGTCCTTCGCGGTAGCCGGCTTCCTCCTGCTGGTCGCGTTGCGCCTTGGCCAGCGCCTTCTCTACTTCCGGATCCGCGCGGAGGGCCAGCGACTTCTTCCATTCGGCGATAGCTAGATCGAGCTTGTTCTGCCCGGAGTAGGCCCAGCCCATGAATTTCCCCACCTCGGGCGATTGCGGATCCACGCGCTGGGCGCGTTCCAGGCAGTCGAGCGCCTCCGCATACTCGCTCTGCCGGAGCAGCAGGTAGGAAAGATTCAGCAGCAGGCCCATATTGTCCGGCGCGTAGGTGAGCCCGCGGCGGTAATGGGTGGTGGCGGCTTTGATCTCGCCGTGTGCGAGCTCGAATTGCGCCGCGACGTGGTGCGCGATGGCCACACGATCCGCCGCCGCCTTCCCTCCGGTCTGCGCCCGATTCTCCAGTTCCGCGAGGTAGTTGCGGTCA
>DATEQM010000014.1:0-20800 GCA_035272605.1 Candidatus Acidiferrales bacterium | reverse complement strand
TGACGCGATCCAGGAATCGATCAATTTCGGCGAATGCTTTTCCTGGCGCGGTGCGATTGAGATCCGTGTACTTGCTTAGGACTGCTGGGGGGAGAGAGCCGAAGAGACGCCAGGTGACGAAGAGAGTCTTGCCGTCGGGGTCCCAGTGGGGGAGGTGGCGCGCGTAGTACGTCATGGCCGAGCGGGCATGAAGGCGCAGCCTGAAAGGCCGCGCTACTGGGTGCAGCGTAGCACGAGATTTCAGGCTGTGGCGCGGCAGAGTTCGATTCGGGAGGGGAGCGCAGCCTAAAAGGCCGCGCTACTGCTTCTGACCGCGGCGTTTTGCCCCTATAATCATTGCGGCGGCCACGCCCTTGCGTCGCCGCCGCTTCCGCATGAGTGTCGCACCCCTGGAAACTCCCTCCATCGCCCTGGAAGATGTCCGCATCGCGTTCGATGAGCGGGAGGTGCTCCACGGGGTATCGTTTGCCGTCGCCCCGCGCGAGACCCTGGCCCTGCTCGGCGAAACGGGCTCGGGGAAAACGCTGCTGCTGAAAATGGTGGCGGGACTGATGCGGCCCGACGCCGGCCGCGTCCAGGTGCTGGGCAGAGATGTGACGGCAATGTCCGAGACGGATCTGCTGCCCTTCCGGCGGCAGTTGGGCTTCGTGTTCCAGGAGGGCGCACTGTTTGATTCGCTGAGCGTCGCGGACAACGTAGCCTACCGCCTGCGGGAAGAAGGCGCGGACGCAGACGAGATCGAAGCGCGCGTGGACGAGTCACTGCGTTTCGTGGAAATGCAGGACGCGCGGGAGAAACTGCCCGGCGAACTTTCCGGAGGGATGCGCCGGCGCATCTCCATCGCGCGCGCGCTGATCACGCACCCGCCCATCGTGCTCTACGATTCGCCCACGGCCGGACTCGACCCGGTCACCTCGCAGACGATCATCACGCTGATCCTGCGCCTGCGGGACGTGTACGGGGTCACCTCGCTGGTGGCCACGCAGCGCATCCAGGATGCCTTTGCGCTGGCCAATTACCGGTTCGCCCCGGAGAGCAACGCGGTGGTGCACGTCTCCGGAAACGGACAGCCTGGCGCTGACGCTTCCGCCGGCCCCCCGGCCGGGGAACGGCCGCAGACCCGGTTTCTGTTTCTGCGCCAGGGAAAGGTCTACTTCGAGGGAGATCAGGAGCAGGTGGCCGGTTCCAAGGACACCTATCTGCAACGCTTCCTTGTGTGACAGAATCCCATTTGCCGTGTGGGTAGTATTTCCGGAGGAGGGACGGGATGCCACAACGCAAGCAAGTCACCTGGGCGCAACTGCGGGTGGGCCTTCTCACCCTGGTCGGGCTGTTCCTGATCATGGTGGCGATTCTCTACGTCACCGGGGCGGGAATCTTGCGCGCCAAGTATCAGTTGCGGACCTTCCTGCCGGAAGTCGAGGGTCTCACCCTGGGCGCTCCCGTGCGCCTGGACGGCGTTGAGGTCGGCAACGTGGACGGGATCCACGTGGCCCCTCCTGCGGCCCCCGGCGGGAAGGTGGACCGGAAGCGCAACGTGGAAGTGATCATGCGCGTGGACCGGCGATTCAAGGACAACATCACCACCGAGTCGCGCGCCAGCCTGGTGACCGAAGGCTTCCTCGGCAACCGCTATGTGAACATTACGCGGGGCTATTCCGGCAGCTCCATCCCCCCGCAGGGCGAGGTGCCCGGCGAAGAAGAAGTGGCCATGAAGGACGTGGTGGAGCGCGGGGCCGACCTGGTGGAAAATCTCGGCACGCTGGCGAAAGACGTGCAGTCCCTGATCGCCGGCCTGCGCAAGGGCCAGGGTTCGCTGGGGAAATTGATGACCGACGAACAGCTCTACAACCACCTGAATGCCAGCGCCACCCGCCTTGACCAGCTACTGGAGCGAACCCAGGCCGGAAATAACTCGCTGGGCAAACTCCTGGCCAGCGACGAAATGTACCAGCGGCTCAACTCCATGGCCGACCGCATCGACCAAGTGCTGTCCGAAATCCAGGAACAGAAAGGGACTCTCGGAAAACTCGTCTACGATCCCTCTCTCTATCAGAGTGCCAAGGAGTTCGTAGACAAGGCCAACGCGTTTATCACCGACGTGCGCGCGGGCAAGGGCACTTTCGGCAAGCTCACCACCGACGAGAAGCTCTACGATAACCTGCGCGACTCCGCAGAGAGCCTCAAAGAGGTGACCGACAAACTGACCAAGGGCAGCGGCAGCATTCCCAAAGCCCTCGACGACCCGCATCTCTACGACAACCTGACCAGCCTCTCCGCCGAGCTGCGGCTGCTGATCGCCGATATCCGCAAAGACCCGAAGAAATATCTGCGCATCAAGCTGTCCATCTTTTGATGCGGCGATCGCCGTGAAAAAAGCGATGTCGGCGCACCGGGCGCGCAGGGCTGCGGTGCGGATCCTGGCGAACGCGGGCTGAAGGCGATTCCCTGCGCGGAACTGAGCTATACTGGCCGAGGTGCGGGATTGGCAACAACAGGGAACGCCCGCGCTCCGTTGTAACCATCTGTTCATCTTCCTTTGATAGGGTGTGCCGCAGATGAAGGCGCTCGACGAACTGGTGAATCCGCAGGTCGCAGCAGAAGAGTTGGAATCCGAGCCCGTGGAGCGCCCCGCCGGCGCGACCAAGAAGGACGGGGCACGTCCCTATCCCGGCGCCCTGGTGGTGGTGGAAGGAATTGACGGGTCGGGGAAAAGTACGCAGCTCTATCTGCTGAAGCGCTGGCTGGAAATCAACGGCTACCGGCTGCACTTCACGGAATGGAATTCCTCGGAACTGGTGAAGTCGGCCACGAAGCGCGGCAAGCAGCGGCGGCTGCTGACGCCGGTGACCTTTTCGCTGCTGCACGCCGCGGATTTCGCGGACCGCTGCGAGCGGCAAATCCTCCCCCTGTTGCACAGCGGGTACCTGGTGCTGGCGGATCGCTACGTCTACACCGCCTTTGCGCGCGATTCGGCGCGGGGCTGCTCGTACGAGTGGCTGCGCAACCTGTACCGCTTCGCTCCCGTTCCCGACGTCACGTTCTATTTTCGCGCGCCGCTGGAAGTGGCGGTGAACCGCATCCTGAGCGGCCGGCCGAAGCTGAAATACTACGAGGCGGGGATGGACCTGGGCCTGTCGTTCGATCGCGCGGAGAGCTTCCGCATTTTCCAGGGCATGATCATGGACCAGTACGACCGCATGATCGAATCGGACAACTTCGTGGTGATGGACGGCACGCTCAAAGTGAACCGGCTGCAGCGGAAAATGCGGGAAATCGCCGCGGAGCGGGTGGACCTGGAACGCTTCCGACCGAGGAAGAAGCCGTGAGCCGCGCGCACAAGGCGGCCGGAGTGCGCGGTTCGAAAGGCCGGAACGGGGAAGGGAAGCCGCTCCCGCGGTTCTTCGGGGCCGAGCTGCCCGGTTTCCACGAGGAAGAACTGGCCGGCTCGCTGATCGTGCTGGAAGGCAGCGACGGCTCGGGCCGCTCAACGCAGATCGCCCTGCTCACCGAATGGCTGGAGTCCGAGGGTTTTGCCGTGCAGACCATGGGCCTGCGGCGGTCCTATCTGGTGGCCGAGGACATTGACGACCTGCTGGCGAACAACGCGGTGACCCGCATGACGCTGGCGCTCATGTATGCCACGGACTTCTACGATCAGCTCGAGCACCGCATCGTGCCGGCGCTGCGCTCCGGCATGATCGTGCTGGCGGATCGCTACATCT
Organism: Candidatus Acidiferrales bacterium; assembly: GCA_035272605.1. Classification (GTDB taxonomy): domain Bacteria; phylum Acidobacteriota; class Terriglobia; order Acidiferrales; family UBA7541; genus JOPF136. The sequence goes on along the minus strand of DATEQM010000014.1, from coordinate 17,075 downwards.
TCACGCTGATCGCGCGCGCGGTGGTGCGCGGGATTGACCGCGAATACCTGCACGGCCTGTATGAAATGGCGCTGCGCCCCGACATCACGTTTTGGCTGAACGTGCGCCCGGAGGCGGCCTTCGAGCGCGAATTCAAGAAATCGCACGCGATTTCCTACTGGGAGGCCGGGCGCGACATGTCCCTTTCTTCCGACCTGTACAAATCCTTTATCCGCTATCAGGGCATGGTGAAGAAGGAGTTCGAAGTTTTGGCCCGGCGCCACCGCTTTATCGAGGTGGACGGGGAGCGCACAGTGGCCGAAGTGAACGGCGATTTGCGGGCGCGCATCGCCACGCAACTGGGCATCCGCTCCACGCGCTTCCGTCCTTCCTCGGCGCGCGCGCCGGTGTGGCGCTAAACCGGAATTGCCATTTCCCATCCATATCGCGGCGATGGACGCGGGCTCGAATGCCATTCGGCTGGTCATCGCCCGTGCCGAATCCCCCACCGCGATTCACGAGCTGGCCACGGAACGCGCTCCCGTGCGTCTGGGGCACAGCGCCTTCACCCGGCGGCACATTGACGAGGAAACCATCGAGCGCGCCGTCAAAGCTTTCCGCGCCTTCCGCGGGCTGATGGACCTGTACCGCGTGGAAGCCTGGCGCGCCGTGGCCACCAGCGCCTGCCGCGAGGCGCGCAACCGCCACGAACTGCTGCGGCGCATCGAGCGGAAGACGGGCATCCGCCTGGAAGTGATCAGCGGGCAGGAGGAGGCCGGGCTGGTGCGCGCCGCCGTGCTGGCCGCGTGTGCCGGGAAAGTCGAGCCCGGGGTCATCCTGGACCTGGGCGGCGGAAGCCTGGAAGTGAATCTGATGCACGGCGCACAAGTGCGCAAGAGCGTGAATCTCCCCGTGGGCACGGTGCGCCTGATGGAAACGCTGGGGATCGAGGGCCGCATCACTCCCGGGCAAAGCGAATTGATCCGCGACGTCGTGCGCCACCATATCCATCGCGCTCTCGGTGGGCTGCCCGCGGGAAATCACGGGCCCGCCGTGGCCTGCGGCGGAAACGTGGAAGCGCTGGCGCAGATTTTTCCGGGCGTGCCTGCCGCCGGCATGGAAGTTCTGGACCTGCGGCTGCTCCGGCGGCGCCTGGGCGAGATTGCCGGGCGCGACCTGGAACGCCGCATGCGCCGGTATCGCATCCGCCGGGACCGCGCCGAAGTCATCGGCATCGCCGCCGTTGTGCTGGACACGGCGAGCGAAGCTTTCGGCCTGCGCTCGCTGCTGGTGCCGAGTGTGGGGGTGCGGGAAGGCGCGCTGCTGGAGCTGGTGGCCTCGCGATTTGCCGCCGCGCCGCGGGCTACGAAGGCGCGCGACGATCGCGCCGCAGGGGCGCGCCAGGGCGTGCTGTGGTTTGCCCGGAAGTACGCTTTCGACGAGCGCCACGCCGAACACGTGGCCGCGCTTTCGCTTTCCCTGTTCGACCAGCTCCGGCCGGTGCACGGATTGGATGGCAGCGCGCGGCTGGCCCTGGACCTGGCCGCGCTTCTCCACGACGTGGGGCGCGTCGTGAACGACCGCGGGCATCACCGCCATAGCGAATACCTGGTGCGCTACGGCGAAATCCCCGGCCTGCCGGAGGAGACCCGGCAGATCGTGGGTTGCCTGGCCCGCTACCACAACCATAAATCCGAGCCGGATCCGGATCACCGGCCTTACGGGGATCTCCCACGCGACCAGCGCCGCCAGGTGCGCCTGCTCGCTTCCATGCTCCGGCTGGCCGAAGGCTTGGATGCCGGTCACCAGCAGGTGGTGAGCGAGGTTCGCGCCGTCTATCACGGCGGCCGCGTGGAGATCGACATCTCCGGCAAAGGCGACCTGGCGCAGGCCGCGGCCGCGGCACAGAAGCGGGCCGGCCTGTTCGAGCGCGAATTCGGCGCCACCGCAATGTTCCGCAGGCCGAAGGAAGGGCGGCGTGTAGCGTAGGCGCGGAAGCGCAGAGGCGGAGATCCGCAGAGTACGCAGAAAGATGGATTGCTTGCCAGGCACAGGCAGTTCCGAACTTCGTACAAACGGTCCGCAAGGCTGATGGGAGCGCAGGCCCGCCGCGGCGGGCCCGCGCTACTTTTCGGCGAGGCGTCCGCCTATGGCGGACCGGCCTGTGGAGGGACGAAAGAACTGAGGAATCGAAATGGTGCTCTATCTCGTTCGCCACGGAATTGCCATAGACCGTGAAGATCCACACTGTCCCCCGGACGCCGAGCGCCCGCTTACAAAAAAGGGCGAGGAGAAGGTGCGGCTGGTGGTGGCCGGGCTGCTCCAGCTCGGCGCGAAGCCGGACGTGATCCTTTCGAGCCCGCTGGTGCGCGCCTGGCAGACGGCTGAGATTGCCGCAGGCGTGCTCCATTATTCCAAGGATAAAATCCGGCGGACCGAAGCCCTGCTGCCGGAGGCTGATCCCGCGGTCCTCACGAAAGAGCTGGCGCGCCTGAACGCGAATGAAGTGCTGTGCACCGGCCACGCCCCGCATCTCGACGAATTCATCGCCCACGCCACTGGCAACCGCAGGTCGTTTACGTCCATGAAAAAAGGGGGCGCGGCCTGCCTGGAATTTGAAAGCGTATCCCCGGGCGCCGGGATCCTGACTGCGCTCTACGCTCCGCGCGTGTTCCGATCGCTCGCGGATTGATGGGCCACGGTCAGTGGCTCTCCGCGGGCGGGGATTCGTTCGCTCCGGAGTTTTCCTCAACTCGCAATCGCCGCAGCCACTCCCTGCGCCACGCGGCCACGGTTTTTCCAGTGGATCGCTGCACTTCCCGGGCAAAACTCCGGGCGCGCACCAAGCGCACCGTTGCGTCCATCCCTGCGCGCTCGACCAGAAATTTCAGGAGCGAATGCGACAACACGTAAAACGGCGCCGCCACGTTGCGCCTGTCTGCAAGGATCCCGGCCGGCATCCCGCGAGTCCCGATGAAGGGCAACACCTTTCGCCCCCGGGGGTCGGCCAGCCAACGTCTGGCATCGTCGTGCACGCCGCGATTGCCGTCCCACGTGAAGAGCCGCGAGTCGTACCCGGCGCCCCGCTCGGCGAGCGCGCTCTCCAGGTAGCACGCCAGCCCCTCGCTGAACCAGGCCGGCGCGCGCCGGCAGGGAAGCAGGGCGTGGGCGATTTCGTGAAGATAGGGGGCCGTGCGGGCGCGCACGCGGTACGCAGGAAGGAAAATCGTTCGGCCGCGAGTGGTGGAGATGCGCGCATCCCTGCGCAGCTCAAATCGGAGGCGAGCGCGCCCGCGCCTCCCCACCAGACGTTCGACTTCACGGATGCCGCGCGCGGCGAGCACGGCAAACGCAGCCGCCTCCTCGCGCGAGAGGGCTTCGCGCTCAAATCGCACCACGGCGCGGTCGTTGCGGACGATGCGGCTCGCGCGCTTCCATGCAACGTGTGCGGGCATGCCGCCGATTCTACACGTCCCGCGAGGTTCAACCGGCTGTGAGTGTCCTTGCTGAGTGCAGATGGTTTCCCATGTTGACGGGCGCGCAGGCTGAAAGCCCGCGCTACTGGTATACTCCCGCGCGAAAACGATTCCGGAACAGGAGCCACACATGGCAGAGCCGTCCACCCCGAAATCTACCGACCTGCATGCCAAAGCGCTGGCCATCAATTTGGAGGCCTCGATCTACGGAACGTTTGCGGAGATCGGAGCCGGCCAGGAAGTGGCGCGCTGGTTTCTGAGCGCGGGGGCGGCATCGGGAACGGTTGCGCAGGCCATCTCCGCCTACGACAAGACGGTGAGCGACGACACGTACGGTGCGGGCACGCGGTACGTTTCCAAGGAACGGCTGCTGGCCATGCTGGACCACGAGTACCAGCTCCTGGTCGACCGGCTGGGCAAGGATCGAGGGGCCCAGACCCGCTTTTTTGTTTTCGCGGATACGATCGCCACGCGGAATTATCAGGGGACCAACGAGCAGCACGGCTGGGTGGGCATCCGCTTCCAGGGCGAGCCGGACGGGCAGCCCAATCACGTCCTTCTGCACATCACTCTCGGCGATCCCACCGCCGCCCTCCAGCAACAGGCCATCGGAGCACTGGGAGTGAATTTAATCTACGCGGCTTATCACCAGCGCTCCTCGCCGGAAACGTTTCTCACCGGCTTGTACGAGGATTTATCCGCGGAGAGGATCGAGGTCGACGTACTCGATCTCACCGGCCCCGTTTTCGCGGGAATGGATTCGCGGCACTGGTCGTTGGAACTGCTGCGCCGCGGAATGACGCACGCCCTGGTGTTCGATTCGAAGGCGCAGATCGTGGAGCCTTCCACTCCCCTGCGCAAACGTCCCCTGGTTGTGCAGCGCACCCTGCATGGCCACCCAGGCTTATTTGGAGGGGAGACGTTCCAGGCCGCGCGGCAGCAGTTTGTTGCCGAAGGGAAATCATTCGAGCACGAGCCCGCGGTGGTCATCGAGCTGACCATTGGAGACCCCGGCGAGTCACGGGCCCCCGATAACGCGGAACTCCTTTCCCGGATCGAACAACTTGCCGCGCTGGGCGCCGTGGTGGTCACCGATTTCCCGGAAGGCTACCGCGTGATTGACTACCTCCGCCGCCATACCGCGGAACCCATCCGGATCATTCTGGCGATCTCCGGCCTGCTCAAGATCATGGAGGAAACCTTGTATGCGGCTTCGCCGGGGGCTTTGCTGGAGATCTTCGGCAGATTGCTGGCCACGGACGTGACGGTGTACGTGGCGCCCATGCGTATGGAGCCCTTTGTGGCTGCACTCGGCGGCCTCCCCGAAGGTTTTGTGCAGGAATCCGCCGCCAGCGAGTTCATGACGCTCGACGATTTCATCCCCAAGCCTCCCATCGACCACCTGCTCGAGTACCTGCGCGGCGCGGGCCGCGTCGTACCTCTGGGAATACCGGCAAAGACCTGAACTGGGAATCGGGAATATTGCCAGCGGGAGATGGCGAGGTGGTGGAACTACGGCTTCTGAGGCGCGGGAGAGGATTGCGGAGAGGTCGCGGGTTGGTTCCCCAGCCACTGGGGATCCGAAAGATTCCAGCCACCCCCGAGCGCCAGATAGAGCTGGACGATGACGACGCGCCGGGCGAGTTCCGTTTGCGCCAGGGCGTTTTCCGCGGGAAAGAGCTGCTGCTGGGCGTCCAGGACTTCAAAGTAGCTGGCTTTGCCGGCAACGTAACGCAGAATCGCAATCTTGACGGCCTCCTGGTAGGCACTGACGGCCTCTGCCTGCTTTGCGCGGACGCCTTCGTACTTCTGGCGTGAGACGAGGGCGTTGGAGACGTCCTGAAAAGCATTCAGCGCGGCCAGCTCGTACTGGAACTTGGTTTGTTCCCAGACGGCGACAGCCTGGCGCTTCTGGGCCCGCAGGGCGCCGCCTTGATAGATGGGTCCGGCCACGTTGCCGGCAATGCTCCACAGGTTCGACTGGCCGGAGGAGAGCAGAGAGAGCGGCGTGCTGGCCCCGCCACCCAGTGCGCTCAGACCCACCTGCGGGAAGAAATTCGCGGTGGCCACACCGACTTGGGCGTTGGCGGCCCGCAGGTCTTGTTCGGCGCCGAGGACGTCGGGCCGGCGCTCCAACAGAGCGGAGGGCAAGCCGGCCGGCACCTGGGGAGGGATGATCTGTTCCAGCAATGTGGACGTGTGCTGGATCTCGCCGGGATTATTGCCCAGGAGGACGCTGATCTGGTTTTCCTTGAGAACGATCTCGCGCTCGAGTTCCGGAATGGATGCGGCAGCCGTGGCATAAGCGGCTTCGGCTCTTGAGGTTTGTAGCTTGGTGGCGACTCCGCCTTCGAGGCGCTGATTGAACAGCTTCATGGTTTGTTGGAACGAGTCCGTGGTGCGTACCGCGATTTCCAGCTCGAGTTTGAGTTCCAGCAGCTCGAAATAGGCTTGCGCGACGCCGCTGACCAGCGAGAGCATGACGCCGCGGCGGGCCTCTTCGGTGGAGAGATACTGCGCGCGGGCCGCCTCGTTCAATCGCCGGATGCGACCCCAGACGTCGGCTTCCCAGGCCGCGCTGGCGATGCCCACGAATGCACCCCGGGTCTGGCCTCCGTTAGGAGCGACGGTGCCTGCGAACTCGTTTCTGCCGTCGCTGCCGGTCGCAGAGTAATTGACGGTGGGAAGAAATTGCGCGTGGAATTGCAAGGCGATCTGGCGCGACTGCTCCACGCGCGCCACCGCGATGCGCAGGTCGTAATTGTTCTGAAGCGCCGTACGGATGAGGTTTCCGAGCGTCTCGTCTTTGAAGACCTGCCACCAGGGCAGGTCGGCGATGGAGGCCTGCTGCGCGACCCCTTCGGTCCCTCGGAAATCCGCCGGAGAGTTCACCACAGGCCGCTTGTAATTCGGGCCAAGCGCGCAGGCGGACAGGAGCAGAGGCAGAAGGAGAACGAGAAGCGCGAACCGAGCAGACACCAGTCGCGCTGTTCTCTCCTTCTCGCGCCCGGTCCACCGCGCAGAGTCACGGAAGGGAAAGAAGTTCCGATGAGCCGTGAATGAAGTTCTCGTCGTCATCTGGTCCGGTTCATCTCTCCGGTTCACGCCGCGCGGCCTAATGCCCGCCTTTCGGCCCGCCCGCAGCGGGCCCGGGAGTTCCCGACCCTTCGCTCTTGTGTTCGGCGCCGCCAAGCTTTTCAATCATGAAGAACAAAGCCGGAACGAAGAAGATGGCAATGGCGCTGGCTGCGGACATGCCACCGATCACAGTGGTCCCCATCACCTGTCTGGACGCTGCACCCGCGCCGGTGGCTCTCCAGAGGGGCACGCAGCCCAGGATGAAAGCAAAGGAAGTCATCAGGATGGGACGCAGGCGCAGCTTGGCGCCTTCCAGGGCGGCCTCCACGATCGGCCGGCCCTTCTCGAATTCCGCTTTGGCAAATTCGACAATCAAGATGGCGTTTTTGGCGGCGAGGCCGATCAGCATGACCAGACCGATTTGCGCGTAGACATTATCCTCCAGGGCCAGAGAAGTGTATTCCTTGAAGACCAGGAGGCCGATGATGCGGCGCAAGAAAAGAGCGCCAAAGGCGCCACACACCGCAATGGGCGTGCTCAAGAGCACGCTGAAGGGCAGCGTCCAGCTCTCGTAGAGCGCCGCCAGGATCAGGAAAACGAAAAGGATGGAGAATCCAAAGATGACCGCCGGCGACACGCCCTGCGCCGCCTTTTGCTCCTGAAAGGACATACCCATGTAATCGAAGCCCATGCCCGGCGGCATGGTCTGCGCGAAAACTTCTTCCAGGGCCTTCATGGCCTGATCGGAACTGAAGCCGGGCTTGGTGATGCCGTTGATCTGCACGCACTGGTACATGTTGTAATGCATAGTGAACTCGGGACCCAGCCGGGGGCGGATGGAAGTAACCGCGGAGAGTGGGACCATCTGGCCGGAGTTATTGCGCACGTAAAACCGGCCGACGTTTTCGGCCCGCGTTCGAAAGTCGCCTTCGGCCTGGACGTAAACCTGCCACACGCGCCCGAAGCGGTTGAAGAAGTTGATAAATGCCCCGCCCATGAAGGCCTGCAGGGTCTGGTAGACGTCGCTGAGGGGTACCCCTTGTTTGAGCACCTTGTCGCGATCCACGTCAACGGCGAGCTGCGGGACGGAGGGCAGAGCGGTGGTGAAAATGAAGGAAAACTCCGGCCGCTTTTTCGCCGCGGCCATGAACTTCTCCTGGTTGTCTCTCAGGAAGTCGAGGCCCTTGGCGGAGCGGTCTTCCAGGATAAAGGTGACGCCGCCTGACGCTCCCACGCCGGGAATGGAAGGGGGCGGGAAGGCGATACTGAAGCCCTGGGCCACTTCGCGGAGCTTTTCCAGCAAATGGATTTTGATGGCCCAGTATTGTTCGTCGGGGGCCGTACGTTCTTTCCACTCCTTGAGGGTCACCCAAAAGAAGGAGCTATAGGTATTCTGCACGCCGCTCAACATGTTGTAGCCGATGACATTCGTTACATGAGCGACGCCCGGCGTCTTGGCCAGAATGTCTTCGATTATTTTCCCGGCCGAACTGGATCGTTGCAGGGAAGAAGCGTCGGGGAGCTGCAAGGAAACGTAGAGGTAGCCCTGGTCTTCTTCCGGCAGGAAGCTCTTGGGAAGCTTGTCGCCAAAGATTCCAGCGAGAACGGTGAAGACGAGCAGCAGGACGATCATAAAGCCGAGTTTGTGCACCAGCGTGGAGCACCAACGCACATATCCTTCTGTTGCGCGGGCAAAGCTCCTGTTGAACCAGCCGAAAAACGCCGCCAGGGGGCCGCGGGATTCCGTCTTGGGACGAAGCAGCAAGGCGCCCAGTGCGGGGCTCAGCGAAAGCGCATTGAAAGCGGAGATGATGACGGAGACGGCGATGGTCACGGCGAACTGCTGATACAGGCGTCCGGTGATGCCGGGGATGAAAGCGGTGGGGATGAAGACCGCGGACAGCACGATGGCGATGCCAATGACCGGGGCGGTGACTTCGTCCATGGCCTTGAGCGCCGCTTCCTTGGGGGAGAGCCCATGCTCGATGTGATGTTCAATCGCTTCGACCACGACGATGGCGTCGTCCACCACCAAGCCGATGGCCAGCACTAGGCCGAAAAGGGAGAGCGTGTTGATGGAAAATCCGAGCACGGGGAAAATTATGAAGGTGCCCACGAGGGAGACGGGCACGGCCAACAGCGGAATCAACGTGGCCCGCCAGCCCTGGAGGAAGATGAACACCACAATAATGACGAGCACGAGGGCCTCAACGAGCGTGTGGACGATCTCGCGGATGCCTTCGGTGACCGGGAGAGTGGTGTCGAGGGCCGTGACGTAGTCGAGGCCCGGCGGGAAGTTCTTTTTCGCCGCGGCCATCAGATTCTTGGCGCCTTGGGCAGCCTGAATAGCATTGGAGCCGGGAAGCTGGTAAATCGCGACGATGGCGGCCGGCTTGCCATCCAGGCGGCCGGAAAGGTTATAAACCTGGGTGCCCAATTCGATCCGGGCCACGTCCTTGAGCCGGACGAGTGAGCCATCGGGATTGGCGCGCACGACGATCTGACCGAATTGCTCTTCGGAAACCAACCGGCCCTGGGCAATGACGGCCAAAGTAAATTCCTGCCCGGGAGGCACGGGCTCGCCGCCGATTTGGCCCGACGGGTTCACGTTGTTCTGTGCTTTGACGGCGTTGATGATCTCCGGAACGGTGATCTGGAGCTTGGCCAGTTGGTCGGGATTCACCCAGAACCGCATGGCGTACTGTCCGGCGCCAAAAATGGAGACGCTGGCGATTCCGTAGGAACGCGTCAGCGGGCTGAGAAGATTGATGTAGGCATAGTTGGCCAGAAACTGGGCGTCGTAGCGGCCATCCGGGGAGTACAGATCGAAGAGCATGAGCGGGGCGGAGGTGGATTTCTGCACCGTGACGCCCTGCGCGTTGACTTCCGAAGGGAGCTGCGAGGCCGCCTGCGACTGCCGCATCTGGGTGAGAATCAGGTCCGTGTTGGGGTCGGTCTTTACGTCAAAATCCACGGTCAGCTTGGATTGGCCATTGTTGGCATTGAGCGAATACATGTACTCCATGTTGTCCACGCCGCTCATCTGCTGCTCGATGGGTGTGGCCACGGACTGGTCCAGGGTGATGGCGTCGGCGCCCGGGTACGTGGCGGTCACCTGGATTTGAGGGTCGGCGATGTTGGGGAATTGGGCGGTCGGCAAACTCAGGATGGCAACGGAGCCCACGATGACCATCACGATGGAGATCACCATGGCCACGATGGGGCGTTCGATGAAGAACTTGGACATGGCGCCGGTCTAGGAACCGCCGCCGGTTTTGCCGGAGTCTGTGCCGGGGGCAACGGCCGGCTTGTAGGGCTTGGGATTCACCAGTTCGCCGTCCTGAACTTTTTGGACTCCCTCCGCAACCACACGCTCGCCAGCCTTGAGTCCTTCAGTGACAATCCACATACCGCCGGTCTTCTCGCCCATTTTGACGGAGCGGATGCTGGCCTTATTGTCGCTGCCCACGAATGCTACGAGATAGCCTCCCTGCGATTCACTCACCGCACGTTGCGGAACGAGCAAGGCTCCCTGCTGCATCCGCACCACCGAGCTGATGCGGCCGAACCCACCGGGGCGAAGGAAATTGCCCGGATTGGGGAACTCAACTTGAACCAGGACCGCTCCTGTTCTCACGTCCACCTGACGGTCAAGGGCATAAAAGCGCCCCGTCTGGGGATAGATGGAGCCATCGGTGAGTTGCAATTTCCATTCGAACTTGTGCATGGCTTGGTCTTCGGAGAGCCCGAACTTCATTGCTTCCCTCATTGCAGTCAGGTATTCCTGTTCGCTGGGCGTAAAATTGACGAGAATGGGGTTCAAGGTAGAGACAGTAGTCAGAGTGCCGCTCTGGGGACCAACATAGTCGCCCACCTGGGCGGTGGAGATGGCGGTTACCCCGTCGATCGGCGAAGTGATGCTGGTGAAACCGAGATTCAATCGGGCCGACTCCACGGCGGCCTGTGCCGCTTCAATGGCCGCTTTCGCCTCCTCCACCTGCGCCTTGGCGGCCAGGTTTGCCTGAACGGCATCGTCCAGCTCCTGCTGGCTGATGGCGCTTTCTTTGGCGAGAGGGGTGTAACGATCGACGTCCAATTGCGTCTTCCCCAACTGTGCCTTTGCTTTATCCAAACTCGCCTTGGCCTGTTGGAGATTTGCAGTGGCTTGATCGAGAGTGGCCTGGAAGGGTCTGGGGTCTATCAGAAAGAGCGGTGAGCCTTTTTTCACTACGGCGCCGTTGGTGTATTCCTGCTTGAGAAGTATGCCGGTCACCTGGGCGCGAATCTGGGCGTTGACCAGTCCATTCAGGGTAGCCACCCATTCCTTGGTGATGGGGACATCTTTTTGGATAACTTCGACCACTTCAACGTCGGGAGGACCCGCGGGAGGCAGCCCCATTTTGCCGCACCCGGCGGGCAGCACCGCGGCAAGGGCTAGGAGAGCCGGCGCGATTCTCAGCTGCTTCGTGGGCATTGCGTCTGCTCCTGGCGACCGGCGCCTTCTGCGATCCGCAGCAGAATCGGGTTCAGGTACGAAGGGCTCGCTGCGATTCTCGTTGGTCCGTAAACGCCAAGGCTGGCGTCGCCTGCGGCCGAGCTCTCCCCCACTTTCCCTGCATGACCTGGGAGTCGCAGGGCCAGCTTGCATCTGATCCTGATTTCCGCGTCCCAATGGCAGCAAATAATACCACTTGATGGCCAGCGACGCAGTGAATCCTAATTGGCGGGGAAGAATGCACGGTACTGTCAAAACTGACAGTCTCGCCAGCGGAGTGGGACAGGACTAATCGCTCAGGCCCTCGCGGGCGGCAGCGTTTGCTCGGGAGTCATTGCTGCCCGCCCAGAAACGCCAGCAACGCACGCTGAAATTCCTCCGCCTGCTCGATATGCGGAATATGCCCCGCGGCTGCAATCACCACGAGGGTGGCGTGTGGAATGTCGCGAGCCGCCGCGTGCCCCAGCTCCACAAAGTTGCCCATGCGCGCCCGCGCTTCCGGCGCGGCGTAGCTTCCCAGCGGCACCGTATGGTCCTGGCCGCCCACAATCACCAGTACCGGCGGTCGGAGCAGGCCGTATTCGTAGCGGACCGGCTGCTGGTAAATCATCTGGTAGGCGAGCGCCGACGCGCGGGCCCAGCGGGCATACTCCCCGCTGCGGGTCACGCGAATCTGCACCTCGGCGAGCGGCTCGTATACTTCCGGCCGCGGATGCGCAAAGTATCGCGCATAGAACGCGCGGATTTTTGCCGGGTCCGTATACGCCAGTTCGGCCTGATACAGCGTTTCGTCCGTCTGCGGCGGAATGTTTACGCGGTAATCTTCCATCCCGATCGGATCTTCCAGGACGAGCCGCGTTACGCGTTCCGGATACGTCAGAGCAAACCGCACGGCCAGCATGCCTCCGGTGGAATGTCCGATAACGGCTGCTCTCCGGATTCCCAGCGCGTCCAGCAGGCGCAGTGTGTTGGCCGCCAGCAACTGAAAGCTGTAGCCGATCTCCGGCTTCGACGATTTTCCCCACCCAATCTGGTCCGGAATCACCACGCGAAAGCCCGCCGCGGCCAGCGCGCGTGCCGTCTCCGCCCAGTAATAGCCGCCAAAATTCTTCCCATGCAGCAGCACGGCGACGCGCTCGCTCTGGCTTTCCGTGCTCTCCGCGGTTCCCGCCGTCTGCGGCGCCGGGGGCACGTCCATGTAAGCCATGCGCACGTCCTGTCGCTCGATGGTCAGCGGCAGGAAATGCACCGGCCAGGGGTACGGATAGCCCTCCAGCGCAATGCCCAACGCTTCCGGCTCGGCAGCGGGGAGAGCCTGGTGGTCCTGCGCCCGAGCTGGTGCTGGACCACCCAGCGCGACCGCTCCGGCTGCAAACATCATCACAGCCGCCGCTGCCATCATCCGCATGGCCGCCCTCCTTGTGACTTCGCGCTGCCATTATCAACGAGAGCGATTCCTTCCGCTACCGGAGGGCCAAACGCCCTCGCGAGGATGGCGGGCGGCCACTCAATCCGGTCCCTGGCTGATCGGCGTACAATCGAAAGCGGCGGAGGCGAGCAACATGAAACGGGCGATGCGTTTGGCGTCAGGGGCTGCGTTGGTGCTGGCGTCGTGCGCCGCTATGCGCTGCTTCGCGCAGGACGCTCCAAAGGTCCCCTCTGCTCGCAAGGCCTCGCCCGCGCAGAGGGCGCAGGATAGCTCCAAGGCGCCGCTCACCTGGGTGGGCTGGTCGGACGGCGTGTTCGAGCAGGCGAGGCGAGAGAACCGGTTCGTGCTGCTGGATCTCGAAGCGGTGTGGTGCCACTGGTGCCACGTGATGGCGGATACGACGTATCGCGACCCGGAGGTGATCCGGCTGCTGCGCGCGCGCTACATCACCGTACGCGTGGACCAGGACGCGCGTCCCGATCTCTCGAATCGCTATGAAGACTACGGTTGGCCCGCCACGGTGGTCTTCGACGGCAAAGGCAACGAAATCGTGAAGCGCCAGGGCTACCTGCCGCCCGGCGACATGGCTTCCATGCTCCAGGCCATTATTGACGATCCCACGCCAGGCCCCTCCGTGGTCCCGGAAGAACACATCGAATACTCGAGCGCCGCCATCTCCGCCTCGCTGCGCGCCGAACTCGAAAAGGACTATCTGGACGGCTACGACACCAAGGAAGGAGGCTGGGGCTTCGGGCACAAATTCCTCGACTGGGATTCCGTGGAGCTGGCCATGATCCGCGCCAAGGGCGGCGATGCCCGCGCCGCGCGCATGGTGCGCCAGACCCTGGCGGGAGAAGAGCATCTGATCGATCCCGTGTGGGGCGGCGTCTATCAATATTCCACCGACGGGGTGTGGTCCAACCCGCACTTCGAGAAAATCATGTCTATGCAGGCCGAAAACCTGCGCATTTTCTCGCTGGGCTACGCGCAGTTCCAAGATCCCGCCGCGCTCCAGGCGGCAAAAGACATTCATCGATTTCTGGAGAAGTTTCTCCTGAGTCCTGCCGGCGCGTTCTATACCAGCCAGGACGCCGACGTGGTGGACGGGAGGCACAGCGCCGCGTATTTCCGCCTGTCCGATGCAGCGCGGCGCAAGCAGGGCGTGCCCCGCGTGGACACGCACACCTACGCGCGGGAGAACGGCTGGGCCGCCGCAGCGCTCGCCACGTTCTATTCGGCTACAGGCGACGCCAAGGCGCTCGACGAGGCGCGCCGCGCCGTCGCCTGGGCGGAGGCGAATCGCGCGCTTCCCGATGGCGGCTTCCGCCACGACGCGAAGGACGCAGCCGGGCCTTATCTGGGAGATTCCGTAGCCATGGTGCGGGCGTATCTCGCGCTCTATGGCTCGACCGGGGATCGCCCCACGCTGGTCCACGCGGAGCAGACCATGCGGTTCATTGACCGCACGTTCCGCGCGCCGTCCTCCGCGTCCGGCGCGGGCTATCTCACTTCGAAGACGTCTACGGATCACGCGTACGCTGTCCATGCGCAGCGCGACGAAAACGTGGAGGTCGCGCGCTGCGCCAACTTGCTTTTCTATTTCACCGGAAATGCCGACTACGAGAAGATGGCCCAGGAGGCCATGCGCTACCTGGCCGCCGGCCCCATCGCGCGGCGGCTGCCGGTGGCCAGCACGCTGCTCGTAGATTACGAGCTTTCCCGTTCCCCGCTGCACCTCACCATCGTCGGTCACAAGGACGATCCCGCGGCGCAGGCGCTCTTCCAGGCCGCGCTGCGCTATCCGGTGGCGTACAAGCGGCTGGAATGGTGGGACACCCGCGAGGGCCGCCTGCCGAATCCCGACGTGCAGTACCCCGAACTGAGGCAGGCCGCCGCGTTTATCTGCACCAGCCGGACGTGCTCGCCGCCTATCTTCCAGGCTGAGCTGCTGAGGGCGCGCATCGACAAATTAACCGCCATTTCCGCTGCAAATAGTGGGCAGTAGGTGAGAAGGGTTCTCGAAAATGCTGTAGACGCTGCGGCTTCCGACCTCAGTGGCAGAAGCCCCTGAACTACGCACACTTGTCGGCACGGCTGGAGCCGTGCCCTTCCGGACGCATTCCTAATCCGCGACCACGGCTACGCCACGCGGCGCCATTCGTGTGAGCACAGTCGCGTCGCGAACGGGCGCGGAGCGCACGATAATAGGACGCCCCAGCGCCGCTTCCAGCAGGTGCTTCCTCCCGCCCAGGGTGCCCGCGGTCTGTTCCGTCTCCTGCCAGCCGGCGGCGCGGATGAGCAGATACTCCGCGCTGCTGCGCACTTCCACGCGGCGCACGGCGCCGTCGTGGGCCTCGTCCAGCGCGTCCGCAATGCGCAGGACGCCCGCGAGGGTGCGTACGACGCTGCGCCCGTCGGGCTCCAGAGCGCCATAGGCTCTGTGTTTTTGCCGCGGCTCGGTGCCGCAGTGGTAGCGCGCGATCACGGCCACGCGTTCGATTTCTTCCTTCGACCATCCCAGGGGGGGCGCCAGCCGGGAAATGAGCCGATAGGCAGCTTTGTGATGGCCCTTCGCAGCCTCCGCGCGTCCTGTGTTGTGCAGCAGCGCCGCGGCGTGCAGCAGCACACGCGCCCGCGGATGGCCCAAAGTTCCGTTGAATCCTGCCGCGGCGAGCCCGTCGAAGAGCTCCAGGGCAATGCGCGCCACCTGGCGGGAATGCGCCGTGTCGGGGTCCAGCCCCGCAGCCCACTGTGTCAACTTCGCCAGCGCCGCTGCTTCCAGCCGTTCGCCCTCGGGCAGCCCGGCGCGCCAGACGGACCAGAGAGAGTTCCGCCCGGCCATCCTGGCGCGATACTCGTCCAGCCGGGAGGTTCGCTCGCGCTCGATGGCCGCGTGCCAGCGCGCCGCGGCCGCATCATCGTAGACCGGTCCGGTTTCCGGCAGCGTCTCCGCCAGCACGTCCAGGTCGTGGACTTCCCCCAGCAGGTCCTGGATGCGCTTCAGGTCCGCGCCCCAGGCCTCGTGCCGCTCCGGCAGGAAGTTTTCCACGGTGTAGCGGAACCGCTTCACGCCGATGCGCAGTTCGTGCCACGAGGCGGGACTTCGGTTGCGCAGGGCGCGCCGGTGCAGCGCGCGGGCCTGTTCCCAGCTCTCCAGCGCCAGGTGCTGCGCCACCAGCCCATCGGGCGCCAGGCGCCGCGCCCGCTCCGGAAGCGCCCGCGACCACAGCAGCCATTGTCTCCGGTCGAAGGCCTCCAGCGCTTTCGCTACTTCGTCCTTCAATTCCGGCTCGCGCGCTGAAAACAGTTCCGTGAGCGCCTGGCGCACGGGGTCGCCTTCGTCGGCCAACCGCGTCACCCACTCCTGGAGCACTTGCAGATCGCGCAATTCCCCCAGGCGGCGGAAAAGTTTGCGGCTGGCCCGGCGCATTTCGTCCCAGGACCTATCGGAATCCACTTGGGCGAGACCGGCAGCCATGGAGCGGCAGCGGCGCAACGCCACGCGCAGATCGTGGACGACTTCGGGGGAGGCGTCACGCGCAGCAAGGCGCGCTTCGCGCAGGACGCGTTGCATCCAATACCGCAAACCCACGCGCCTCTGTTGCGCGTGCTCGGACAGCACTTCCATGTGGGCCCCTGGCAGAAGAAACGAAGGAATAATTGTACGCTCCGGGACAGGGAGGTCAAATGGCCTGTGGAAAACTCACCGGTCCTGTTTTTCCCACAGCTCCACGAACATCCGCACCGTGGCCGGCGCGTAGCCGGCGTAATGGTTGTTGGCGTAGGCAAAAATGGGAACGCCGCGACCGGAAATTTTCCAGCAAACATTGGCCCATTCCGTCAGCTCGCTGGTGCGGTCCACGATAGTCTTGTCCCACGTCTTGGTTATTGCTTCGATTCCTTTGCGGTCGCCCAGCCAGCGGATGTAGGCGAAATCAGCGGTGATGGGATCAGCGCTGCGGAAAAGCTGCGACGGCCGCGGCATCCAGGGATGGTCGATCAGTGCCAGGGCCACGGCATGGCCGCGGAGCAGGTCGAAGAGCTTTGCACCGAGCCACGCCTTGTTGCGCACTTCCAGCGCGAACCGCACGCCCTCCGGAAGCCGCTTGAGAAAAGGCGACAGCCGGGCCAGAAATGCGTCGGCTGACGCGAAGGCCATTTTGTTGAAGTAGGGGAATTGCAGCAGCAGCACGCCCAGCTTGTCGCCCAGAAGCTGCATGCGCTCCACGAACTCCAGAAACTCCTTGTCGCAGTCCACCAGCACATTCTCGTGGGTGATGGTCTGCGGGACCTTGGCCGCAAACAGGAATCCCCGCGGAGTTTTTGCCTCCCAGCCGCGCACGGTGCTCTCCGACGGTGTGCGGTAGTAGGTGCTGTCGATTTCGACCGTGTCGAAGTGCTGCGCGTAAAAGGTAAGGTAGTCTGCGGGCTTCATTCCCTCCGGGTAGAACGCGCTCTCCCAGCCCGCCGCCGTAAAGGCGGACGTTCCGAGCCGCAATGCGCCGCGTTTGTTCATCGTCACTTCGGCCGTTCAGGGTGCAAGACCGGCGCAGGCCCGCTGCGGCGGGCCCGCACTACCTGGTGCTCAGGATTTTTTCCATGTTTTCCAGTCGCGGCG
>DATEQM010000013.1:0-45143 GCA_035272605.1 Candidatus Acidiferrales bacterium | reverse complement strand
TCAAGTCCTCAGTCACTCTCCAGCAGGCCACAGCGGAGATGAGCGTGATCGCGAAACGCGTGGCCCTCACACGCCCGTCACGAAAGGGTTTTGGCGTGGCTCTGGTGCGGCTCGCGGATGTGCGCGTGGAGTATCTCCGCCCCGCGCTGCTCGTCTTGCTTGGCGCCGTGGGCTTTGTGTTGCTCATCTCGTGCGCCAACGTCGCCAACCTCATGCTGGCACGCTCCGTTGTGCGCCAGCGGGAAGTGGGGATACGAATGGCCCTGGGAGCGGGACGAAACAGGCTGATCCGCCAGTTCCTCGCGGAGAGCACGCTGCTCTCTCTGCTGGGAGGCGCGGCCGGCTCGCTTCTGGCCCTGTGGTCCACCGGCCTGCTGGCCATCTTTGTGCCCGCCCGTATTCCCGTTCCGAACGCAGCGGACCAGGTCCTATTGCCGGGAATTCACATGAGTGGCGCCGCGTTTGCATTCACCCTGGTCGTCTCGCTATTCGCGGGGATTGTCCTCGGCCTCATCCCCGCTCTCGAAAGCCTGCGCGGCGATATGAACGAAGCTCTGAAAGAAGGCGGGCGGGGTTCTTGGGCCGGCGGTCCGCGCGCGCATCGTACCCGGTCCACTCTGGTGATTGTCGAATCCGCGCTCGCGTTCGTGCTGGTGATCGGCGCCGGCCTGATGGTCAAGAGCTTTTGGCGCCTGCTGCAGGCGAATCCGGGCTTCCGTCCCGAGCAACTGCTGACGTTGCGGATCAAGCTGCCCGCGGACGCAAAGGACTCCCCATATCGGGAGCCTCGCGAGCAGGCCGCGGCTTTCCAGCGCTTTCTCGCCAGCGTGGACGCGGTGCCGGGAATCCAATCGGCCGCCTTCACGGAAATCGTTCCGCTCAGCCAGGACGACATGGACATGGGATATTTCGTCGTCCAGGAAGATCCGCCTCTGCCACCCGGAGAGCATCTCGCCGCGGACTACAGGGATATCAGCTCGCGTTACTTCGCCACCATGGGCATTCCCCTGGCGAAGGGCCGTGCCTTCGCGGAGCAGGATGATCTGGACCATCCCCGAGTGGTGATCATCGACGAGACGCTCGCACGACGGTTTTTCCCCAACCAGGACCCCATCGGCAAGCATTTGCAAATCCCGGATGCCACCCGGCCCGCGCGCGAAATCGTCGGTGTCGTTGGCGGCGTTCGCGACACGGGATTCGATCAGCAGCCGCGCCCCACCATCTACTTCCCGTCTCTGCAAAGTCCCGACCAGACCATGAGCCTGGTCGTGCGCACAACTTTGCCGCCCAGTGCCGCTTTGCCCGCCATCAAGAATGCGATTTGGTCGGTGGATAAGAACCAGCCGGTTTTCCAGGTCAGGTCCATGGACGAAATCATCTCAGGGATTGTCTCCGCCCAGCGCCTCGCCTTTCTCCTGCTGGGGGTTTTTGCCTTCCTGGCTCTGGCGTTGGCGGCCATCGGAATTTATGGCGTCACTTCCTACGTGGTGAGCGAACGGACACATGAAATCGGCGTGCGCATGGCGCTGGGCGCCCAACCGCGCGACGTTTCCCGCCTTGTGCTCGGGCATGGGGCGGCGCTCGCTGGCCTGGGGGTCATCGGCGGGCTGCTGGCCGCCCTCGCACTCACTCGCCTGCTCTCCAGCTTGCTGTTCGGCGTGAGCGCGACCGATGCATCGATCTTTTTGGGCGTGGCGGCCTTGCTTTTTTTGGTGGCGCTCGCGGCGTGCTACTTTCCGGCGCGTCGCGCCACGCGCGTGGATCCCATGACGGCTCTGCGTAACGAATAGACATGAGTACTCGGAGGTTCGCGGCGGTCACATGAACAGAATTCTTAGCGCGCTCTTCAATGCCTTCCGCCCTGGCCGCGCTGACCGCGACCTCGACGCCGAAGTCCGCGCACACCTCGATCTGCTCATCGAGGAAAAAATCCAGCAGGGCATGGCGCCCGCCGAGGCCCGCCGTGCCGCGCGGATCGAGCTCGGCGGGCTCGAACAGGTCAAAGAGGAAGTCCGCAGCGCCCGTTCCGGTGCCTGGCTCGAACAGCTTTGGCAGGACCTGAGGTATGGCGCCCGCCAGCTCCGCCGCAACCCCGGCTTCACTGCCCTCGCCATTCTCACCCTTGCCCTCGGCATCGGCGCCAATACCGCCATTTTTTCGATCGTGAACGGCGTCCTCTTGCGGCCGCTTGCGTACTCTCATCCCGAGCGCCTGTACCTCGTCCGCGAAATCGTTCCGCAGTGGGCCAAGTTTGCCCCCTCTTTGCTCGCCGACCTCCCCGATTTTCAAATCTGGCGGAAGCAGGTACGTGCATTCGAGGATGTGGCCATTGCCGAAGGCGCGAGCGCGATTCTTTCCGGAGCGGGCGAACCCGAACGCATCCACGGCGTCCGCGCATCCGCAAACCTCCTTCAGCTTCTCGGAGTGCGGCCCGCCCTCGGACGCACGTTCTTACCGGAAGAAGACCAGCCCGGCCGTGGGCGCGCGGTCATACTCACCGGCGATTTTTGGCGCAGCCGTTTCCATGGCGACCCCTCCATCGTCGGCCGCGCCATTTCCCTCGACGGCGAGCCCCACGACGTGGTCGGCATCCTGCCGCCTTCGTTCCAGCTCCCCGCAGCCCTCCTGGGGTTTGCAAGCCTCGAAGATCGTCAGGACTTCTTCCAGCCGCTCAATGGTCCGAAATCGTATGAGCAGGATCTGATCGGCGAATTCGATTTCGGAGCCGTGGCGCGCCTCCGCCCTGGCGTGAGTCCGGAAACTGCGCTCGCGGAACTGAACGCCGTTCAAGCCCGCATCGCGCAGCAGGCGCGCGAGAATCTCGACCTCCGCGCCCAACTCCTCCCTGCGGAAGAGGAGGTTGTCGGCCCGGCGCGCCCTGGCCTCGTGCTTCTCCTCGCCGCCGTAGCCGCAATCCTTTTGATCGTCTGCGCAAATCTCGCCGGCCTGCTCCTCGCCCGCGTCCCCGGCCGCATGCGCGAGGCGGCTGTGCGCAGGGCGCTCGGCGCCACGCGCCTCCGTCTCATCCGCCAGTTGCTCACGGAAAGTTTTCTCCTCAGCTTCTCCGGAGGCGCGCTGGGCCTCTGGATCGCCTCGCTTGGGATAAGCTGGTTCGTTCACGTGGCGCCTCTCAGCCTTCCGCGCCTCGACGAAGTGCACATGGACGTCCGTGTCCTGGTGTTCGCATTTCTGGTTACTGCGATCACCGGGGCTCTGTTCGGCGTCTTGCCCGCCTGGCGCATCACGCGCGCCCAGCCTGGCGAAGTACTGAAGTCCGCATCCGCCACCACCACGCACAGCCTCCGGATCCGCCACACACGCGAAACACTGGTCGGCTTTGAAGTCGCGCTCACCACGATGCTCCTGATTCTCGCCGGCCTGCTCACCGCCAGCCTCTCGCGCCTCCTGCGCGTGGATGCCGGCTTCGCCGTCGACAATGTTCTTGCCGCGGAGGTGGACCTGCCTCCCCAAACCTATTCCTCGCTCCCGGATCGCCTGCAGTTTTACGACCGTGTCCTCGAAGCTGTTCGCGTGCTTCCCGGTGTGCACGACGTTGGCTGGGTGAGCCAAATGCCGCTCTCCGGACAGGGAAGCGTCACGGGGATCGGGCTTCCCGGCAGACAGCGCGTACCGGAGGAGAATCCCGCCGCAAACTATCGCCCCGTCAGCTTCGGCTACTTCCGGGCCATGGGCATTCCCCTCCTGCACGGGCGCGTTTTCACCGAGGCTGACCGCGGGCGCAATGTCGTCGTGATATCGAAGAGCGTCGCCGACCGCTTCTGGCCCGGCAGGGATCCCATCGGGCAAACCTGTGTTACCCAGTGGGCCGGAGACGTGGAAAGCGAGGTGCTCGGCGTGGTCGGCGACATCCGCACCGTGCGCCTCGAGGACCGGCCGCTCCTCATGGTCTACGTGCCCCATTGGTTCAATGAGATCAGCGTGCCCCAATCCGCCTCGATCATCATCCACAGTTCCATCGACCCCGCGAGTTCGGTCGCAACCATCCGCGCGCTGATCCACCGCGTGGGTCCCGATGTGCCGATTGTTGCTTTGCGACCGATGACTCAGATCGTCTCGGAGTCGGTCGCCCCGCGCCGTTTCCAGATGCTTCTCGTCCTCGCCTTTGCCCTCTCTTCCCTGTTTCTGGCTTCGCTGGGCATCTTCGGCGTAATCGCCTACTCCGTCGAGCAGCGGCGCCACGAGTTGGGCATCCGCCTGGCTCTCGGGGCCCAGCTCCAGGATCTTCGCGGCATGGTCCTCCGCCAGAGCATGTCACCGGTCCTGCTTGGTTTGGCCGCGGGGATCGTGGCGGCAACGCTTGCCGGCCGCCTGATTCGCAGCATTCTCTTCGGCGTCAGTTCCTACGATCCATTCACCATTGCCTCCGTGGCCCTCGTGGTCTTCACCGTGGCGCTCGCCGCCTCTTATCTCCCTGTGCGCCGCGCCACCCGGCTCGACCCCATGGCCGCGCTTCGCTATGAGTAAGCGTTCCCTCTGCCGCGCTCCTGCTTCGAACGAGTGCACGTCTTCTCCTCTTCGTGCGATGATGCAGCATGCCCCGCCGGTCCGCCGACCGCTTCGCGACGCTGGGCTTCCGCGTGAAAACGGGCCGCGCCATCCTCGTCGCGCTCGCCGGGCCCGCAGCGAATCCGCAGATTCTGTTCCACCGCGAAGTGCAGCTCTGCGACCCGAACGTGCCCGAGTCGCGCCAGCCCTATCACGGCGGCATCATGCCGTTTGTCCCCGCGACTCCGCAGGCCGTGGCGCGAGGCAGAAAGGCGGCCGAAAGAACTGCTGTTGCCGTCATCACAGCACTCAGCGGTGAATTGCATGCCGCGGGCTATTCGTTGGCAGGCGTCGCCCTGGTCCTGTCGAGCAACCCGGATCTAGCCAGAATCGGCAGCAGCCATATCCGCGCCCACGCCCTGGAAGGCATCCTGTTCCGGGAAGTGCTGGAAGCAGGAGCACGTGCCGCAAGCATCCCTGCCTCGCTCGTTCTGGAGCGCGAAGCTCTCGCTCGCGCATCTCGCGCCCTGCGGCGCCCCGAGGCCCGCTTGCAGCGAGCCCTCGCCGGCTTCGGCGCACAGGCCGGCCGCCCCTGGCGCGCCGGCGAGAAATCCGCCGCTCTGGGCGCGTGGCTGGCGCTCTCCATGTAGCGCTGACCCCGCAGCGGCGGGGTCAGCCTCTTCTCTCTCCCACCAGTCACCAGTGTTGTCAGCGCCCGCGAATTGAGGTACAAAGTGGCGCCGCACGCCCGCCAGCCTTCCGCAGAACCGGGCGCCGCCTCGAACGGGAGCACGATCGGATATGGAAATCGCACTGGGACTGGAATTCCTTCGCGTGGTCGAAGAAGCCGCCATCGCCGCGGCCCGCACCATGGGCCTGGGCGACCGCCACAAGGCCGACGACGTGGCCGTCGAGGCCATGCGCCGCGTCATGGACACGGTGCCCATGGACGGCACCATCGTCATTGGCGAGGGCGAACGCGACGAAGCCCCCATGCTCTACATCGGCGAAAAAGTGGGGGCCGCGCTGCACAACAACCGCGAATACCCCGCCGTGGACATCGCCGTGGATCCCCTGGAAGGCACCAACCTCTGCGCCACCGGCTCGCCGAACGCCATCACCGTGCTGGCCGCCAGCGAGCACGGCGGCCTGCTGCACGCGCCCGACCTCTACATGGAAAAAATCATCGTGGGACCGTCCTGCAAAGGCGCCGTCGAGCTGGACGCTCCGGTGATCGACAACCTCCGGGCCATCGCCCGGCGGCTGAATCGCGACGTGGAAGACTTGGTGGTGATCGTGCTCGATCGCCCCCGCCACGAGAAGCTGATTAACGACATCCGCTCGACCGGCGCGCGCATCCGCCTCATCACCGACGGCGATCTCTCCGCCGGCATCTCCGCTGCCGTGGTGGGCGCGGGCGTGCACGCGGTCATGGGCACCGGCGGCGCGCCCGAAGGCGTCCTCTCCGCGGCGGCCCTGCGCTGCCTCAACGGACAAATCCTCGCGCGCCTGGTGGTCTCCAAGCCCGAACACGAGGAACGCCTGGCCAAAATGGGGATCAAGGACCCCAAGCGAATTTACGATACGGAAGACCTGGCGCCCGGCAAGAAAATCATTTTTGCCTGCACCGGGGTGACGGAAGGAAACCTGCTGAAAGGCGTGCGCTTCTTCGGCGAAGGCACGCGCACGCAATCGCTCGTCATGACTCTCGATAACCGCCAGGTGCGCTTCATCGACACCGTGCACCTGGAAAAGCGGCCGGACGTGAAAGTCCGCTTCGCCTGAGGCCGGGCGCGGCGCGTGGATTCCGTCCTCTGCTGCGGGAACTCTTCCACAACCAACAGCGAGAACGCCTCGAGCGGCCGACGCCTCACCAGCCTTCGAGCGATCCCGCTTTGCCGCTCAACGTTTAGGGCGCCAACTGCCGCCGCGCGCTCCCGTTTTGCGGGATCGGCGCGCGGCCCGAGGGCGCGGGTCCGCCGTGCGCCGCCGATTCTCGCGGGGGGTGGCCCTGTGAGGCGGCCACCGTCACCGCGGTGACGTGGTCGCTGATGACCTGCAATCGCCGCAGGATGGATTGCCACTGCTCCCAGTCGAGCTGGCGCAGAAACGGCCGCAGCCCCTGGATGAAGGGATCCTCCATCAGCGTTTCGCTGCTCGATTCCGGTAGGAAGAAGCGGTTCAGGCCCACGCCCAGCGCCTCGGAGATTTTTTCCAGCGTCCCCAGGCTGGGCGTCATCTGCCCGCTCTCGATGCGCGAGAGATAGGAACGCGAGACCCGCGAGCGCGCCTGAAGCTGGCTCTGGGTCATCCCGCGCGTCTCCCGCAACTGGCGGATGCGGTGCCCGATGTTCTCCACCGTCTGCGCGTTCGGCCAATGTTCAAAGAGCTGCCGGTCGTCGCCGGGAAGCTCCTGCGCAGCAGGCGGAGGGATCAGGTATTGCACCCGCGGAGGCAGTATCCGCAGGCAGCGCCGGCAATTGTCGGTCTTGGTGCGGTATTGCACCAGCCCGCACACCTTGCAACGGATGACTTCGCGTTCGCTTTCGGCCCCGTTCTCCGGGGCGTGCGTTGCTTGGGCCTCAGACACCTGGACCTCGCTCATTCCTCCAGCGAGCGGATGGGAGGCAACTCATCTAAGGGGAAGGCAGAAACCGGCGCGCGGCCAAAGAATGCCCTGCGCCCCCCGGCCTGTCAAGCGGTATTTCAAGTGTTGTCCGCTAATTGCCCTGAGTCGCCCGCCTGCGACCGAGATTGACCGATGTCTCCCGCAATCGCCGGAGACTCTCGGTCGTCAGCCGCAATTCTCCCTTTTCTCTCTTCAACCATCGGCAGATTCCGCGATTCCCTGAGCGAAGTTAGGACAAGGATTCTTGTGCATCCCGAGCACAGCGAAGGGCCTGTCCTCTCTTCTCCCCTCGCTCCGCGCCCATTTCGACGCTGGCAGCCCGCCCCTCGCCGTCGTATCCTCACGTAGATTCACAGGCCCGCCGCGCCTGCCCGCCGAGGCGGGCCGGGCCCGTGATCCCGAGGCCCAAATGCCCAACCGCGACGCCGCCTGGAATCTGTTGTGCGAATACACGCAGAACGAGAGCCTGCGCAAACATGCCCTGGCCGTGGAAGCCTGCGTGCGCGCCTACGCCCGCAAAGGCGGCCACGATGAAGCCGCCTGGAGCCTCGCCGCCCTCCTCCACGACTTCGACTACGAGCGCTGGCCCAATCAGGAGCATCACCCCTCCCAAGGCCACCCCACCGAGGGCTCGAAAATCCTCCGCGAGCGCGGCTACCCCGAAGAAATGATCCGCGCCATCCTCTCCCACGCCGGCTACACCGGCGTCGCCCGTCAATCCGCTCTCGAGCACGCGCTGTTCGCCTGTGACGAACTTGCCGGCTTCCTCACCGCCTGCTCCCTCGTCCGCCCCAGCAAGAGCATCCTGGACCTGGAAGTCAGCTCGGTGAAGAAACGCATGAAGGACAAAGCTTTCGCCCGCGGCGTCAGCCGGGAAGACGTGGTGAAAGGCGCGGAAGAGCTGGGCATCTCCCTCGACGAGCACATCGCCAACTGCATCGCCGCCATGCGCGCCGTGGCCGCAGAACTCGGCCTCGCGGGCAGCGCCGCAGCCTCCTCTTCCGCCGGCTAGTACCGCGGATCGGAGCGCCAGCGCCCTGTCCACTCGCTAAGGCCATCGGAAGGCGGTTGGACGGGTGAAGATAAGCGGATCTAGGCGCTCACATCCTGCCGGCGACGAGCAATCCACCCCAGCACGAACAGGCCCGTCCCGAGCAACAGCGCGGCAGACGGCTCGGGGGTGATCACTCCACCCGAGGGACTCACGGTGGCAGAATAGGCCCCGGTTGCGAGGGCGGTGCTTGTGACAGAACCATCCTCCACGCAGAACTGATCGACCAGGGGACAGAACGCCCCGTTGAGAGTGAAAACTCCAGTTTCGGTTGTTCCTGTCGTTAGGCCCGTGTTCCAAGTGAACTGAAACAGCCCAAGGTCATCCACAGGATCGTAGACCTGGGTCATTGTCTGTCCCGGCGCCAAATTGGGGAACAGGAAAATAGAGGCATCCGGAGTACCGTCCGCAGCGGCAAAAAGGTCGCTATCAATACCACTGATGTCCAGATAGTCCGTCGTACTGTTATTCGTGATGGAAAAGCCCCAGCCTACAGTTGTCCCTGCCGGGCCGGAGACATCGGTGGGCAGCACGGTGAATGTCAGGGAGTCCGCCCAGGCTGCCGGGGTTGCCAGCAGAACACCGAGAGCGAGAGAAACCCAGTAAAGGTAACGGCGCATGTAGTTCTCCTTTGCTTCCCAATTTCCCTCAGCCCTCGATCACGGAACGAGAGCTTCTGCGGCCGAGTAGTTGTAGTTCGTGCCCAGGACGTCTTGCACCGGCCCATTCTCGGTCACAGAAATCCGCGTCGCCGTAGCCGGCACATTGAGAAACACCTTGGTGGTCACCGCGTTGCCCACATCCAGGTTGCCGATGGTGATCGGCAGGGACGGGGACAAAGCCGCGTTGTACGTAACCGTTCCCGTACCGGAGAGCGTGCGGAACAGCAGCGTATTGATCTTCAGATTTCGCGCGTCTCCCGTTCCGGTGTTGGTGAGCACCACGTTCACGTAAATCGCGCCGGATGGATCGGCCCCCACCCCGGCGATTGAACCAGTGATTCGTGGCGTTCCGATGGCGACCATGACCGTGGCGTTGGCCGTGCCGATGTTGCCGCTGGCATCCTGGAAGCGGAAGGTCACCGTTGTCGTGCCCGCCGGGAACAGCGCCGTATTGTCCACAGCGGTGCCGCCCACTTGCGGAGCCAACCGCTTGGGCGAAGGATCAACGATGTCCACGGCCGTACCGCCCGCGAGGAAGGCGGCCAACGACGGCGAAGCATTGCCTCTGGCGCCGCCCGCCTCGGTCGCGGGTATGGAAATGCTTGCCGGAGGCGTCACCACGGGTGGCGCGGTATCGGGCGAGACCACCTCACTCAGAACCATGGACGTGCTCTTGGCGTTGGAGCTGTCTCCGCTGTAGACCGCCGTAATGGAGTGCGTGCCAACCGGCAAAGTCGAGAGCGTAACGGCAGCTACGCCTCCCGTCAGGACTACCGTACCCAAACTGGTTGAGCCATCCAGGAATTGGATCGTGCCGGTCGGGCTATTGCCGGTCACAGCAGCAGTAAAGGTTACGGACTGGCCTGCGATCGATGGATTCAGTGACGAACCCACGCCTGTCGTCGTTGCGGTCAGCGTGGATGTCCACGTCTCGGCTACGAAATTGCTGCTGAGCACGCTCATTCCGCCCTGGTTGATCGTGGCAACGATGCTGTCCTGGCCCGGGTTGTTCCCGGAATAGCTGAACACGGCGTTCCCGTTCGCATCCGTGCTCATCGTTCCTGTAGCCGTGTTCGCCCCCGAAACCGTGAAAGTAATCGGAGCCCCGCTCACGCCGCCGCCGAAAATATCGACCAGTTGGGCGGCGACCATGTAGGTGGTGCCCGTGCCGTTCGTGCCGCTCAGCGGCGAAAGCAACAGGGGGTTGGCGGAGTACTGCGCCGGCACGCACACTTCGAAGTTGACGTTGATTGCGTTCGCGCCCAGTGCCAAGGCAAATACGGAATGATCGCCGGCGGATGGCAGCGCCCACGGCGCTGACAGCGTTACCGAGCCGCCCACGGGAACCGGTCCGCTGGTGGTCGCGATTCCCACGGCCACTCCGAGCCCCGGATCGCCGTCGAAGAAAATCACCTGCACGGGGAGGGGCGTCGGCGTGTTGCCCGTGTTCTTTACAGTCACGCTCAATTGCGCCGAGCCGGGACAGGAATCCTGTCCAACGGTGAGGTGCGAGAGCGTCACGGCCGGTGGCGCCGGCACGTCGCTTGGGGCGACCGCGCGAATCTGCGGAACAACGTCCACTAGCGCGAGCCCGCCGGAGGGGGATAACGCCGTGTTTACCGTGAAAATCTGGCCATCCGGCGTAATGCGAAAGATGAGAGGGGCAAGGGAAACGGCATAATTTACGCCAACCCCGACGTAGACCCCCCCGGCGTCAACGGTCATGGAATTCAGGAATAGAGTGGGAGTTCCCAATGAAGGCCTAATCACGGGAAACACCTCGACATCAAGAAGAAGGCCGGCATTGTTGGTGATCTGCGGAGGAGCATCCACGCGCCCAATGAAGCCGCCACCAACCGCCTGAACCGGGGCGATCACGTAGTTGCCTTGCGCATCCAGCAGGAACAATCCCGGCTCTTGCGGTGCGATGCCTCCGTAGGCCCCCCAGTGCAGAGTGCTCCCGCCAAAAGTAAAATCCGTTGTGTAATACATTCCGTACGTGGGGTCGCTGAACAGAGCACCGGTGCCTCCTGCCGGGATCACCTCCGTGATGGCCGCGGTAGTGGGATCGATACTGAAAAGTCCCTCGTCGCAACGCGTGGGGTCACCGCCATTCACGTTGCTCACCAGGATGTTGCCGTTGTTGGGGTCCACGCGCAGGAAACCGGCTCCGTACAGCCCTGCGCAACCCTGTTCGATTGCGACCAGCACTCCGTTGACCATCTGAACGGAGATGTTGCGTGTTTCCACTTCCACCAGAAACGCGGCCGAACTGGCATCCGGGGCCATGCGGAGTACCACGCCGGGCCCGGGCACGTGCCCTGTGCAGAGATTGAACGATGGATCATAGCAACCTGGGCCCAAATCCTCGGTTGCTGTGAGATCGATCCTTCCGCTGCCGTCAAAGTCAAAGTCATCGATGGACACCAGCGTGAGTCCGGTGAGCGACCCCATTTGTGCCGGGGTGATGGTGGCCAGCAGATTTCCATTGGAATCGAAATGGTGGAGTATGCCGCCATATGTGCCGTTGATACCAAGATCGTTGTTTCCCCCCAGCTCCCAGATGTCCCCATTGACATCGACCTTCAGCTTCCTGAGCGTGTCGATAAAGGGAACACCGGGCGTGAGCTGAGAGAAGCTCCCGTCCGCATGCACGTCGTAGATTTGATCGTTGCCCGACTGCGTGATGATGTCCTGCGAGTTCACGTCGCCGATATTGACCAGCGCATACACAACGTTGGTGAACCCGCCCGAATCGGTCACCTGGACGGCAATCGTTCGCGTCCCCGGCTGGCTGTAGGAATATTGGGGCTGGGCCCCCGTAGCGTCTGTGAAGGTGCCATTGCCATTCAGATCCCAGGCATAGGTCAGAGTACCGCCGCCCGGATCCGTCGAACTGCCGGCATTGAAAGTAATCGTCGCGCCCGGCGCCGCGTTGTAATTCCCGCCCGTGTTTGCCGTGGGATAGGGCAGAACAATGGGCGGCAGCCCCGCCAGTGCCCGTTCTTGAGGAATGCCGGGCAACTCGCCGGGGTCAGGGTACAGGCCCAGATAGACCTCAATGTACGCCTGTAGCCCCACCGGGCTGAGTAGCTTCCCCCCGGTATTTGGATCGTAGTGAGGCTGAAAAAAACCGCCTAGCGGAGTCAGCATGGCCCCGAGCGTCTGCCGCAGTGTTGGAAGAAAGGCCTCGAAATTCTGCGCATCTTCTGTGGTGCCGAGCGGGTCTTGTGGTAACGCGATATTGAACGCTTCGAGCGCGGCGTAAGTCCGGAGCATTGAGCCGCCAGGGCCCACGAGAAGGTTGATGAATTTATTCATCTGCATGAGCTGCAGCAGGGACCACTCATCGTCGCCGGCCTGTTGCGCGCCCTGAAATTTTTGAAGGGAGTTCAGAAAAGCGTTGCTCGCGGCATCCTGATCGGCCAGGGCGTTGGCCAGCGTCCTCGCGGCACGCTCCAGCGGCGTGCTGGCGGAAAACGATCCGTACTCGATACTGCCTAATTCCGCGAACACTTTGTAGTTCGGGTCAGGGGGATCGGCGGCCAGTCCTTGGTAATGCCCGATGAGGTCAGCGCAGTAAGTGAGGGTGGTTTGGAACAACCCGGCTAGCAACGTGGCCGCGGGCACCTTCTGGCCCAGCTTCTTATACAGCGAGCAACCTCCCGGGATGGTTATCTGAGCGCCCGAAGGACCGATCTTCGTGTCCGACAAGGCAGATACATATGCGCTGGCACTGGTTTTTATGGGGCTGAGGTCCAAAGGCGGCAAGACCGCTGGCTCCTGGACGATGAAACCCGTTTGGGAAGCATCGCCTAGCACGATGTCACCCACATCGTAAACACCGGTCTGGCACACGTCCATTACAATCCGGTACTTGCCTGCGCCGGTATTCCCGGCCGGCATCGTGATGGCCACAATCTCATCCACGAATGAGCCGTCCGACAAACCGATAATCGTGTTTGGCGTTTTGTTCACGTCGGTAAGCTTATCTAAAAGCTGTAAAGGGGTTCCGTCATCTTTCATGAGGTAAAAATCCGCTACCGGATAGATTTCCAGGAAAGGTTTTGGGAATTTGTTGGTTATGAACATGGACGCGCAGCCGCCGTTGTAAACGTGCGGAATCACCCCGTCGATGGTTACGATCTGCCCCGGCCCGAAAACAAAGCCGCCCGATCCGTCTGCTACGGTGGACAACTCCATGTAACCGCCCAGCAACCCTTGTGATGGTGCTTGGGCATTCGCTGGCGGAGTCCCGCAGAACATCATCGCTGCACAAACCGCCACACAGAGCAGCGGAGACACCCAATCCTTCCGATGCCACCCCGCGCGCTCTCCCAACCCCCGGACCTGCCGCAGGCCGGCGCCGGAATTGACTCGCGGTCCTTGGAAATCGATAAGCGGGAGTGCAGGGCCGGCGGTGAAGTGCGCGGATTTACCAGCTACCAGCATCATTTCCCTCCAACTTCCGCGGGAGTCCAGCCTCTCGTTTCTCCCCGGCGGTAGATTTCCCGGCTGTCTTGCACACCCTGCGCTCGCTCGTTCTCCTGACCTGAGTGGGCGCAGATGGCAGCATGGCTCGTAGCCATGCTGAATACAGTGCAATCCAGATGCGCGCTTGGGAGGAGGCCGGGCTGCCAGCACTCAAATTGTGATTAATTTGTTTTGAATCAGGGAACGTTCCGTTGTGTGCGGTGGGCAGAGGAAATTCGGATCATTATTAATTTTGTGAGCGCTCATTCTCTTGAACGATGTGCTAAGTCAAAGCGGCTCACGGAAGATTGGAGACATCCGAACCCTCCGGATTAGCCCCGGGTGTTCCCCAAATATGCAAGATGTTTCACTTTCGGGCATTTGGTGGCTCCCGAAGTGAGAACTGCATATAATGCCTCAGCACCCCGCACTCGACGACCACCGGTCAAGATCCGGTGAATTGCTCATCTAGCCCCATGCCCCCGGAATCCAAACCGACTTACGACTTCGGCCCGTTTTGTTTGGATCTGGGAGAACGGGCCCTCCGTCGCGACGGTAAACCGATTGCCCTTACTCCGAAGGCCTTCGAAATCCTGGCTTTCCTGGTCCAGAATCCCGGCCACTCCTTGGCGAAGGAAGAAATGATACGGCAGGTTTGGCCCGGCACCTTTGTCGATGAATCCAACCTCTCACAACACGTTTTCCAGTTGCGGAAGATCCTGGGAGACGCGCCCGATGGACGCGCGTATATCGAAACTGTTCCTCGTCACGGTTACCGCTTCACGCAAGATGTAAAGCGAATTGACGCCACCCCCGCTGGAAACGAGGCTGCAGCGGCGCAGGCCGCTCCGCCGGCCTTCTCCGGTGCTACGGGCGCCCGTGCACAGCCTCGTCGAATCATTGCGCTGACACTCGCAGCGGCATTGGCGGTCGCCGCTGTAATCTTCTTCGCACGCAACCGGATCTGGACTCCTGCACGCCCGGAAACTGGAAAGGTCATGCTGGCGGTCCTGCCCTTCGAAAATCTGAGTGGCGATCCCCAGCAGGAATACATCAGTGAGGGCCTCACCGAGGAAATGATCACTCAGCTAGGCAGCCTGGAGCCGAGCCGCCTGGGAATCATCGCCCGCACTTCCGCCATGCAATACAAAGACGCCCATAAGGACACCCGGCAGATCGCCCGTGAACTGGGTGTGGATTACATCTTGGAGGGGAGCGTTCGCCGCGAAGGTGACCGTGTCCGCATCACTGCGCAATTGATTCAGGTGAAAGATGACACGCATGTATGGGCAAAGAATTACGACCGCAACCTGCGCGACATTTTAACCTTGGAGAGCGATGTCGCCGGAGCGGTCGCCAAGGAAGTCCAGCTCCGGCTGACCCCCGCGGAAAGCGCCCGGCTGGCGAATCCTCCTGCCACCGATCCGCGCGTCTATGAGCTCTATTTGAAGGGACGCTACTTCTGGAACAAGCGGACCATGGACGCCTATGCGAAGGCCATCGATTCCTTCCAGCGGGCCATTGCCGCTGATCCCGGGTACGCTCCGGCTTACGCGGGTCTTGCCGACGCCTACGCTCTCCTGGGCTCCTCCTGGAATCCCTCGATACCCAGAAGCCAGGCAATGCCCAAAGCCAAGGAAGCGGCCCTCAAGGCATTGCAGCTCGATGACTCCCTGGCCGAAGCCCATACTTCGCTCGCATTTGTGAAAATGCACTTCGATTGGGACTGGCCCGGCTCCGAGAGCGAGTACCATCGCGCTCTTGAACTGAATCCGAACTACGCCACGGCTCACGAGTGGTATGCATTCTGGTTCGCGTCTCAAGGCAAAATTGGCGAGGCCCTGGAGCAACTAGCATTCGCTCAAAAAGCCGATCCGCTCTCCCTCATCATTATGGCGGATACTTCAGAAATTCTCGGCTACGCGCGGCGGTTCGACTCATCGAAGGCGCAGGCAGAAAGAGCCCTGGAACTGGATCCCAATTTCGCGCCCGCCTACATGTGCCTGGCAGACTCCCACGTCGGAACGAGAGACTATCAGATGGCCGTCTCCGATCTCCAGAAGGCCCTGGCTCTCAACGCCGGGAATACATGGGCGTTAACCAAACTCGGCGTAGTCTATGCTCTTGCAGGCGATAGAAATAAGTCCGAAGCGATCCTCCAAAACATACTGAATGTGGCGAAGAACAGGGACGATGTTGCGATTGATGCTGCCCAGATGTTTTCCGTACTGGGGGAAAAAGACCAGGCGTTCGCATGGCTGGAAAAGGCTTTCGCATACCGCGAGGGTGCATTGATCCTCCTCAACGCCCGAATGGAATTCGAACCTCTTCATGCGGATCCGAGATACTCGGACTTCGTCCGCCGCTTGGGCATTCTTCCCGTCGAAAAAGCAAGACAATAACCAAGCGACCCTTCACCCGACAGATTCCAGGGCCCGCTGACCCCGATCCACCCTCACCAATTGCGGCTGCCCAATGCGATAGAATAGGGACTCCATGAAGATCACCAAAGATGACGTCCTCCGGGTCGCCGAGCTGGCCAATCTCGAACTGACCGAGGCCGAAATCGAAACCTACGGGGCTCAGCTCGGCTCGATCCTGTCCTACTGCGAGAAGCTGAACGAGCTCGACACATCAGCCGTCGAGCCGCTGGCCCAGGTGCTGGCTGCGGAACGGCCGGAGGAAACGGATCCTGTAGCACAGCAGCACCTGCGCGAGGACGTGGCGCGCGATGCCGCCATCATCGGCCAGGTCGTCCGCCGCGCGCCGGAAGCCCTGGACGCGCAGCCTCCCTATTTCCGCGTCCCGAAGGTCATCGAGCGGGGAGAGTGATCCAGCCGGATGAATGGGCCGAGCAAAACATGACCACCCCTCCCACTTCCACGGCGCCGAACGGCTGGACCATCCCGTCCATCCGCCGCGCGCTCGAATCCAAGCAAATCTCCGCCCGCGACCTCACGAAAGGGTTCTATGCCCGGATCGAGAGAGACAACCCGCGGCTGAACGCCTTCCTCGCGCTTTCCCCCGAGCGCGCCTTTGCCCAGGCCGACGCAATTGACGCCAAAATCGCCCGCGGCGAGCCGCTGCCTCCCCTCGCTGGCGTCCCCACAGCCCTCAAAGACGTGCTGAACACCCGCGGCACGGAGACCACCGCCGGCTCAAAGATCCTGAAGGGCTACGTCCCGCCCTACGACGCCACCGCCATCGAACGCCTGGACCGCGCCGGCGCTATCTTCCTCGGCAAAACGAACTGCGACGAATTCGCCATGGGCAGCTCGAACGAAAACTCGGCCTTCGGCCCCGTCCGCAACCCCGTGGCTCCCGACCGCGTGCCCGGCGGCTCCAGCGGCGGCTCGGCCGCAGCCGTAGCGGCCGGCCTAGCCGTGGTTGCGCTGGGGACGGACACCGGCGGCTCCATCCGCCAGCCCGGCGCCCTGTGCGGCGTGCCGGCCATGATGCCGACCTACGGCCGCGTCTCGCGCTACGGGCTCATCGCCTTCGCCTCGTCGCTCGACCGCATCGGCCCGTTCGCGCGCAC
This sequence comes from Candidatus Acidiferrales bacterium, assembly GCA_035272605.1. Lineage (GTDB taxonomy): Bacteria > Acidobacteriota > Terriglobia > Acidiferrales > UBA7541 > JOPF136. Next base: position 28,284 of record DATEQM010000013.1, on the reverse strand, counting down.
CGTCGAAGATGTGGCCCGCGTGATGGAAGTGATTGCCGGGCGCGACCCGCTGGACGCCACCTCCGCCGGCCATCCCGTGCCCGCCTACTCCACCGGCCTCGACGCTCCGGTAAAAGGCCTGCGCCTGGGCATCCCAGCCGAATACTTCGGCGAGGGGCTCGACTCCGCCGTCCGCCAGAAGGTGGAAGCCGGCATCGCCCGGCTCAAGGATCTGGGCTGCATCCCGGCGCCCATCGAGATGCGCCACACCGCCTATGCCGTCCCGGCCTATTACCTGATCGCCACCGCGGAAGCCAGCTCGAACCTGGCCCGCTTTGACGGCGTGCGCTACGGCCTGCGCGTCCCCGGCGCGACGCTGGGCGAGATGTACCGCAAAACGCGTGGTGCGGGCTTCGGCCCGGAGGTGAAGCGCCGCATCATGCTGGGCACCTACGCGCTTTCCGCCGGATACTACGACGCGTACTACCTGAAGGCGCAAAAGGTGCGCACGCTCATCAAAGGCGACTTCGACCGGGCCTTCCAGCAGGTGGACCTGATCCTCACGCCCACCTCCCCGGTCACCGCCTTCCGCCTGGGCGAGCGCACCGCCGACCCGCTCTCCATGTACCTGGCGGACATCTACACGGTCACCGGCTCGCTGGCCGGCGTGACGGCGATTTCCGTCCCTTGCGGTAAGGTATCTGGGACGCTTCCAGTGGGACTCCAGATCATCGGGCCCCACTTTGAGGAGGGCCGTGTGCTGCGCCTGGCCCGCGCCTTCGAAGCCTCCGGCGGTTTCCAGTTGTAGCGCTGGGCTTCAGCCCAGTTGCAGTTTCGACTTGTAGCGCTGGGTCCCCCGCGGCGGACCCCCAGTAGCGTAGCCTTTCAGGCTGCGCTCCGAGTCCCAGTTGTACCGCGGGGCGAGTAGCCCCGCGGCAATTTCCGCTCCGGGAGCGCAAAAGTGAGCCATAGTAAGGTCTGAAATGCGAGACGTCGCCGCCATCGTCGAACTGCTCAACCGGGCCCACCTGGACCTGCTCGAAGCCTGCGCGGAGCTGCCGGCAAGTCGCTGGAAGCGGGCCCCCGGCAAGGGCCGCTGGTCGGCCGGGGAAGTCCTCGCCCACCTGACCATGGTCGAGACAGCCGTCTGGACCGGCGCCCGCGAAGAACTCTCTCGCAAGCCGGGCAAACATCCGCTCTGGAAACGAGTCCATGTCCCCGTCGCTCTCACCTCCTGGCGGGGAATCAAGCGGAAGACCCCGGTACCCCTCGACTTTTCGCTCGTCCGAGAGCGTGAGGAGGCGCTCGAGGGCTATTCCGCGGCGCGCGCCCGCACGCTCAAGCTCCTCGCCCAGCACTCCTCGCGCGACCTGGCTCCCTTCCGCAGGACCCATCCCTTCCTGGGCAGCCTGAACCTGTACGACTGGATGCGCGTGCTGGCGTACCACGAAATCCGCCACACCAAGCAAATCCGTGAAATCGGAAAAACCTTCCAGAGTTAGGGAAAAGTTTCATCACTGCGACATGTCCCCGTAACCTGGAGCGGCAAAACTGCGCAGGAGCAACTGCACTGCCGGGCCGCGTATCCCGCGCAGAATTGGCGCTTTGCAGGACGCGAATCAGCTAACGCGCCTTTGGTCATTCGAGTGGCACTTGGGTTGCTCTGAAGAATGCGTCGCGGCGTATTCTGGAGATTGCCCGCGCGGCGATGGAGCCCAGCATGTTGCGCGTACGTGCCAGTCAAAAGTTCTTCACCGATGTGGAAGTGGCCAGTCTGTTCGGAGCCGCCCTCGACGAAGTGCGTGAGCTGGCCCGGGTGAGGCATCTCGGCTTCCTCTCCCGCGCCGCGGACGCGGCGCAAGCCGCGGGCGTCTCCGCAGGCCACCTGCTGTTTACCCTGTCCGACCTGATGATCCTCTCCGTCCTCCGCCATCGCCTCCAGCACTAGTAGGACAGGCATTCTTGCCTGTCCACCCTGAGCCCGCGGCAGCGGGCGAAGCGCCTGTCCCCCATCCACTCGCCGTTCCAGTGCCACACCCACCCTACTCTGCAATCATCCCCGAAGCTTCCATCCAGCACCTTTCGATCGCCACATTCAACGCCCTCTGATACGCCTCGGGCGTCTTATAGATGGGGAAATCCGCAGCCCGGCCGGAGAGCGAGGCTTGCACGGCCTTCTTTGTATCTTCCAGGCTCTTCCCCTGCGCCACGGCGGCCTTCACCTGCGCCACGAGGTCGTTCATGAAGGCGATCAGCTTTTCGATCTGCCCCTTACCCTGCTGGACGTCTCCGTGGCCGGGAATGGCCACCGTCCAATCGAGTTTGTGGACGGATTCGAGGACTTCCACCCAGTGGGAAGGATAGGAATCGCGGAAGAACGGGATGCCCCCGGTCAGCAGGTCGCCGGTCACCACCACCTTTTCCTTGGGCAGGAACACCACCGCGTCGCCCCGCGTATGGCCCTTCCCGAAGTTCAGTATCTCGATGGTCCGCCCGCCGGGCTTGTGCAGCGTGAGGCTGCGTTCAAACGTCAGCGTCCGCGGGGGAATCCGCACCTGCTGCAACTCGCCGAGGTAGGCCTCTTGATCCGCCAATTGCTTCTCCAGGGCCGCGCGAGCCCCTTCCGCCAGCGGATTCCCCTCCGCATCCTTTCCGTCCGCCAGCGACTTCTCCATTTTGGCGATTTGCCCAGGCATGTCGGTGAGCGCCTTCTGGATGTTGGGGATCTCCTTGCCGGTGATGTCTTCGTCCGTGTACTGCTGCGCGATGAATTCGACGTTGGGTCCGAAAGCCTCCAGGTAGGCCTGATTGCCCTGCGTGTGGTCGGGATGCCAGTGGGTGTTCACCACGTACCGCACGGGCTTGTCCGTCATTCGCTGGATCTGCAGGACCAGGTCCCGCGCCCAGCTCGGGCGCATGCTGCTATCCACCGCCAGCGCGTCCTCCTGATTGACCACAAAGGCGCAATTCCCAAACGCCCCGTTCTTCCCGATGGCCGCGTACACCCCGTCCGCCACCTGCTTCACGTCCCAGAACTGCGCCTGCGCCGCCGCCAAACCCGCCAGCAGCCCGAACACAATCATCGCCAGCGCCAGCCTCATGCTCCGCATCGGAATCCCCTCCCTGTCCGGAAGCCATCGAAAGCGCGGACTGTAGCACGGTCCTCAAAAGAGACCAATTGGATCGGCGAGTGCCGCTCGCGAGATCACTCCTCGGTGAGCTATGGAGGTGGTATCCTCTCGCCGTGGATTGGGGTCAAGAATAAAAAGAGGAGACCAAAGCCAGGGCCACCCGCCGGTCGGGAGACCGGTCCCGATTCGTACTTGCCAGGCAACAATAGCCGACCTATGGGCAGTTTCTCGAAATGCGCGCAAAAGTAAGAGGGAAATCGTGGAGATATATTTCTATGGCCTCAGAACTCCAATATGGTGGTGGCCTGAAGGGTTGGGGATTACGTCCGCGGCGATCTACCTTAGCGCCATCAAAACGATGGTCAAAGATGCCCCTGGAAGACCGCACCGAATGCGCTTGTTGGCATTTGCCGGGGGCCTAGCGAGCCTGTACCTCTTCTACTTCGGACTTCAGGTACCCCTCATGCTCCTTGCATTTCCCGCGGTGGCAGCTCTGATTGTATTCGGAGTTTTGATCTTTTATCCGCGGCTTTTCTTGAAATGGCCGAGCTTGCGGACTTACTTAACCACCTGTGTCGCCACCTCGCTCATCTGCGCGCTCTTTCAACTTGTTCACCTCTTGTCTCTGCCGTGAACGGCGCGCTGAAGACGGTCGCCAGCGTCACCACCGGGGCTAGACAGTGATCTGCACCCGCACTCCACGCACCTGATCATACGACGTCTTGGCCTCCGCTCGCCCCTCCTGATGTGCTCAGAGGGCGGCTGTCCGCTCCTTTCCGGCTCCGACCTGGGAGATTCCGACCCGGCCAAGAAGGGCGCTAAGCCTGAGGGAGTCCTCGATGCGGAGGGCAAGCCCCTACCCACGAGGACGAAAATTGCGTCGCTTAGAACCCTGTTGCCCCGGGGGCACAACCCGATCTAGCGCGTCGCCTGGGAGCCCACCCCAGACAGTCGGAGCCCCAGCAAAGGCCGGAGCGCCCGCCGCAGGCGGGTCCCGGCTCCCGCGTCGGGATTTCCTCCCGCTCGAATCAGTCCCATTAATGCAGGGGGCGGCTGGCCGACCTCAGGCGCTTCCCGCCGAAAAACGCGGGACGCAAACGGCGCGGAAGCCCCTGAACTACAGCCACTTTTCGGCACGGCCGTAACCGTGCCCTTCTACTGCCGATTTTCGTTTTTTGTCCCGCTTTGGCGGGATCGAGTTTCGTTTCTCGCCCCCCGGCCCCGGTGGTAGAATAACCACGAATCCCCCCAGGTGAACCCTTGTCCTCTCGCACGATGGAACCGGAGACCCTTCAGCCGCTTCTGCGGCGCTTGCAGGAGGCGCGCAAGGAAACGGATACGCTCTTCGCGCTGCTGGCTCCCGAGGCGCTTTACGAGCGTCCCATCGCCGAGCGCCACCGGCTGGTTTTCTACCTGGGCCACCTGGAAACATTTGACTGGAACCTGCTCGGCAGGAGTGAATTCGACATCGAATCGCACAACGCCGCATTCGACAAATTGTTTGCCTTCGGCATCGACCCGACGCAGGGCGATCTTCCCACCGACCAGCCCGGCGACTGGCCGCGTGAGACGCAAATCCGCGACTACAACCGCACCACGCGCCGGCGCCTGGACGACGAAATCCACGCCCTGGAGGGAATGAAAGCCCTTCCGCCTCTGGTGGCCGACGGCACTCTTCTGCACGTGGCCATCGAGCACCGTCTGATGCACGCGGAAACGCTGGCCTATCTGCTCCAGCGGCTGCCCTACGAGAAAAAGCGCCGGCGCTCCGCTTCGTCCTCCCCTTCCGCCCCTCCGCAGCAACCGAGCCTCGTAACGATTCCGCGCGGAACAGCGACTCTCGGACAGCCGCGCCGCAATGGCCACGGCGCGGCGCCCGCTGCCAGCGGCCAGCCCTTCCCCTTCGGCTGGGACAACGAATTTGAAACCAGCGTCGTGGAGGTGCCCGAATTCCGCATCGGCGTTCTTCCGGTGACCAACGCCGAATTCCTCGAATTCGTCCGCGCCGGCGGCTATCGCGACGCCGCAGGGTGGAACGCGGACGATTGGAGCTGGAAAGAGTCGCGCGGGCTGGCCCATCCCGTTTTCTGGGAGCTGGCCGGCGAGGAGTGGTTCTGCCGCGGCATGTTCGAGCGCGTCCCGCTGCCCCTCGACTGGCCCGTCTACGTGAGCCATGCGGAGGCTGCCGCCTACGCCCGATGGGCCGGACGCTCGCTTCCCACGGAGGCGCAGTGGCACCGCGCGGCCTACGGAACGCCGGACGGTGGCGAGCGAATCTACCCGTGGGGAGACGTCCCGCCGGACCCCACGCGCGGGAATTTTGATTTTGCGGCCTGGGACCCCCAGCCGGTCGCGGCTCATCCCGCCGGCGCGAGCGCCTTCGGCGTCCAGGACCTTCTCGGCAACGGCTGGGAGTGGACCTCCACTCCGTTGGCTCCTTTCCCCGGGTTCCAGCCTTTTCCTTTCTATCCCGGCTATTCCGCGGATTTCTTCGACGGGCGCCATTTCGTGATGAAGGGCGGATCGGCGCGCACCGCGGAATGCCTGCTGCGCCGCCCGTTCCGCAACTGGTTCCAGCCCCGCTATCCCTACGGGTACGCGACTTTCCGTTGCGTGGAGGATTGAGCCATGAGCACTGCCGCACGGATGTTCACGGAACGCATCACGGAAGCGGCGCTGGCCGACTTCGCCGCCGACGTCTGCGCGGGCCTAACGAAGCCGGGCCAGAAAGAGCTGTATTCCAAATATCTCTACGACGAAATCGGCTCCGCCCTCTTTGATGTGATCTGCCTGCTCCCCGAATACGGCCTGAGCCGTGCCGGCGGCCGGCTGCTGGAGCGGAACGCCGCGGAGATCGTCAGCCGGTTGCCCGCGCCGGTGGTGGTTGCCGAGCTGGGCAGCGGCACGGCCTGGAAGACGCGCTGGATCCTCGAGGCCCTCTCGAACAGGCAGAACGTGAATTACTACCCCATTGATATTTCGCGCGCCGCTTTGCACCGCTGCGAACTGGACCTGGGGCGGATCGAGTCCGTCAGCATCGTGGGATTCGAACGCGCGTATCTCGACGGCCTGCTGGAAGTCGCCGCGCGCCGCGAGCCCGGCGTGCACCTCCTGGTGCTCTTCCTCGGGAGCACGATTGGGAATTTCGACCGGCCGGCGGGCGAGCAGTTTCTGCGCGAGGTGCGCCGCGTTCTCGTCCCGGGCGACGCGCTGCTCCTGGGCACGGATCTCGAACAGTCAGAGCAGCGCTTGCGGCTGGCCTACGATGACCCGGCGGGAGTGTCCGCGGCGTTCAATTTGAATTTGCTCGCGCGCATCAACCGCGAACTCGGGGCCGATTTTGATTTGACTCGCTTCGAGCACTTCATCGGTTTCAACGCGGCCGAACGCCGCATTGAAATGCACCTGCGCTCCACCGCGGATCAGACCGTGCGCGTCCCGCGAGCGTCGCTGGAAGTCAGCTTCCGCTCTGGCGAAACCATCTGGACGGAAAGCAGCCACAAATACGACCGCGTCGAAGTCTCGCAAATGGGCGAGCGCACCGGTTACTGCTGCGAAGCGCAGTGGGTGGATGCGGAATGGCCCTTTGCCCAAAGCCTTTTTAGCGCCGTCTGAAAGCGAACGGATTCGACGGGAGGGTCCTCGCCATGGCAAAAGCAGTCTGGAAAGGGGTAGTGGTTGCGGAGAGCGGCCAAACCGTGCTCCTGGAGGGAAATCACTACTTCCCGCCGCAATCGCTTCACCGGGAATTTCTGAAGCCCAGCACCACCACCTCGCAGTGCCCCTGGAAAGGCACCGCGAGCTACTACCATGTGGAAGTGAACGGCGAACGCAATGCGGATGCCGCCTGGTACTATCCCGCACCCAACGACGCCGCAAAGCAGATCAAAGATCACGTGGCCTTCTGGCGGGGCGTCCAGATTGAAGTCTGATGCCGCGCATTGCTTGGAAAACCCGCCGGAGGCAACCCGCATCCTCCAGATAGCCGGTCAGGGGATCGAAGATTTTTGGAACCGCTCTAAAATGATCGCGCGCCCGATTCTTCGCTGCCTCGCTGCGCCGCTCCTGCTCGCGCCGGCGTCGCTCGTGCTCGTGCAGCAGGTCGCGCCTCCTCCTCCGCAAACGCCCGCGCAGGAGAAGACCGCGCCGGCTCTCGCGCCGCAAACGAGCGCGGCCGTTCCCGTCCCGCTGCCCCCGGGAACGCGGATTTTCCTGAAGGACGGCAACTTCCTGCTCGTCCGCGAATACAAAATCGAGGGCGCACGCGTGCGCTATTGGAGCGTGGAGCGGTCGGAATGGGAGGAAATTCCCGAGCAACTCGTGGATTGGGACGCCACCCACAAAGGCGAAGCCGAGGACGCAGGGCGGAAGAAGCAAATTGATGAAAAACTGAAGGACATCGCCCAGCACGAGCGCGCCGCCTCGCTCGACGTGGATACGAGCATCGAGGCCGCGCCGGGCGTCTACCTGCCGGACGATCCGGGATTTTACGTCGTCGCCAACGGGGCGGTGGCCTCTCTCCAGCGGGACCTGGCGGATTCCCATTTCAACAAGAAACGCCTCTTTGTCCAGATCATCACACCCATTCCCGTCGTGCCCACGAAACATAACGTAGAGATGAAGGGAGCGCACGCCAAGCTGCGGGTCAGCGATTCGCAACCTGAGTTCTATTTCCGCACGGCAGACCAGCGCGAGCCCGCCGTGACGCTGGTTCGCGCCCGCGTGCAAGGAAATTCCCGCCTCATCAGCGAAATCAGCACGGACATCGCCGGAGCTTCCCGCGCAAAGGAAAACCAGATGAAGCTGGAGCGCTGGTTGGTGGCCCGCGGCACCTACCGCTACACCATCGAACAGAAGCTTGAGCCCGGAGAGTACGCCTTCATCGAGGTCGTGCCGGAAAAGGGCATGGACCTGAACGTGTGGGATTTCGGCGTGAACGCGGCCGGCGCCCCGCGGGCGAAAAACTGATTTCGGCCGTGAGCAATCACCCGCTGATCGAATCGCGCGGCTCCCACGGATTCACACAGCAGGAGCGGCGCTTTCTTCGCCGTCGCCGGCGCGGACCGCAGGCAGCGTGACCAGGAACACGCTTCCTCCCCCCGGCGCCGCTTGCACCTGGATGTCGCCCCCGTGCTCGCGCACGATGGCCAGGGAGATGCTCAGCCCGAGTCCCGTGCCGCGGCCGGGGCGTTTGGTGGTGAAGAAGGGATCGAAGATTTTTTCCAGGATATCCGCGGGGACGCCCGGCCCATCGTCCTGGATGGAAGCCCATACGTTCGAGTTTCCCGCCGCCCCGCGCCCCATGCGCACGCGGATGGTGCCGCCCTCGCGCACCTCGCGGATGGCCTGCTCCGAATTCACCACCAGGTTCAGGAACACCTGGATGAGCTGATTCGAGTCTCCGAGCACGTCGGGAATACCTTTTTCGGGAAGGAAGTCCACGGCCACGTTGTTCCGCCGCAGCGAATATTCGTGCAGGTGGAGGGCGCGGCGCAGCACTTCCGCCAGTTGCACGCGGCCCTTGCGCGGCGCGGGCGGCCGGGCAAAGGAAAGCAGGTCCTGCACGATGTCCGCGGCGCGGCGAGCCTGCTGGTGCATCAGCTCGAGCTGCCGGCGATGGCTGGGATCTTCGGAATGCTCGCGGAGCATGTCGCTGACGGCCAGAATGGCGGTCAGCGGGTTATTCAGCTCGTGGGCCACGCCCGCCATCATCTGTCCCATGGCCGCAAGTTTTTCGCTCTGCATCACCTGCTGCTCCAGGCGGTTGAGCTCCGTGACGTCGCGCAAGGAAGCGATCATTCCGGTGATGCTGCCGTCGTCCGGATCCGCGATCGGCGCCACGGTGGCGCGCAGCATGCGCCAGGTGCCGTCACGGTGCTGCGAACGGTATTCCAAGGTGTCGTTCGTCTTTGTGCCGCTCAGGATTTCCTGGACCAGCGCTTCCACGTGCGCGCGATCCTCGGGATGCGCCCGCAGGCCGGAACGCACGCCCAGCAAGTCGGAGGGGTTGAGGCCGAGCATCTCGCGGACGCGGTTGCTGACGAACGTGAATTTCCCCTCGCGGTCCAGCACCACGATCAGGTCGGGGAAACTCTCGATCAGCCGCCGCGCAAATTCCTGCTGTTCGTGGAGCGAGCGCTCCATCTCCCGCCGCGCGGAGACATCCACCAGGATTCCCTGGTAGCGGACGGGCTGGCCGGCGGCGTCGCGCACGAGCGTGCTCGTATCCAGGCAGGTGACGGGTGTTCCGTCTTTCCTCCGCAGCACGATTTCCCGCGCCACCAGCCGTCCCTGCTCCTCCAGGGCCGCGGACTCCGCCGCGCGCTGTTTTGGATCCAGGAACAGCTCCCCTGCGTTCGTGGCCATCAAGTCTTCGCGGGAGGAGTAGCCGAGCATGCGCACGAGCGCGGGGTTGGCGTCGAGGATTTCACCCTGCGGCGTGGTGAAATACACGCCCTCCTGGAGGGAATTGAAGAGTTCGGAGAAACGCGCCTCGTTTTGACGCTCCTGAGTGACGTCGCGCGCCAGGCAGCTCACGCCCGCGGTGCGGCCGTCGCGCACCACGGCGTGCAGCACGCAGTCGTAGAACCGCAATTCGCCCGAAGGCTTCAGCCGCGCCCGCAACACGCCGAACCAGTGCCGCCGCTCCTCAAAACGGGGCAGGGCCGCGGTCGCGTCCGAGAGGGATGGCTCGCTCAGGAATTCATCAATGCGGCGGCCAATCACCTGCGTGAAATCCCGGCCGAAAATCTCCACCACGCGGCGGTTGGCGGCCAGGATTTCGCCGTCGAGCGAGAGGGCCAGCACGGGGTCGTCAAAGCTGTCAATCAGGTCGCGGTAGCCTTGCTGGGAGCGCTGAATGACGTAGTAGAGGCGCTCGAATTCCCGCGCCGTGGGCAGGCCAGCGGCCGTGGCGAGCTGCTGCGTCTGGGCCTCCACGAGTTCGCGGCGCGCGCTCACCACGCGCGACCTCCGCCGCCACACGAGCACCGCCAGCAAGGTGATCATCCCGACGACGGCCACGGGCAGCGCGGCGATGTGAATGTTCAAGTCTTCCAGGTGCTGGGCAAACTCCGCGCCCAGCGCCACGGCCAGCAGCACGAGCAGCAGCAAACACCACCGCCACAGCTCCTGCTCGCGCCGTTCCTGCGCCGCGATGAGTTCGCGGGAAGGAGGAGGCTGGGCGCGTCCGCCGGCGCTAGCCGTGGCAGAAGAGGAGCGGCGATCCGCCGGATTGGAAGGAGGGGCCGACATTCAGGGCCTGTGGTGTCCCGATTCTAGGGAAGCGCTAGGCGGTAGCGCAACGCCCGCCGCGCGCGAAAGTTTCTATCCGGCATGGGAGGTTAAGGACGGTGACTGGTCCCGATGGAATCGGGATCTCCGCCGCGCAGCGGGCTTCGATGACCGGTGGGTAATTCTGGATGGAATGAGGATTCCAGACACAGAGACCGGGACCCGCCTGCGGCGGGCAGGCCCACGTCTGGCGGGCCATGGAGATTGGGCAAAAGCGCAGGTGGGCGTAGTATTCACTTCATCCGGTCTCGATGAGACTTCACAGGAGGCGCTGCCATGCCAGTCACGGTGAGAAACATTTCGCTCTGGCGGAAAGAGATTGAGAACCAGGTTGGGACGCTCGCGCATACGCTTGAGCCGGTTTCAAAAGCCGGTGCAAAGTTGCAGGTGCTGATGGGATATCGCTATGAGGGCGGCGGAACAAAGGCCGCCATTGAGCTTTATCCCATCGCAGGCAAGAAGATCACGGCCGCGGCCGCTGAAGCTGGGCTGTCGGCGTCTTCGATTCCGACCCTGCTGGTGGAAGGGGACGACAAGCCGGGTCTCGGGTTCGCCATCGCCCGGGCCATCGCAGGCGCGGGGATCAACATGACTTTCTTTGTGGCTCAGGCGATCGGGCGAAGGTTCTCGGCCGTACTCGGGTTCGAGACGGAAGCGGACGCGAAGACAGCCGGGCCGCTCATCAAGAGAGCGACGGCCAGCCAGAAGAGGTGAAGTGGAGATATCGATTGTTCAGACCTGGCCAGAAACCGAAACGGCCCGGTCCCTTTGCAACCACAGTGAACCTGAAGAGATTGGGCCTTGGCATTTGAGGTGGCTGCATTTTGTGACCTCAAAGGAAGCGCTAGAAGCGAACTTGAGGTCACAGCTTGTGACTTCATCTTGAGGCGCCAGCTCGGCACCTCAAGTGACAATCAGCTTCGAATCGCCCTGGATTCCGCCGCACGCTTCAGGCGTGCCAAGGACTCACCCGGACCGCGTCGGATCGCCCCCGCACCGAGCTTCTCAATTAGCCAGCCCTTCAAGCCTGAAGAGAACTCAAAATTTCAACCGAAGCTAACGCGACAGCGGTTTTCACCGAGCGACATGCACGAAATCGTGACATGGTCCGCGATGCCCAAGGGCAAAGATGCAACCAAGCTGAGCCGATGCTGAGCGTGATTGACTTCCTTTACAGCCATTCCGATGTGGAATTTCTTGAAGCCGTGAGGAGCCGCATCGATAAGCTGGCCCGGCACCATCGTGCCCGCAGGGCGCACGCGCTGCAACTTCGCATCCCACCAAAGATCGAGCTTACCCGGATCGACGAGCAAGGACCAAACCTCGTCGAGGGGTGCTGCGATTTCCTCAACTGGACAAACGCTCAGCGTCCTCACACCCCTAATGTATCTTGAATCCTCGGCAGCGGAGAAGAGACGCCGGCTGGAAGCCGGCGGTACGAAATGGAAGGATCTCCTGCGGCCCAGTTGTGCGCCGTGCGAGCGTCAGCGCGACTCGCGCGTGAACTTCCACATGGTGGAGCGCCAGGCCAGTGCGCAGGCGATCACCTTGCCATCGGGCGTCCAGGACATATGGTGGAAGTCGCTGACGTATTCGAGCGGAATGGTTCTAGATTTCCCCGTGGTGAGATCGAAAATGGCGGGCGGCCAATACCAGTAGGGCGAGCTCTCCGGCGCCAGCAGGCGCCCGTTGCGGACACCGTCGTTATCGATCGCGTAGGCAAATTGCAGCGGGCCGGGGACACGAATCTCCTGGTCGGGCCCGCCGCCCAGGGGAATGCGAACGAGCCGCGTGTTGGGAGGCTCCCTGACTTCGACGAGCAGGCTCTGGCCTCCCGGCTCCACGGTCACAAAGTTGCCGGCGTGCTGCCGGCGCACTTCGCCGCCCGCGGTCACCTCCCAAATACTCCCGGCAGCCGCGCAGTAGAGCGTTTTGCCGTCCGGCGAGGCAGCCATTTGCTCGATGCGGCCTTTATCGAAAGGAATGCGGCTGACAATCCGGCCGTTGGTGAGCGAGGCCACGCCGATCGCGCGGTGCGGCTCCGCCCCGATGAGGAATGCGACGGCGCCGGGGCCAGCCGCGGTCAGGGGACCTGAGATCTCCTCGGTGGTATTGAGAAAGGAAGCGGGCTCCTTGCCCGCGGCGGCGATCATGAGACGACTGTGCCCTGCCGCATATTCGGCCCACACCGCACGGCCGTCGGGGAGCGCCGCGAAGTAGTCTCCCACAGGCTTCTGCACGGCGGCTACGAGCTCCACACGGCCACCCTGCGGGGTGAAACGTACGATCTCCATGGGGCGCTCGTTTTGGTCGAGATAGAGGCTGCCATCGGGCCCCATGGCGAGCGAATCCAGGTAGCCAGTGAGATTAAACAGCGGCCGGGCGTGCGCGTGGCCGTCGATGGGTATGCTCCAAACCCGAGTGAGAGGGCCCTCGGTGCTGCTGAAGATGGCTGATTTCCCGTCGCGCACGACCTCCGCGGCGGGCACGCCGCCGCCGGCGAGGAGATCACCAAAATCGGCGTCCAGCGCGCGCAGCTTTCCGGAATCGAGGTCCACGACGTAGAGGCGCATTCCTGCGTCGGCCGACTCTCCCATAGCCATGCCCGCCACGAGCGCGCGGCGGCCATCGGAAAAGGCGCGGATGGTGGCCCACCCATACAGAACGCCGTTCGGCACAATCACAGGGAGCGCCTGGGATTTCCCGCTGTCCGGCCAGTAGCGAAAGAGCTGCTGCTGGTGTTGCGGGTTGATCTGGCTCACGAGCAGGCTGCCATCGGGAAGAGCTTCCGGTGCGCCGCCGGTTTCCAGGATCATTTGTTCCTCGCCGCCCAGCGCCGGGACGCTGAAGACACCTTTGAGCTGATCGTAATAACGGTCGTAGAAAATACGGCTGCCATCCGGCGACCACGAGCACGTGCCGACGAAGCCGAGGTCGCGGCGGTGCGTGAGCATGACGCGGTTGCCCGACTCAGGGTTCATCACCCAGACCTGCATCACGCCATCGCTGTCTTTGGCCACAAAAGCCAGCAGGTGGCCGTCGGGCGATGGCCGCGGGATCGTGGAGAGCTCGGGCCCGCCCAGGAAGGCGGCGGTCCAGCTTCCGCCAGGATGGGCCCGGCCACGCCACCACAGACCTGCACCGAGCCCCAACACCAGCGCGACGAAACACGCGCCCGCCAGGATGGGCCACCGCCAGCGCACCCGCCGCGAGGCTGCCGGCGTGGCGACTTCTGCGTCCCCGGACAGCGCCTCGGCGATGAGAATCCGGCCATCGCCGATATCCCGCAGCCGCAAGGCGGGATCTTTCTGAAGGCAGCGGCGCAACAACTCGCGCACTCGGGGGCCCGCGGCATCCGGCAGGGCGCGCCAATCCGTTTCGGCTTTGATGACGGCGGCCAGTGTATCGGTGACGGTCTCTCCGCCGAACGCCATCTTTCCGGTGAGACATTCGTAAAGGACACAGCCGAATGCCCAGATGTCCGCACGCTTATCCACCGGCTTGCCGCGCGCTTGCTCCGGGGACATGTACGCGGCGGTGCCCAAGATGACTCCGGCGCGGGTGTAAGCAGGCGAGTCCACCGCCAGCGTGGGCGAGTTCGCGGCGTCCTGGAAGGCCGAGTCCGCCACCGGCGTCTCTTTCGCCAGGCCAAAGTCCAGGACCTTCACTCTGCCATCCGGCGTGATCTTAATGTTCGCCGGTTTCAAGTCGCGGTGTACGACGCCCTTCTCGTGCGCGGCTTCAAGCGCTGCGGCAATCTGCCTTGCCACTTCCAGACTCTCCTCGACGCTCAACGGGCCGCGCTGGATTCGCTCGGCCAGCGTCTCGCCGGGCACATATTCCAGCACCAGGTAACGGGCGTTGTTGTGTTCTTCGAGCCCGTGGATGGCTGCGATGTTGGGGTGGTTCAGCAAGGCGAGGATTTGTGCTTCGCGTTCGAAGCGCGCCAGGCGGTCGGCAGCGCCGGCAAAACCAACCGGCAGCGCCTTGATGGCGACCTCACGTCCGAGGCGCGTGTCACGAGCACGGTACACCTCACCCATGCCACCAGCGCCGAGCGGCGCCAGGATCTCGTAGGGTCCTAAACGTGTTCCGGGGAGTACGGGCATGAATCGAGAGACGATTATAGCGTGCTGGAAATGTGCGAGCTATTTCTACGCTACTTGAAATTGAAAAGACAGCGGAAACCGGGAAGGGCGCGCTTGCTTCGTCAGGGTGAACATCAAGCGAAAAATCACGTATTCGAAAAAAAAGGCGAAAATGCGGTTTTGTGCGGAATTTTGGACGGCCAATCCAGTTAACATAAGTTTGTTATCAGGACGCAGTTTGGGAGGGAGAAGGCGAAACACGAAGCTCGAAATTCGAGGCTCGGCGGGGAAAAGCTGAGTTCCCGGCACGTCCGGACGAGCCCGGAGGAGAGCTGCCCTCCACCTTTGACAGCGCTGCTTCTCACATGTACATTTGACACTGCGAACCGTACACCACGAGGGCCGCCATGGCTGGAGCTTCCATTGACGTGAAGAGGGTCACGGCCACCGACCTGCGGCACAAGCTTAGGGCGTACCTGAGACAAGCGAGAGCGAACCGCGTGTTACTGGTGGAGAACCGCCGCCAAGCCCCCAAGTACCTGGTGGACAAGGAATTCTTGGACGCTCTTGTCGAAGAGCGCGAGGCCATTCTGGCCACTCTGGAGATTCTGGCCGATCGCGAACTCACGGATCGCTTGCTCAGTTTGTCGAGGACGATTGATAAGGACCTTGCGGCCGGCCGGCTGCTTACCACCGCAGACGTTTTTGACAAATGAGCCAGGGGCGAAAACAGCCTCCACCCTCAGTTCCATCGCCGGAAGAGCCGCGCCCCAAACCTTCCTTTGAGCTCCGCTACACGCCCGACGCCGCGGCGGATATCCAAGCTCTCGACGGAAGCGTGCGGAAACAGATTCGAAAGGTCCTGGAGAAAAAGCTGGCCGTTGACCCGGAAGGGTATGGCCTGCCACTGCGCGGCCCGCTCGCGGGCTATTGGAAGCACCAGTTCAGAAATCACCGCATCGTGTACCGCATCTATCCGCAACAAAACGTCGTCGTGGTGTGCGCCGTGGGCGTCCGCAAGCAGGGCGACGTCCAGGACATCTACCGGCAGCTTGAATCGGCTGCGAAGACGGGCCGGCTGGCTGGGCAACTGGCATCCGTAGTCAGGAACCTCTTGGGAACGACGAGGTAAAATGCCGATCCGCTGGGCGGACGGAAAGGAGGCGAATCAGCCTCCGAGCAAAAGCAGATCCCTCCCCGCAGGAGCGGCGTGGGGATGACAGTCTGGCTGCTTTTCGAGCTGCGTTCTACCCCCGGCGGCCTTCGGGACCGTCGCGACAACTGCGCCGGCGGGCCGACGGGACGCCCCTCGGCTCCACTCAGGACAAGCCGGCGCTACCAAGGTTCCTATCCCTCGGCGGGCGCCGCGGTGTCTTTGCGGAGGTATTCGAGGGCGGCGGCCTCCTCGGGCGAGAGCGGCACTTCCTCGGGTTCGGGGAGAGGCTCGGGCACTTCGGTGAGGAGATGGACGTTGCGATAGAAGTCCAGCCCCGTGCCGGCCGGGATCAGGCGGCCCATGATGACGTTTTCCTTGAGGCCGCGGAGATAGTCCACCTTGCCGGAGATGGCGGCTTCGGTGAGCACGCGCGTGGTCTCCTGGAAGCTGGCGGCGGAGATGAACGAGTCGGTGGAGAGGGAGGCCTTGGTGATGCCGAGCAGCATGGGCCGCCCGGTGGCCGGCCTGCCGCCTTCGGAGAGGATGCGGTCGTTCTCCTCGCGGAAGCGGAACTTGTCCACCTGCTCGTCGAGCAGGAAGGCGGTGTCGCCCACGTCCTCAACCTTGACCCAGCGCATCATCTGGCGAGTGATGGTCTCGATGTGCTTGTCGTTGATGTTGACGCCCTGGAGGCGATAGACCTCCTGGATGGAGGTGACCAGGTAGGCCTGGGTGAATTTTTCGCCGAGGACGGCGAGCAGGTCGTGGGGGTTGAGCGGGCCGTCGATGAGCGGCTCGCCGGCGCGGATGTGCTCGCCTTCCTGCACGTTGATGTGGACGCCGCGGGGGATCAGGTACTCCTTGACGGTGCGGCCGTCCTCGCTCTCGACGGCGATCTTGCGCTGTCCCTTGGTGACTTCGCCGTATTTCACGATGCCGTCGATTTCGCTGATGACAGCGGGGTCGCGGGGCTTGCGCGTCTCGAACAGCTCGACCACGCGGGGGAGGCCGCCAGTGATGTCTTTCGTCTTGGTGGTCTCGCGCGGGATTTTGGCGAGCACGTCGCCGGGATGGACGTCGTCGCCATCGGCGATCATCAGGTGAGCGCGGGTGGGCATCAGGTACTTTTTGCGCGCGCGGCCCGCGGAGTCGCGGACGAGCACGGTGGGCTGGTGCTTTTCATCGCCCGGGGGCAAGGTGACGACGAGCTGCGAAAGGCCGGTGACCTCGTCCACCTGCTCTTCGATGGTCACGCCGGGCTGCAGGTCCTTGAACTGGATGGACCCGCCGACCTCGGTGAGAATCGAGAAGGTGTAGGGATCCCATTCGCAGACCACCTGCCCGACGGTGACGGGCTTGCCCTCGGTGACCTTGAGGTGCGCGCCGTACACGACGTGATGGCGCTCCTTTTCGCGGCCCTTATCGTCCACCACGGCGATGAGGCCGGAGCGGTTCATGGAGATGAGGCCGCCGTCGCGGCCCTCGACCGTCTTCAGGTCAATGAACTTGACGAAGCCGGAACTCTTTACCTCGACCTTGGACTGCTCGGTGACGCGCGTGGCGGTGCCACCGATGTGGAAGGTGCGCATGGTGAGCTGCGTGCCGGGCTCGCCGATGGACTGGGCGCCGATGACGCCCACGGCCTCGCCCATTTCCACCATGCGTCCGGTGGCTAGGTTGCGCCCGTAGCAGCGCGCGCACACGCCGCGGCGGGATTCGCAGGTGAGCACGGAGCGGATTTTCACCCGCTCGATGCCCGCAGACTGAATCGTGCTGGCCAGCTCTTCGCTGATGTCCTGGTTGATTTCGCAGACCACGTTGCCTTCGTAGTCCTTGAGGCGTTCGAGCGAGACGCGGCCGACGACGCGGTCGCGGAGCGGTTCGACTTCCACGCCGGCCTCGAGGATGGGCTCGACAAAGATTCCTTCGGAGGTGCCGCAGTCCAGTTCGCTGATGATGACGTCCTGGGCCACGTCGACGAGGCGGCGGGTGAGGTAGCCGGAGTCGGCGGTCTTGAGCGCGGTGTCCGCCAGGCCCTTGCGCGCGCCGTGGGTGGAGATGAAGTACTGGAGCACGGTGAGGCCTTCGCGGAAATTCGAGGTAATGGGCGTCTCGATGACTTCTCCGGAGGGCTTGGCCATGAGGCCGCGCATGCCGGAAAGCTGGCGGATCTGCTGCTTGGAGCCGCGGGCTCCGGAGTCGGCCATGACGTAGATGGGGTTGATGACGCCCTGCTTGTCGGCCTCCTCGAGCACCTTGAACATTTTTTCGGCGACCTTTTCGGTGACGTCGCTCCAGATGGCGATGACCTTGTTGTAGCGTTCGCCGTTGGTGATGGCGCCGTCGAGGTACTGCTTCTGGACGCTCACGACGTCGCGCTCGGCCTCGCCCACCAGCTTTTCCTTTTCCGGCGGAATGACCATGTCGTCGATGCCGATGGAAATGCCGGCTTTTGTGGCGTAGAGGAAGCCCAGCTCTTTGAGCTCGTCGAGCATGCGCACGGTGAGCGCCTGGCCGAAGCGCAGGTTGGCGTACTGCACCAGGAGCTGCAGGCCCTTCTTCTTGAGCAGGCCGTTGATGAACGGCATGCTCTTGGGCAGGTGGTCGTTGAAGATCACGCGGCCGACGGTGGTGTTGACGAACTGGCGAGTGAGGGTGATGGATTGCGCGTGGGGGATGTCCTGGTCGTCGAAGGCGGCGCCCAGGTCAATCACCTCGCCCGTATAGCGCAGGCGGATGGGAGTGAGCAGCTCGACCTCGCCGGCCTCCAGCGCCAGCACTACTTCTTCCGTGCAGCCGAAGGCACGGCCTTCGCCCTTGGAGCCGGGGCGTTCCTTGGTCAGATAGTAGATGCCCAGAACCATGTCCTGCGTGGGGACAGCGAGAGGCAGGCCGTTGGCCGGCGACAGAATGTTGCGCGCGCTGAGCATCAGCACCGAGGCTTCAATCTGCGATTCGGGAGAAAGCGGGATGTGCACGGCCATCTGGTCGCCGTCGAAGTCCGCGTTGAACGCGGTGCAGACGAGCGGGTGGATGCGGATGGCCTTGCCCTCCACGAGCACGGGCTCGAAGGCCTGGATGCCCAGGCGGTGCAGGGTGGGGGCGCGGTTGAGGAGCACGGGATGCTCGCGGATCACGTCCTCCAGGATGTCCCACACGATGGCGTCCTGCTGCTCGACCATCTCCTTGGCCTGCTTGATGGTGGTGCAGTGGCCGCCGGCTTCGAGCTTGTGGTAGATAAACGGCTTGAAGAGCTCAAGCGCCATTTTCTTCGGCAGTCCGCACTGGTGCAGGCGCAACTCCGGACCGACGACGATGACCGAACGCCCGGAATAGTCCACGCGTTTGCCCAGCAAGTTCTGGCGGAAGCGTCCCTGCTTGCCCTTGAGCGCGTCGGAAAGGGATTTGAGCGGGCGGTTGTTAGCCCCGCGGAGCACGCGGCCGCGGCGGCCGTTGTCGAACAGCGCGTCCACGGCTTCCTGGAGCATGCGCTTCTCGTTGCGCACGATGACGTCCGGGGCGTGCAGTTCCATCAGCTTTTTCAGGCGGTTGTCGCGATTGATCACGCGGCGGTACAGGTCGTTCAGGTCGGAGGTGGCAAAGCGCCCGCCATCCAGAGGCACCAGCGGGCGCAACTCGGGCGGGAGCACGGGGATCACGTCCAGGATCATCCATTCGGGCTTGTTGCCGCTCTTGCGGAACGACTGGACCACTTTGAGGCGCTTGGCGTACTTGATGCGCTTCTGGAGGCTGGCGTCGGTCTTCATCTTTTCGCGGAGCTCTTCCCCGAGTTTTTCGATGTCGGTGGAGCGCAGCAGCTCCTTGATGGCTTCCGCACCCATGCCGGCGCGGAACTTGCCGGCGTAATCCTTCTGGAGCTCGCGGTACTTGTCTTCGGTGAGCAGCTCCTTTTCCTTGAGGCCGGGGACCTCGCCGGGATCCACGACGACGAAGCCCTCGAAGTAGAGGATGCGCTCGAGGTCGCGCATGCTGATGTCCAGCAGGTAGCCGATGCGGCTGGGCACACCCTTGAAGAACCAGACGTGCGAGCAGGAGGAGGCCAGCTCAATGTGGCCCAGGCGCTCGCGGCGCACCTTGCTGAGGGTGACCTCGACGCCGCACTTGTCGCAGATGACGCCGCGATGCTTCATGCGCTTGTATTTTCCGCACAGGCATTCCCAGTCGGTGACCGGCCCGAAAATCTTGGCGCAGAACAGGCCGTCGCGCTCGGGCTTGAAGGTGCGGTAGTTGATCGTTTCCGGCTTGGTCACTTCGCCGTGAGACCAAGACCGGATCTTTTCCGGACTGGCCAGGCTGATCCGGATGGAGTCGAAATCGGCAATCTGGCTTGCACGGTCATACGGGCTGCTACGATACAAGGCCTTCCTCCTGCCGCCCTCTGCCGGGAGCGGCTTCCAGCCAAACTCCGGTGAACCTCATGCCTCCCGAAGCTTCGTCCCGAGAGTTGGGGACGAAATGCCGGGACGCGGATCAGTCCGCGGCTTTCTCCGCGGGCTTCTGACGCTTCATGAGCTCGACGTCCAGGCACAGCGACTGCAGCTCGCGCACCAGAACGTTAAACGATTCCGGAACGCCGGGATCAATCCCCGGCTCGCCTTTCACAATGGCCTCGTAAATCTTGGCCCGGCCGTAGACGTCGTCCGATTTACAGGTCAGCAATTCCTGCAGTATGTGGGCGGCGCCGTAGGCCTCCAGCGCCCACACTTCCATTTCGCCGAAGCGCTGGCCGCCGAACTGCGCCTTTCCACCGAGCGGCTGCTGGGTGATGAGCGAATACGGCCCGATGGAGCGCGCGTGAATCTTGTCGTCCACGAGATGGGAAAGTTTGAGCATGTAAATGAAGCCCACGGTCACGGGCTGGCCGAATTTTTCGCCGGTCATCCCGTCGTACAGGTCGGTCTTGCCGGAAGGAGGCAGCCCCGAGGCGACCAGCAGGTGGCGGATTTCCGTCTCGCGGGCCCCGTCGAAAACGGGCGTGGCCATGGGGATCCCGTCGCGGCAGCTCCGCGCCACGTCGATCAGGTCCTCGTCCTCCATTTCGGAGAGCGATTTCCACACGGAGGTGTCGCCGAAGATTTCCTTGAACCACTTGCGGATCGCTTCGGCGCGCGTGGCGTCGTCCAGCAGCTTGACGAGCTGCCCGCCGAGTTCGCGGGCGGCCCAGCCGAGATGCGTTTCCAGGATCTGCCCGACGTTCATGCGCGACGGCACGCCGAGGGGATTGAGCACGATCTCCACGGGCGTCCCGTCCGGGAGGTAGGGCATGTCCTCTTCGGGGACCACGCGGGCAATTACGCCCTTGTTGCCGTGGCGGCCGGCCATCTTGTCGCCCACGGAGAGTTTGCGCTTCATGGCCACGTAGACCTTGACCAGCTTGATGACACCGGGGGGCAGCTCATCGCCCTTCTTGAGCTTGCCGATGCGCTCGTCGGTGATCTTGCGCAGCACGTCGATTTGCCGCGAGGTCATCTCCTCGATTTCGTCGATCTTCTCGATGAGCAGGGGGTCCTTTTCGTCCAGGCGCAGGCGCTTGAGGTTGCGCGTGGAGACCTTTTCGATGATGTCGCGCGTGAGCGTGACGCCCTTGGTGAGCAGGCGCTTGTTGGTTTTCTCGTCGTGCAGGTCCGCGGCCAGTTTGCGCCCGGAGAGGATCTCCGAAAGGCGCTTGAGCCGCTCGTCGGTGAGAATGCGGATTTCGTCGGAGAGGTTTTTCTCCAGCCGCGATTCCTGCGAGGCCTCGATGGCCTTGTGCCGTTCGTCCTTCTCCGCGCCCTTGCGGCAGAAGATCTTGACGTCCACCACAGTGCCCTCGATGCCCGGCGGGCAATAGAGAGAGGCGTCGCGGACGTCACCGGCCTTTTCGCCGAAAATGGCGCGCAGCAGCTTTTCCTCGGGAGTGAGCGTGGTCTCGCCCTTCGGGGTCACCTTGCCCACCAGGATGTCGCCGGGCTTGACGGTGGCGCCGATGCGGATCACGCCGCTCTCGTCCAGGTTGCGGAGAAAACTTTCGCTGATGTTGGGGATGTCGCGGGTCACTTCTTCCGGCCCGAGTTTGGTGTCCCGCGCTTCGATTTCGAGCTCTTCGATGTGGATGGAAGTGTAGTAGTCCTCGCGGACCAGCTTTTCGCTGACCAGGATGGCGTCTTCAAAGTTGTAACCGCGCCAGGGAAGGAAGGCGACCAGGACGTTGCGGCCCAGGGCCAGCTCGCCGCGGTCCGTGCAGGGCCCGTCCGCGAGCACCTGGCCCTGCTTCACGTGGTCACCGACGCGCACCAGCGGCTTCTGGCTGATGCAGGTGTTCTGGTTGGAGCGCTTGAACTTGGTGAGCGTGTAGATGTCCGAGCCGACTTCGCGGCTGAGCACGCCGGAATGGTCGGACTCGACGCGCACGATGATGCGCTCGCTGTCCACCTGGTCCACGACGCCCTCGCGGCGGCAGATGACCACGGCGCCGGAGTCGCGCGCGGTGACGCGCTCCATCCCCGTGCCGACCAGCGGCGATTCACCGCGGATCAGGGGGACGGCCTGGCGCTGCATGTTCGAGCCCATGAGCGCGCGGTTCGCGTCATCGTTCTCGAGGAACGGGATGAGGCTGGCGGCCACGGAGACGAGCTGCTTGGGCGAAACGTCGATGTAGTCCACTTCCTCGCGGCTCTTGAGCACGAAGTTGCCCGCCTGGCGGCAGTTGACCAGTTCGGCGTTGATCAGCCCGCGAGCGTCCAGCGGGACATTGGCCTGGGCGATGACGTAGCGGTCCTCCTCCCAGGCAGAGAGATAGAAGCAGTAGGCCTCCGCGGTGACCTTGCGGCGCTTCAACTCCTCGTTCACTCCATCGACCTTGTCGCGCTCGACGATGTCGCCGGCCTTGAATTCGCTGTCGCCGGCATTGAGCACCTGAACGTAGTCCACCACGCGGCCGTTGCGCACCTTGCGGTAGGGCGACTCGATGAAGCCGAACTCGTTGATGCGCGCGAAGCAGGAGAGCGAGCTGATCAGCCCGATGTTCGGCCCTTCCGGAGTCTCGATGGGGCAGATGCGCCCGTAGTGGGTGGGATGGACGTCGCGCACCTCGAACCCGGCGCGCTCGCGGGAGAGGCCGCCCGGGCCGAGGGCCGAAAGACGCCGCTTGTGGGTGATTTCGCTGAGCGGGTTGGTCTGGTCCATGAACTGGCTGAGCTGCGAACTGCCGAAGAACTCGCGGATGGCCGCGGTGACCGGCTTGGCGTTCACCAGGTCGTGCGGCATGGCCGTGGACATCTCCTGGTACACGGACATCTTTTCCTTGATGGCGCGTTCCATGCGCACCAGGCCGATGCGGAACTGGTTTTCCAGCAGCTCGCCCACGGCGCGGACGCGGCGGTTGCCCAGGTGGTCGATATCGTCCACCGTGCCGACGTTCTTGCGGAGCTTGAGCAGGTATTTGATGGCGGCGATGAAGTCGGGCGTGTCCAGGGTGCGCTTGTCGAGCGGGGTGTTGAGCCCCAGCTTGATGTTGAACTTCAGGCGGCCGACCTTGCTGAAGTCGTACTTGCGCGCGTCGAAGAACATGCTCTGGAAGAGCGCGGTGGCGGTATCCAGCGTGGGCGGATCGCCAGGGCGCAGCTTGCGATAGATTTCGATGAGCGCTTCACGCGAGCTGTGGATGGTGTCGCGGTCGAGAGTGCGGCTGGTGACCGTGCCCACGTCGTCGCGTTCCGGAAAGCACACGTCCACTTCGGTCAGCCCGGCTTCCGCCAGCTTGGCCCAGTGGTCGGGGGTGAACGGCTTATTGGCCTCGAGCAGCACTTCGCCGGTCTGCCGGTCCACGATGTCGGCCACGGAGAGGGCGCCTTCCAGGTCGGCCAGTTCCGCGGGTACCTGGGTCACCCGGGCCTTCACCAGTTCCTTGTACAGCGGTTCGGTGATGCGCCGGTTGGCGCCCACCAGCGTCTCGTCCGTCTTGGGGTGCTTGATCTCGTGGGAGAGCTTGCGGTCAATCAGGCCTTCGGAAAGGTTCCAGTAGAATTTCCCGTCGCGCAGGGAAATGCGATCCACCTGGTAGAAATTGCGGAGGATTTCCTCGTTGGACTTCATGCCCAGGGCGCGCAGGAAGATGGTGCCGAGGAATTTGCGCTTGCGGTCAATGCGGACGTAGAGCGTGTTTTTCGTGTCGTATTCGAACTCCACCCAGGAGCCGCGGTAGGGAATGATCTTTCCCAAGAAATAGGAGCGGTTGTTGGCGGTCTCAAAGAACACGCCGGGGGAGCGGTGAAGCTGGCTGACGATGACCCGCTCGGTCCCGTTGATGATGAAGGTGCCGTTTTCGGTCATCAGCGGGATATCGCCGAAGAAGACTTCCTGCTCCTTGATGTCGCGGATGGTCTTTGCGCCGGTGTCCGGGTCTTTCTCATAGATGGTGAGCCGGATGGTCACCTTGAGCGGGGCGGCGTAGGTCATGCCGCGCTCCTGGCATTCGCTCACGTCGTATTTCAGTTGCAGCGCCACCGGGTCGCCGCACTTGTTGCAGAAGGTGGGCGTGTTGCGGTTGAAGGTGCCGCACTTCGAGCAGATCACGTCGCCGGACTTGTACGGGTCGGTGACCACGGAGGCGCCGCAGGTGCGGCAGGTGGCCCGCAGGTGATGCAGGCCCCGCAGGTGTCCGCACTTGCACTCCCAGTTGCCGATGGAGTAGTCCACGAAGTCGAGCTGCGAGAGCCCGCGGAAATCCTGGATGGGGAACACCGAGCTGAACACGGATTGCAGCCCGGTGTCCTCCCGCTCGCTCGGCAGCAGGTCCATCTGCAGGAAGCGCTGGTAGGAGCGCTTCTGGACCTCGATCAGGTTGGGGATCTGGATGGTCGCGCGGATGCGCGAAAAATCCAGCCGGCGGCGTTCCCGGTTGTGGTGGTGTCCATTCTGCATGTCGTCTTACCTCAAGTCGTTCGCCGCGGCGAACGGAACGCCCGGGCAGCCGCAGGCCGTGCGCGTACACCACGGCCGCCAGGGTGAATTTCCAAGAAAGAATCGTGCCAGCAGAACTTTCTCCCGAAACTCTGCTCCGGAATGCCGGAGCGCGGGTTCGAAAACGGGTTCTCGAAGAGCCGGACGCGGCCTGGCGCGCCGCACCATCCTGGAGGTGCGGCCCGGCGGGCCTACTTCACTTCTACTTTGGCGCCGACGTCTTCGAATTTCTTCTTGATGGTGGCGGCTTCGTCCTTGCTCACGCCATCCTTGACCGTCTTCGGCGCGCCATCCACCAGGTCCTTGGCTTCCTTGAGCCCCAGGCTGGTGACCTCGCGGACGGCCTTGATGACGTTGATTTTGTTTGCGCCGACTTCGGTGAGAACGACGGTGAACTCCGTCTTCTCCTCCGCCGCAGGCGCGGCCCCCGCTCCCGGCGCCCCGCCGGCCACAACGACCGGGGCGGCGGCCGCGGCGGAAACGCCGAAGGCCTCCTCCATCTTTTTCACCAGCTCGGAGGCTTCCAGCAGCGTTAGCCCCTTGAGCTGTTCGAGCAGCGTATCCACTTTGCTAGACATGACTGTTTCCCGTCCTCCTCAAAGAATTATTCCGCGAACTTTTTTTCCTTGACCGCTTGGTTCACCACCACGGCCAGATTGCGAGCCACTGCCGCCGTGGTGCTGGCCAGGCGCTGCGCCGGCGCCAGAAGCAGGAACATGATCTTGGAGATCAGCTCCTCCTTCGAGGGCAGGCTGGCGAGCTGCTGGATCTCCACGACCGAAACCACGCGGCCTTCGACGATCCCCGCACGGAATTGATACGCGGGAACGTCCTTGGCAAACTTCGTAAGCACCTTGGCCAGCGCCACCGGGTCGGCCGAGGTGCAGGCGATTGAATTGGTGCCCGCCAGTGACTTGAGCAGCGGCTCGGCGGGCGTACCTTGCGCGGCGCGTTCCGCCAGCGTGTTCTTCACCACCTGGTAGCTGCCGCCGGCGGCTTCCACGGCGCGGCGCAACCGGGTGTCCTCCTCCACCTTGATCCCCTGGAAGGTGCTGAGGATCACGGTGGAGACCTGGGCCAGCTCCGCGCGCAGCTCCTCGACCCGCTTTTGTCTATCCGCTTTGCGATTCATGGCTCTTTCCGTCCTCAGACTGCCGCGCCCGTCGAGGCTTCCACCTCGGCCAGGTCAATCGGGATTCCCGGGCCCATGGTGGAAGTCAGCGTGACGCGCTTGATGTATTTGCCCTTGGCGGTGGCGGGCTTGGCCTTGACGATGGCGGCGAGCAGCGCCTGCGCGTTCTCGGCAATCTTGGGGGCCTCGAACTCCGCCTTGCCGATGGGCGAATGGATGATGGCAGTCTTATCGAGGCGGAATTCGACTTTGCCGGCCTTGATCTCGCGGACGGCCTGGGCCACCTCGAAGGTGACCGTGCCGGTCTTGGGGTTGGGCATGAGCCCGCGCGGCCCCAGCACCTTGCCGAGCTTTCCGGCGGAGCGCATCATGTCCGGAGTGGCGATCACCGCGTCGAAATCAATCCAGCCCTCGAGGATTTTCTGCACCATGTCTTCGCCACCCACCAGGTCCGCGCCCGCGTCGCGCGCCTCGTGCGCCTTATCGCCCCCGGCGATCACCAGGACGCGCTTGGTCTTGCCGAGCCCGTGAGGGAGCACCACCGTGCCGCGGATCATCTGGTCGGACTGCTTGGGGTCCACGCCCATGTTGACGACCAGCTCGACCGTCTCGTTGAATTTCGCGAACTTTACTTTCCGCAGCAGGTCCGCGGCTTCGAGCAGCGGGTAGGGTTTGCCCTGCAACTGCGCCCGCGCCTTCTGAATGTTCTTGCCACCCAAACGGCTCATGCGTGTTCTCCTAGCCTTCCACCACTTCGATGCCCATATTCCGCGCGGTGCCCATGACGGTGCGGATGGCGGAGTCGAGCTTGGTGGTATTCAAATCCGGGAGCTTCATCTTGGCGATCTCCTCCACCTGCCGGCGGGAGACTTTTCCCACCTTCGTCCGGTTGGGCTCGCCGGAACCCTTCACGATGCCCGCGGCGCGCTTGAGCAGCTCGGAGGCCGGCGGCGTCTTGAGGATGAAGGTGAACGTCCGGTCCGTGTAAATCGAGACGAGCACGGGGATGATCAATCCTTCCGGCTCCTTGGCCGTCTTCCCGTTGAACTGCTTGCAGAATTCCATGATGTTGACGCCCTGCGGGCCGAGGGCCGTGCCCACGGGCTGCGCGGGCGTGGCTTTGCCCGCGGGCAATTGGAGTTTTACCGTCGCGTGCAGCTTCTTGGCCATGACTCGTCTAACCTCTCCTGGTGCGGCGCGCCCTGATCAGCCCGTCTTCTCCACCTGCGTAAAATCCAGCTCCACCGGGGTCGAACGGCCGAAGATGGTCACGGACACTTTCAGGGTGTTGCGGTCCGGATTCACCTCTTCCACCACTCCATTGAAGCTGGAGAACGGCCCATCCACGATGCGCACCTGCTCATTCCGCTCGAAGGTCAGCTTCGGCTTCTGCTTTTCCGTCGGCGTGGCGCTGCGGTTCAGGATGGCCTGCACTTCCTCTTCCGACAGCGGCGAAGGCGTTTGCCCGCTGCCCACGAAGCCGGTAACGCGGGGCGTGGAGCGCACGGCGTGCCAGGTGTCGTCGTTCATCTCCATCTCGACGAGCACGTAGCCGGGATAGAACATGCGCGGGGAGATGATCTTTTTGCCGCCGCGCACTTCGATCACGTCCTCGGTGGGCACCATCACCCGGCCAATTTTCTCCCCCAACCCGAACGCCGCCACACGGCCTTCCAGGCTCTCCTTCACCTTCTTCTCGAAACCCGAATAGGTGTGGATGATGTACCAGTTCTTGCTCACGTCGGTCTTATTACCTTCCATGCTTCAAAATCAGCGCGACCACTTTGCTGACCCCCAGATCCACGATAAAGAAAAAGACTCCGAAAAAGAAAATGGTGACGATCACGATCAAAGTGGTGCTGCGCACCTCCGTGGGCGGCGGCCAGGTGACATGGACCATCTCGCCGCGCACGTCGTGCACGAGTTTCTTGAACTGCTGCGGCCACGCCAGCAGCCGGTCGAGCCACGCCGGGCGGGGCATCCCCGGGCCCGAGCCGCTCGATCCTGTGTCGCCTCGCTCCACCACTCTGGCTGCCTGTGCCACTTTCGTCTCCTGCGTCCGCCTCTTCCAATCCCTGGCAGGGGAGGAGGGATTCGAACCCCCACATCCGGTTTTGGAGACCGGCGGTCTACCGTTAAACCTACTCCCCTGAAGCGAATCTCCTTCCGCCGGGACCGCTGGCCCGCGCTTACTTCACTTCCTTGTGCACCGTGTGCTTACGGCACGTGCGGCAGAACTTTTTCGTCTCCATGCGGTCGGTGTGCTTCTTGCGATTCTTCATGGTCGCGTAGTTCCGGTTCTTGCAATCGTTGCACTGCAGCGTAATCAGTTCCCGCATGTCCGCTTCCCTCGCAACCCGGCCGGCTTATTCGACGATCTCGACCACGGCGCCGGCGCCCACGGTGTGGCCGCCCTCGCGGATGGCGAAGCGCAGCCCCTTCTCCAGCGCCACCGCCGTGATCAGCTCGATCGACACCGTCGCGTTATCTCCCGGCATCACCATCTCCACCCCTTCCGCCAGCTTCACGTCGCCGGTCACGTCC
>DATEQM010000012.1:0-8397 GCA_035272605.1 Candidatus Acidiferrales bacterium | reverse complement strand
GGGGTCGGCGCCGACGATGTCGTCCGTAAACATGCCACCGACCGTGTAGCCTTGCTGCTTGACCCATTCGACGAGGTGGGTGCTGCCGAGGAGGCCCTGTTCTTCCCCTGAAACTGCGGCGAACAAAATCGTGGCGCGATTGGAAGCGCCGCCCTTGGCTCCTGCTTTGCTCAGCAGGCGCGCGCACTCCACGCTGACGGCAACTCCGGACGCGTCGTCATCCGCGCCGGGCGCGTCCGCCTCTGGGTCCATCACATTCGTGGGCCGCGAATCGAAATGCCCGGAAACGATGAACAGGGTTTTCGAGAGCGCGGGGTCCGAGCCGGGAAGAATGGCGTAGACGTTTTCGAGCGGAATCGCCTTTCCGGAAGTGCGCGGCGAGGTGGCTTCAAACTTGTCCACCACAATCTGGAGCTTTCCGCCCGAAGCTTTGGCAATTTCATTGAATCGCGCCACGATACGGTCGCGTCCGCAGCCGGCTCCACGTTTTTGATCCGACCAGGATGAGAGGGTGAGGCGCGTGCCGCAGCCGACCAACTCGTGAACCAACGAGCGCATGGATTTTTCGTCCACGCTGGAGCGCAGGACGGCGCCCGCGGGGCGCGGCAAAATCTTCGGGAGGGGCTTGCCGTGGAGCGGCTCGGCAGGATCGCGCGGAGCCGCGCGCTGCGCGAATGCCGGAGCGATGCCCATCGCCAGCGACAGCGGAGCGGCGAGGCAAAATGATTTCAGGAAGGCAGGAAACGTTCTCGATGGATGGCTCATTTTTTGTCCTCGCGCAGCCTCGCCGGCTTCAAACCGAAGCGGGATTGTAGCGCGAATCGCCAGCCGAGGAATGACGCGGCCGTGCGGTGGGCGGGGTTTGATCGGGCTGGAGATGGCGGCGGATGGGCAGGAAATCCCATTTTGGGAAATACAAAACTGTGAGGAATTTTGACAGCCGGAGACAGTTAACATAAGTCGGAGACGGCGATATATATCGGTTTTATTCGCCGATATCCGTAGAGGAAGGTACGACGTGCACCGGTTCCGGCATCTGGTTTTGTGCCCGTTCATGCCCGAGCCTGCTTCCTTCACATCTCCGGCCAGGTGGCACAGGCTGAAAGGCTGTGCTACCGAGGCTACTTCTTTGCGCCTTTTGGGCTTGCCGAGAGAGAATCCTTCTTGCTCCCAGCGCTGGTATCGCGGTTCATCTCCCAAATCATTCGCAGGCCCTCGAGGGTGAGGTGTTCATCCACGGCTTCGATATGTTTCGACCCGTTGGCGACCAGAGATGCCTGGCCGCCGGTGGCCACGACCCGCGACGTCGCGCCGAGTTCCGCCTTCATTCGCGCGACGATGCCGTCCACCAGATCCACGTAGCCGTAAAAGAGGCCGGCCTGCATCGAGGCGACGGTGTTTGTGCCGATGATTTTCCCCGGATCTTTGATGGCCACGCGCGGGAGGCGCGCCGCGCGGGCAAACAGCGCCTCCGCCGCGATGCCCACTCCCGGCACGATGACGCCGCCCAGATACTCGCCCTTGGCGGAGATGGCGTCGAAGGTGATCGCGGTGCCGAAATCCACGACGATGCACGGCCCGCCGTATTTCGCGTAAGCCGCGACGGCGTTGACCACGCGGTCCGCGCCCACTTCCGACGGGTTGTCGTAAATCACCGGCACGCCCGTGCGCACGCCCGGCTCGACGAACAGCGCCTTGGTCCCGAAATATTTTTCCGACATCTCCGCCAGCGTCGCGTTGAGCGGCGGCACGACGGAGCTGATGATGATCCCCTGCAGCGCGTTTTGTTCCAGCCCGGCATTTTCAAACAGGCTCCGCACCAGGATCCCGTATTCATCCACAGTCTGGCTGCGCGCCGTGGTGAGTCGCCAGTGCGCGGCCAGGCGGTCGCCTTTGTACACGCCGAGCACGGTGTTCGTGTTTCCGATGTCAATGGTCAGGAGCATGGTTCATGCCTCACGCACGTCCCCGGCGAGCACAGGCTCGGTCTTGCCGTTCTCGCGGCGGACGCGGAGCACGCCGCTGGGCTCCAGGCCCGCGGTGGTGGCAAGAAATGTTTCCTTGGCCGTGGCCACGCGCACGCGCTTGCCTTCGCAGAAGCTGGACACTTCCGCGAAACGCCGCAGGATCGGCTCAGCGCCCTGCCGCAGGAATTGATTGTAGTACCCGTCCAGACGGTGCAGCACGCGCACCACGAGTTCGGTGCGCGAATGCGTCCTGCCGGTTTCGATGCGCAGGGAAGTGGCCGTGCCCCGCAGATCAGCGGGCATGGTCTCGTGATTCACGTTGATGCCGATTCCCACCACGATTAACAGCACGCGGTCCGGCTCCGCATGCATTTCCGTGAGGATGCCGCCGATTTTCTTCCCGTTCAGCAGGATATCGTTCGGCCAGCGCAGGTCGGGCGCGGTGTCCGAGAGTTCCGCCACGGCGTCGCGCGCGGCCAAGCCCGCCACGAGCGTGAGCAGAGGCGCTTCGACCGGAGTGATGGCCGGCCGCAGGAGCACGCTCATGTAAATGCCGTTCGATTTCTCCGAATGCCACGCGCGGCCCACGCGCCCGCGGCCCGCGGTCTGCTGCTCGGCCAGCACCACGCTGCCGTTGGGCGCTTCGGAGTGACCCAACTCGAGGGCCACGTCGTTGGTCGAGCCGATCTTGAAAAAATGGTGGATGTGCTTTTCGAACGTGGTGCCTTCCAGGCGCCGGCGGAGCACCGCGGGGATCAGCACGTCCGCCGACTTCTGCAGGTGGTAGCCCCTGCGCGCGTGGCCCTTCACGTCCACGCCCAGGGCCCGCAACTGCTTGACCCAATGGCGCACCCTGTGCCGGCTCACCCCGATGTGTTTCGCCATGCGCGTGCCGCTGACCACGATCATCGGATTCGCGGACAGGAGTTGCAGCAGCTCCAGGATTTTTCGGTCAGTTGTTTCGGGAAGCGTGCGCGCGGCGGAAGAAGTGCCCATGGCCAGAGCGAGCTTACGCGCGAGCGGCGGATTCGACAAGGAGGCTCAGGTCCGCCGCCGGCGCGGAATGGGTGATCGCGCCCACGGAGATGTAGTCCGCGCCGGCCGCCGCGAACGCGCGCACGTTCTCCAGTGTCACGCCGCCGGAAAGCTCTACCACGCAGCCCGGCCGCGCGCCGCGCGCCACGCTCACCAGCCGCGCGGCCTCGGACGGCGTCGCGTTGTCGAGCAGCACGGAATCGGCGCCCGCGGCCAGGGCTTCGCGCAATTCCGCCTCGTTGCGCACCTCGATCTGAATGGGCACCGCTTCGTCCCACGCGGCGGGGCGCGGCGGGGCGAACGCCTCGTAGGCCGTGGTCTCGCGGTGGCCGCCGGGGGAGGGAAGAAACGCCCGGGCCCGGCGCAGCGCCTCGCGCACGCTGCCCGCGGCGGCGATGTGGTTCTCTTTGATCAGCATGGCGTCGTAGAGGCCCATGCGGTGATTTTCGCCGCCGCCCATGCGCACCGCATATTTTTCGAATTGCCGGAGCAGCGGCAGCGTCTTGCGCGTGTCGCGGATGCGGGTTTTGGTGCCGCTCACGGCCCGGACGAATTCCCGGGTGAGCGTGGCCACGCCGCAGAGATGCGAGAGCAGATTGAGCGCCGTGCGCTCGGCGGTGACCAGCGCGCGCGTCCCGCATTCGATGGAAGCCAGGACGCCGCCAGCGGGCGCCTCCTCGCCTTCGGAAAATTGCGGTTCGCAGCGCGCCGATGGGTCGAGCGCCTGGAAAATCCGCTCCGTGAGCGGCAGCCCGGCCACCCTCAGCGCGCGGCGCGCCAGGATTTTTGCCCGCGCCCGCGCTTCCGCGGGCACGATGGCGCGCGCGGTCAGGTCGCCCGCGCCGATGTCTTCATCGAGCGATGCCTGAATGAACATCGCGATTTCAGCCGAATCCCAATTCATCCCGTTGCCGTTCGCGCGCGTGGCCGCCAATAAGATGGCGGCCCGCCTGCGGCGGGCGCCGCTACAGCATTACCCCTCGAGCTGGCCCAGGCGCGCGCGCAACTTTTCGAATTCCGCCCGGCGCTCCTCGAGTACCGTTTCCATCGTGCTCACCACCGCCGCGGGCGCTTTGCTCCGGAATGCCTGGTCGCCCAGGCGCGCGGTTTTGCCCTGAATGTCCTTCTCCAGACGCTCCAACTCTTTGCGCAGCTTTGCCGTCTCCGCTTCGCGGTCCACCACCTCGTCAAACGGAATGAGCAGCTCGAAGTCCGCCGTGGACTCGATGGCGCCGCGCGCGGGATCCAGGTGCCGCCCGTCGTGCGCCAGGCGCACCGAGCTGAGATACGCCAGCCGCAGCAGGGCATCCGAATGTTTCTCCAGGAACCCGCGCGAGACGCCCGCGGCCGGCGCCAGTTCCGCCGCCACGCGGCGCCGCGGGTCCAGCTTCATCTCCGCGCGGATGTGCCGGGCCGCCGCGATGATTCCCTGGAGCAGCTCCATCTGCTTCTCCGCCTCCGCATCGCGCCAGGCGGGATCAGCCTCGGGAAATTTTTCCAGCGAAATCGAGGCCCCCGCGACCGCTGCGGCGCCCTGCGGCAGACGCGTCCACAATTCTTCGGTGAGGAACGGCATGAAGGGATGGAGCAGGCGCAGCGCGGCCTCCAAAACGGTAAACAGGTTGCGCCAGGTGGCCACCGTATCTTCCCGGCTCTCGCCCTCCAGCCGCGGCTTCATCCATTCCAGATACCAGTCGCAAATGTCGCCCCAGAAAAAGTGATAGACGGCGTGCGCCGCCTCGTGAAAACGGAATTCGGCGAGCGCCCGGTTGGTTTGCTCGATGGCCGCGGCCATGCGCGAAAAAATCCAGCGCTCGGCCAGGTCCAGGCCGCCGTCGGGACGCGCTGTGCGCCCGCGGGCCGCGCGCCCGGCCACCTCTTCAAACGTGATTCCGGCCGCCTCCAGCTTCTCCAGGTTCACGAACAGGAAGCGCACCGCGTTCCAGATTTTATTGGCGAAGGCGCGGCAGCTGAGGATGCGATCCTCGGAGAGCGCAATGTCCGTTCCCGGCGCGGCCATGATGGCCAGGGCAAAGCGCAGCGCATCGGTCCCTTGCTTTTCGATCACTTCGAGGGGATCCACCACGTTGCCGCGCGTCTTGGACATCTTTACGCCGTGCGGATCGCGCACGAGCCCGTGGAGCGAGAGCTGGCGGAAGGGAATCCGCTGCGGCGCCTGGTCGCGCGGCATGAGCTTGAGCCCCATCATGATCATCCGGGCATCCCAGAAGAACAGGATGTCGTAGCCGCTGATGAGCAAGGTGGTGGGGTAGAAGTCGCGCAAATCTTCGGTCTCGTCCGGCCAGCCCAGAGTGGAGAAGGGCCAGAGGGCGGAGCTGAACCAGGTGTCGAGCACGTCGGGATCCTGCGTCAGGTCCCGGGCGCCGCATTTTTCGCACGCCTCGGGGGGGCTGGCCGCTTGCGCGCGGCCATTCACGACCGCGATGCGGGAATCCCGCGCCGGCGTCATGGCCCCGCAGGCCCCGCAGTGCCACACCGGGATGCGATGCCCCCACCAGAGCTGCCGGGAGATGCACCAGTCGCGGATATTTTCCAGCCAGCCGAGCAGAATTCTGCGCTGATTGTCCGGGACTACCGGAATCAGCCCTTCGCGCACCACCTGCATCGCGGGATAGGCGAGCGGCTTCATCTTGCAGAACCACTGGATGGAGAGGCGCGGCTCGACGACTGTTTTGCAGCGCTGGCAGATGCCCACGGCGTGGGTGTGGTCCACGATGCGCTCGACCAGCCCCTGGGCCTGGAGGTCCGCCACCACGCGTTTGCGCGCGTCAAAGCGGTCGAGCCCCGCATATTTTCCCGCTGCGGCGCTCATGCGGCCGTCTTCCGTCATCACTTCGATTTCCGCGAGGCTGTGCCGCCGGCCGATCTCGAAATCGTTGGGGTCGTGAGCCGGCGTCACCTTCACCGCGCCGGTGCCGAACTCGGGGTCCACGGCCGAATCGGCGACAACGGGTATTTCGCGATTCATCAGCGGCAGGAGCACACGTTTGCCGACGAGATGGCGGTAGCGCTCGTCCTCCGGATGGACGGCCACGGCCGTATCGCCCAGCATCGTTTCCGGGCGTGTGGTGGCCACCACGATGGATTCCTGCGCGCCCACGACCGGATAGCGGATGAACCACAGGTGCCCGCCGCGTTCTTCGTGCACCGTTTCCAGGTCGCTGAGCGCGGTCATGCATCGCGGGCACCAGTTGACGATGTAGCGGCCGCGGTAGATCAGGCCCTCGCGGTAGAGGCGCAGAAAGGCCTCGAGCACGGCGCGGTAGAGCGGAGGATCGAGCGTGAAGCGCTCGCGCGACCAGTCGCAGGAGGCCCCCAGGCGGATCATTTGCTTTTTAATGGTGCCGCCCGAGGCGGCCTTCCATTCCCACACGCGCCGCTCGAATTCCTCCCGCCCCAGCGCGACACGCTGCAGGCCCTGTTTGGCCAGTTCGCGCTCCACCACCACCTGCGTGGCGATCCCGGCGTGGTCGCATCCCGGCAGCCAGAGCGTGCGGAAGCCGCGCATGCGGTGCCAGCGCACCAGGATGTCGATTTGCGTGTGTTCCAGCATGTGCCCGATGTGGATGGAGCCGGTGACGTTGGGAGGGGGAATGGCGATGGAGAAGACCGGACCAGAACCCTTCGGTCCGGCGGTGTAGAGCTTCCGGTCGAACCACTCCTGCGCCCAGCGCTGCTCGATTTCCTGCGGCTCGTAGGCCTTTGGGATGTCCCGCGCCATCGGCGTAAACCTCAGACTATACGGGCGCCTGCTGCGCGGCGTCAAACAAACCCGTGAGTAGCCGAAGCTTCCTAACAGGAAACCTTGTGCGTGCCCTGCGCTTGACAGCCATTTGTCTGAAAGGGATATTAAATGGATGCGGGAACGGGGCCTGATCACCCTGACCATCATTGCCAGTGTTTGCATCGCGAGCATTGGGTTGGTTCCCATGGGCTGCGGCCCATACACCGCGGTGCACGGACCGCTGAGCGCACTTCGCGCCCAGAGGGCCTTCCTGCTGCTGTCGTTTGCCATCGCATCGTTGTTCTGGCTCGCTGCTGCCTGGGTTCTGTCTCGCTTCTTTTCGCTCGGCACCCTCCGTCTGGTTGTAGACCCCGCTTCTGAAGCGGCCGGTTGTTCCTCTTTGCATTGCAGTTTGCGTTGCTGATGCGTCCTCGTTCGTCACTTCCTTAGTCCCAATCTTCTGTTTCGGGGCGCGCCCCGGCGGCGCGCTGCGCATGTGCTGTTCGGCCCACATCGAAAAGATCAAAGTTCGGAGGAGAGGATGAAAATGGGTACCACGAAAAAAATTGCCACTCTGATTGGTTTTCTCGGACTTGCTGCTACCGTCGCGTGTCATCATACCGTTGCAAAGAATCAGCCCAATCCACCGCCGGCCCAGCCCGCCCCTAGCGTGGCCCTCTCGGCCAATCCGGCGAATATTGACCGCGGGCAGGCCACCACGCTCTCCTGGCAGACCTCGAATGCCACGGACATCAACATCCAGAACCTGGGCACCGTCCCGGCATCCGGCTCGCGGACCATCTATCCGTCTGACTCCACCACCTACGAGCTGGTGGCCAAAGGCCCCGGCGGCACGGGCAGCGCCTCGACGCGCGTGACCGTGAACGCTCCCTATGCCGCGCGGTCTTCCGAGACCGGACCCAGCGACGAGCAGCTGTTCGCCGCCACCGTCAAGGACGTCTTTTTCGACTACGACCGCTACAACGTTCGCCCGGACGAGATGGCCAGGCTCCAGAAGGACGCTGAGTTCCTGAAGGAGCACCAGGGTTTTCACGTGGTGATTGAGGGTCACTGCGACGAACGCGGCTCCGAGGAATACAACCTGGCGCTGGGCGACAAGCGCGCCACCGCCGTCAAGAAGGCACTTCTGGATCTCGGCGTCTCCCAGCAGGCTCTCCAGACCGTCAGTTACGGCAAGGAAAAGCCGTTCTGCAACGCCGAGAACGAACAGTGCTGGAGCCAGAATCGGCGCGACCACTTCGCCGAAAAGCAATAGCGCGGAACTGCGCGCCTCCCGGGCAGCCTTGTAGGGGCACGGTCCCGCCATGGCGGGATGCCCCTACAGGCGCGGGAGCGGGTGTTTCGGGATGTCTTCCTTCTGGTTCTCGCGGGGTCGCGGTGGGAGTTCCGGCCGCTCTTGCCGCCGCGCACACACCTGCCCCGTCTCACAATTCGGCGGTACGAAAATCGCCGCGGGAATGGCGGCGGTACTGCGGCTACTCGAGTTTCTCGAGTTCGTGGCGGATCATCGCTTCCACAATCGGCCGGACGATTTCCTTGGATATTTTCTCGATGATGTAGGGATCGAGCTGCGCGAGCACGCGCTCCGAAATGGCCTCGATCATCTCCGGGTCCGAGATTCGCGGCACG
>DATEQM010000011.1:0-6793 GCA_035272605.1 Candidatus Acidiferrales bacterium | reverse complement strand
GACCGGGGTGAGCCTGATCAAGGTCTTTTTCCAGCCGGGCACGGACGCCAACGCGGACGTGACGCAGATCTCGAATCTGGCCATGGCCGACCTGCGCCGCCTGCCGGAAGGGACCCTGCCGCCGGTGGTGCTGAGCACGGGAGCCTCCAACCTGCCGGTGTGCCTGCTGACCGTGGAGGGCAAGGGGCTGAGCCAGACGCAGCTCCACGACTACTTGCAGTACCAGATTCGCAACCAGATCGCAGGGGTACCGGGGGCCACGGTGCCGCCGCCGTACGGAGGGAAGTACCGGCAGATTATGGTGTACGTGGACCCTGTGAAGCTGCAGGCGCACCAATTGAGCCCCATGGACGTGGTGCGGGCGACCAACCTGTCAAATCTGATCCTGCCAGCGGGGGACGTGCGGCTGGGTCCGGTGGACCGGAACCTCTACACCAATGCCCAGGTCCCGGATGCGGAGGCCCTGAATAAGGTACCCGTCAAGACCCGCGGGGAGAGCACGGTGTTCATCGCGGATATCGGCCAGGCCGTGGACGGCTCGTACTTGCAATACAACATCGTGCGGGTGGACGGGCAAGAGTCCGTGTACGTGCCGGTGCAAAAGCAGGGCGGAAATACGAACACCATCGCGGTCGTGGACGGGATTCGCAGGGCCATCGAGCATCTGCGGGACATTCCCCCGGAATTGAAGACCCACGTGGATCTGGACCAATCCGTCTTCGTAAAAGACGCCATCCGGACGGTGATGCGCGAAGGCGGCATGGGAGTGCTGCTGACCGCGGTGATGATCCTGATCTTCCTGGGCGACACGCGGGCTACCTTCGCCGTTTTTCTCTCCATACCGCTTTCGGTGATGATTGCCTTCTTCATTCTCCATCAGATGAACCTGTCCATTGACAGCATGGTGCTGAGCGGGCTGGCCTTGGCGTTTTCACGCCTGATTGACGATTCGGTGGTGGTGCTGGAAAACGTGCACCGGCATCTGGAAATGGGCGAGGCGCCGAGGGTGGCCGCGCTCCATGGGGCCAACGAGGTGGCCCTGGCGGTGCTGGCGATCATGCTGGTGGCCGTGGTGGTGTTCTTCCCGGTGACGTTTCTCTTCGGCGTCAGCAAGTACCTGTTCGGCGCGCTGGCGCTGGCCGTGGCCCTCGCGCTCGGCGCCTCATACTTCTGCGCCGTCACCGTGGTGCCGCTCTACTGCGCGCACGTGCTGAAACCCATGCTCGCCCATGGCGAGAGCGGAGACCAGGGGAGGAAGTCGTGGGGGGCGAGGTTCCACCAGGGATTCAATGTTCAGTTCGAAGGCATGCTCGAACTGTACGAGAAGGGCGTGAGGTTTGTGCTCGAGCGTCCCTGGAAGACCATTCTCGCATTTTCGGGATTGCTCGGCGCCTGCTTCCTGCTCTTGCCGCTGGTGGGCGTGGCCTTTTTCCCGCGCACGGACGCCGGACAGTTCGTGATCAACGTGAAAGCGCCCACGGGAACTCGGCTGGAAAACACGGAAGCGTACGTGAAACAGGTGGAGGACATCGTCCGCAAGGTGGTCAAGCCCGACGAATTGAGCACGGTAGTCTCGAACATCGGGGTGATGCCGGATCTCTCCTCGCTCTTCACTCCGAACTCCGGGATGCACACCGCGTTTGTGCAGGTGGGCCTGACGCAGGACCACAAGGTGAGCAGCTACGATTACATGCATGAAGTGAGGGAGCGCGTCGCCGCGGAAATGCCGGAATTGCGCACCTATTTTCAGTCCGGCGGCCTGGTGGACTCGGTGCTGAACCAGGGGGTGCCGGCGCCCATTGACGTCCAGGTCAGCGGCATGGACCTCGACGTGTGCAATCACATCGCGCAAGGACTGGCCCGGCAGATCCGCGGCCTGCGTGGCGTGTCCGACGTGTATATCCCGCAGGACATGGATTATCCCGCCCTGCAGGTGAATGTGAACCGCGTGCGCGCGGCCGAGCTCAAACTGACGCCCAAAGAGGTGCTGAGCAACCTGATCACCGCGCTCACTTCCGACGTGATGATTGCGCCGAGCTACTGGGTGGACCCCAAGAACGGAAACAACTATTTCGTCACCGTCCAGTATCCGGAAGGGCAGATCAAATCCATCCAGGGCCTGGAAACCATGCCCCTGCGAGGCTTGGACGTGAAGCGGCCGACCTTCCTGAGCCAAGTGGCCACCGTCTCGCCCATCCTGACCCCCACGGAAGTGGACCACTACCAGCTCGAGAGAACCATTGACATTTACGTGGCCCCGTCGGGAGAGGACATCGGAGGACCGGCAAGAGAAATCTCCAAGATCATCAGCCAGAGCAAGCTCCCGCCGAATATTCGGGTGGACATGCGCGGCCTGGTGGTCACCATGCAGTCCTCCTTTGTCAGTTTTGGTCTGGGGCTGCTGCTGGCGGTACTGCTGGTTTATCTGATCATGGTGGCGCAGTTCCGTTCGTTTGTGGATCCCTTTCTGATCGTGGTGGCGGTACCCACGGGACTCGTTGGGGTGATTGTGGTGCTGGCGCTGCCGGGGACCACGTTGAACATTCAATCCCTGATGGGCATCGTGATGCTGCAGGGCATGGTGGTGTCCAACAGCATCCTCATCGTGGACTTCGCGAAGGTGCTCCGGGCGGAAGGCCACAGCCTGAAAGAGGCGGTCACGCGCGCCTGCCGCATCCGCCTGCGTCCCATCCTGATGACTTCGCTGGCCACGGTCTTCGGGCTGTTGCCCATGGCGATTAAGTTCGAGACGGGCAGCGAGGCTTACGCCCCGCTGGCGCGAGTGATCATCGGCGGGCTGTTTACCTCCATCCTTCTCACCATTTTCGTGGTACCCGCGGCGTATCTGCTCATCTATCGCCGGCGCGAAGTTTCGCAGCCCGGACTCGCACAGGAGGCACAATGAGACGGCGGCGCCAGATTCTTATATTCACGGGGGTGGCGCTGCTGAGCGCGATTCCGAGCGGGGCACAGACCACGGCGCCTCGGCAGATGGAGCCGCCCCCGGGGGCCGCTGTGCGCATGGGGAGCACGGCGCCGGGACAAACTGCGGCGGCGCAGGCCCCGGCAACTCCCGGCATTGAGCGCCTGAGCCTTCCGGAAGCGGAAAAGATCGCCGTGCAGAACCATCCGCGGATCCAAATCGCACAGCACCGTGCGGCATCGGCCGCGGCGCAGGTCCAGGAAGTCCAGTCCATCTATTATCCGCAGGCCACGGGCAATCTGACCGGAGTGGCGGCGGAAACCAACAGCCGCATTGACTCGGGGGCCCTGAACAACCCGATCATCTACGACCGGTTCGCCACCGGCGCCTACGTCACCCAGTTCCTCACCGATTTCGGGCGCACGCACGATCTGGTGAAGAGTTCCAGCCTGCACGCGCGCGCCAAGGAAGAAGACGTCGAGACGTCGCGCGCCGACGTCCTTCTCCAGGTCCGTGAAGCCTATTTCGGCGTGCTGAGGTCCCAGGCGCTGCTCACGGTGGCCCAGGAAACGGTAAAGGATCGCCAGCTCGTCGCCGATCAAATCGGTCTGATGGCCCAAAACAAACTCAAATCCGGCCTGGATGTGGCCTTTGCCAACGTGGACGTGTCTCAGGCACAACTTCTGCTCATCCAGGCGCAAAACGACGTGCAGGCTTCCTTCGCTCAGCTCTCCGCCGCGTTGGGCTACCGCGAGCCGCGCAGCTTTGAGCTCTCTCCGAATCCGCTGCCACCGGCGCTTCCTGCCGATTTCGTGGAGGTGCTCCAGTTGGCATTTCAAAACCGCCCGGAACTGATCAGCCAGCGGTTCGACGTGGATGCCGCGCACAGCTACGCGGTGGCGGAGCGGGATCTGTGGTTTCCCACGCTGAGCGGCGCCGGCGCTGCCGGGCTCACCCCCTACCGGCAGAGCCAACTGGGCAGCCGCTACGCCGCGGCCGGATTTGATTTGAGCATCCCCATTTTTAACGGCCACCTGTTCGGCTCCCTGCGCACGCAGGCCAGAGAGGAATACCGGGCCCAGCAGCAATCCCTGCGCGACATGGAAGACCGCATGGCGCGCGACGTGCGCACGGCCTGGCTCAACGCCAACGCCGCCTTCCAAAGGCTATCGGTCACCGAGGAACTGCTGCGCGAGGCCACCCTGGCGGAAGATTTGGCGGCCTCCCGCTACCGCATGGGCCTTAGCTCCATCGTGGAGCTCACCCAGGCGCAACTGAACATGACCCAGGCGCAAATCGCGGAGGCCAGCGCGAAGTACGACTACCAGGCACGCATCTCCGAGCTGCTCTACCAGCAGGGCTTGCTGCGCTAGGGAGACCCGGGGGAACAAAGTCGAACGGTGGTCTGCGGCGCGGCTCTCGGACGGTCCGCTTGCGGGAATGGGACAGCGAGCCCCGGCCGTATACCAGAAACTCCGTAGGGAATCTGCTGAATACATTTTCTTCCCGCGTTCCACCACACTTGCCCTGGGTTTGTAGGAATGCCGGCAACTCGAAGGTGCGTGGCAATCTCAATTTCCAGCCATGGCGGCATGACGCGCGTCTGTGCGCCGCCCTCAGGCGCTCCGCTTCGGGGAACGGGAGCAAGGCGTCGGCAGTATCCGAGTGGACAACCCACAAACTCACGTATCGAAAAGAGTGATAGCCTTCATCGAAGAAACAGATAGCGAGTGCTGGGCGGTCAAACTTGGGGGCCCGGCATCACGCCCAAGGAGCTCTCAAATGGCAAATCTGGTGCGCGGTATCCTTCCGCCGCGTCTGATCGCGGCGGTATGCTTCCTCCTCCTCTTACTCGTAACTCCGGTCGGAGCGCAGGAGAAGATTTCGTTGGTCGGTTCCGGTTCCAACGTTCCCAGTTCACTGTATGGGGCCTGGAGCGAGAAGTTCAACACCAAGAACCCAGCCGTCCAGGTGCGCTACCTCTCCATGAGCACCATGGATGGGATTCAGAACGTGAGCAAGGGCACGGGCGATTTCGCGGGGGGCGAGGTTCCCCTCTCCGAAGAGCAGATGCACGGCTCGAAAGTGACGCTGATCCAGATTCCCAGCGTGCTGGTGGGCATTGTGCCCATCTATAATCTGCCCGGGCAGCCCCAACTCCGTTTCTCCGGCAAGGTGCTGGCGCGGATCTTTCTCGGCGAAATCAAGAACTGGCACGATCCCGCGATTGCCAAAATCAATCCGGGTGTGTCGCTGCCCGACTTGGCGATCACCGTGGTCCACCGCACCGGCGGCAAGGGCTCTAATTACATGTTCTCGGAGTTCCTCTCCAAAACTGATCCCGAGTGGCAGTCCAAAATCGGGAGGACCCCGTCGCCCGCATGGCCCTTGGGCGAGGATGCGAATCGCGGCGATGACATGGTGGCGAAAGTGGCCGCCACGCTGGGCGCTGTCGGGTACGTCGAATTGAATTTCGCGCGCCACTCCGCGCTAGGCTACGCCGAAGTGGAGAACGCTGCGGGGAATTTCGTGCGCGCCACGCCCGCCAGCCTCACCGCGAGCTGCGAAGCCATGGAAAAATCCATCAAGGAGGATTTCCGGGCTTCCCTGGCGGATGGCCCGGGGAAAGACTCCTACCCGATCGCCAGTTTCACCTGGCTTTACGTGCCGGTGTCGGGCCTGTCGCCGGAGCGAAGCCACGCACTGAAGCAGTTCCTGGAGTGGGCGCTGGGAGACGGACAGGCAATCGCCAAGAACATGGGCTATGCCACGCTGCCGGCCGGCGTCCTGGAAAAGGCCCGCGCGAAAGTGAATACGGTCCCCTAGGGCGCAATTCTCACGTCCAAATCACGCGGCGGGTCGCCGGTTCTCTCAAATGCCGTGACAGATTGACCGTGGCGCCGTGGGGGCACGGCACACAACACTGCGCCACGCCCGCGCAGCCTACACAAATCAGCCGTCTCAGAACGTGAAAATGGTGCCGAACTCGTTCCGGAGGTCGTGGTTCACGTGCGCCGGAATGCCGCGGTAGTCCACGGTTTTGCTGTCTGCGGTGCGCGTGTCGTACCAGGTGAACTCGTTGACGAGTTCGGCCCACTTGTTGATCTTGTAGCGCAGAGAGATGGGAACGTAATCGGTGCGGTCGAGGTTGTTGCCGCCCGTGCGGATGACGTCGCGAGAGATGGCGGAGTCGATGCCGTAGGCGAAGTAGAGGCGCCAGCCCGCATTGCGGCCTTCAGGATTCGCCCCGAAAATGCGCGAGAGCGGGATTCCCAGTTGCACGAATCCCCCCTGGCCGCGAATGGGCCGGTAGGGGGCCACTACGGCCCGGCAGTCCATTGGCGTCATGCCCGCACAGCCGGTTCCGGGGTTGACGAAGGTGACCGGATCGCCGGAGAGCGAATAAACGTTTTGATTGAGACTGGCCGTGCCGGTCGCGGTGACCAGCGTTGTAGCGCCCGGAATCGTAATCGGCGCGCCGCCCGATGCGTCCACAAACGCGGAGTTCAGGATGCCGGCGAAAAAGAACCGCATGTCGCCGCCGCGAAAATAGTTGGACCACAGAGTAAACCAAGGCGTGGGGAGTTGGAATCCCACCGTGCCGATGTTCTGAGGGATGTTCATCGTCAACCCTCGGGGGTAGTAGCACTGTACGCTGAAGCCCGCAGCGGTTAACGTGGTGCAGTTGGGTGGCGCCGTTTCTCCGGCGACGACCGCGCCGGTCGCCACGCTGAGGGTGGGCACACCCGTCTTGGGGA
The DNA here is from genome assembly GCA_035272605.1 of Candidatus Acidiferrales bacterium. Taxonomy (GTDB): domain Bacteria; phylum Acidobacteriota; class Terriglobia; order Acidiferrales; family UBA7541; genus JOPF136. The sequence continues at coordinate 112 of DATEQM010000011.1, read as the reverse complement.
TGTTGGCCAGCGGCACGATTTCTTCCGCCTCCGCATGGCCGCCGCTGATGATGATTTCCGCGTTGGGCACGCCCTTCCAGCTCTTGTTGATGGGGAAGTCGAACACCACGCG
>DATEQM010000010.1:0-20063 GCA_035272605.1 Candidatus Acidiferrales bacterium | reverse complement strand
AAATTATGGTCTGCCGGAGGATTTCCGCCGGCTCGCGGAGATGGGCGTGGACGTCGACGGAAAGATCGTGCTGGTGCGCTACGGGCAGTGCTACCGCGGCGTGAAGGTGCACCTGGCCGAGGAGAATGGCGCCGCGGCGGTGCTCCTCTATTCGGATCCGGCCGACGACGGCTATCGGAACGGAGACCCCTATCCGCAGGGCCCCTGGCGGCCGGCCAGCGGCCTGGAACGCGGATCCATCCAATACACGTTTCTCTATCCCGGCGATCCGCTGTCTCCGCCGGGAAGATCGGCATCCGCCGAGACCCCGCTGAATCTGGAAAACCGGCAAGGGACGAACCTGCCGCGCGTTCCCACTCTGCCGATCTCGTGGCGCGATGCCGCGGAGCTGCTGGCCTATGTGGCGGGGCCGAAAGTGCCGCGGGATTGGCAGGGCGGCATGCCGCTCACCTACCACGCCGGACCGGGACCGGCGGAGGCGCGCCTGAAACTTTCCATGCATCTCGAGACGCGGACGATCTACGACGTGATCGCGCGCCTCGCGGGCCAGACGGATAGCTGGGTGCTCGCAGGAAACCATCACGACGCGTGGGTGTTCGGGGCGGCCGATCCGGGCAGCGGCACCGCGGTGCTGCTGGAGCTGGCGCGGTCGCTCGGCGCGCTCAAGCGAGCGGGCTGGACGCCGCGCCGCACCATTCTCTTCTGCTCCTGGGATGCGGAGGAGTTCGGCCTGGTGGGATCGACGGCATGGGTGGGAGCGCACATGGAGGAACTCGGGCGCAATGCCATCGCCTACCTGAACATGGATATCGCCGTGGTGGGAGAACGCTTCGGCGGGGCGGCCACGCCCTCGCTGCGCGAGCTGGTGCGCGATGCTGCGCGGGACACGCCCGATCCGCGCAGCGGCCTGAGCGTGTATGAAAAGTGGCGCACGCGCGTCGAGCAATACGCCGGCATGCAGCGGAGAAGTGCGGCGCGCGAGGGCGGCGCGGACCGTCCCCTGCCCATGAGCGCCCTCGGCTCGGGATCGGATTACAGCGCGTTCTACCAGCACGCCGGCATCCCGGCGATGGACATCAGCTCCACGGGAGAATATGGCGTCTACCATTCCATCTACGACGATTTCGACTGGATGAAGCATTTCGGCGATCCCGAATTCGCCTACCACGTGATGATGGCGCGAATTGCCGGACGCATCGTGATGCGGCTGGCGGATGCGGACGTGCCGCCGTTCGATTACCGCGAATACGCCGCGGAGGTGGAGCGCCTGCTGGGGAATCTGCGCGCCGCCGCGCGCTCCGCGGGCGCCCGGAACCCGCGCGTGCTGGATCTGAGCGGCGTGGAAACAGCCGCGGCCGATTTTCAGGCGGCCGCACGCGATGCAGACGGCGCCATTCGCGCCCTGCTGGCCGGCCCGCCCGACGCGCAGCGGACCGAGGCTGTGGCGCGAACGCTCGCCAGCGTCGAATCCGCTCTGCTTTCGCCGAACGGTTTGACGGGCCGGCCGTGGTACCGGCATACCTTCTCCGCGCCGGGCATCAACGCGGGATATGCCGCAGTCGTTTTTCCCGGTGTGCGCGAGGCGATCGAACGCAGCGACTGGCCCGCGGCGCGGCGCGAGGCGGAAGCCCTGCGGGAAGCGCTCAAGCGGGCGGCCGGGCGCCTGCGCGAAGCGGCGCGGCTCGCCGGACCGGCGGGCGGTCCGCGGGTCCCGGGCAAATAGAGGACGCAGCAGGACGTGCGGGCGCCCTTCGGTGGCAATGCCTCCCGTGGACGCGTAAAATCCGTTCATGCGCGTCCGCGTGCTGTTTTTCGGCAGATTGAAGGACATTGTGGGCCGGGCGGAGGAGTCCGCAGACGTCCCGGAAGGTTCGCGCGTGGAAGATATTTTCCTGCTCTACGGCGCGTCCCATCCGGCGCTCGGCGAGCTGCGCTCCTCCGTCGCCGCTTCCGTCAATCAGGAATTGGCGGAGTGGGCCGCGCCGCTCCGCACCGGCGACGAGGTGGCCTTCCTTCCTCCGGTCAGCGGCGGCGCCGTGGCCGCGGCCTCGCGCGAGTGGATCGAAATCGTGCGCAACCCCATCTCCGCGCAGCCCATCCTAGACCGTGTGAAAGGGCCGGACGAGGGCGCCGTGGTGGTCTTCGACGGCATTGTGAGGAATCACACCGGCGCGCGGCGCACGCTCTATCTCGACTACGAAGCCTACGAGCCCATGGCGCTCGAAAAACTGCGCGAGCTGGCTGCGGCCCTCCGCGCGCGCTTCTCGGTGAGCGGCCTGGCCATCGTGCATCGCCTAGGCCGGCTCGAAATCGGGGAAACCAGCGTGCTCATCGCCGTCAGCGCTTCCCACCGTGCCGTGGCGTTTGACGCCTGCCGGTTTGCGATCGACACGCTCAAGCGCAGCGTGCCCATCTGGAAGAAGGAGTATTTTGCGGACGGCGCCGTGTGGGCCGAGGGAGAAGCCCTGGCGCCCATTCCCGGGCCGGAACCCCGCCGGCCATGAAGAAGCCGGTTCGCCCGTTTCTGCGGCGGCCACCCGGGCGCGCCGCAATCTGCGCCTCCCTGATTTTGCTGGCGGGGGGAGTGTGCGCGCGAGCGCAGGTGGCCCGGGGCGGCCGCATCCGCACCGACGTGAACCTGGTCAGCCTGACGGTGAACGTCCAGGATGCCGCCGGACGCCCCGTGATCGGCCTGCCTCCCGAAGCTTTTAGCGTATTCGACGAAGGCGTGAAACAGGAGGTGGCGGTCTTTGAGGCGCAGACGCAGCAGCCGCTCGACCTGGCCCTGATGATCGACACCAGCCTGAGCGCCGCGAGCGAATTGCAATTCGAAAGCGCGGCCGCCCTGCGGTTTATCCGCAAGGTGGTCCGCCCGCAGGACACGCTGGCGGTTTACACGTTCGCGGAAATCGTGGAACGCCTGACTCCGTACACATCTAATTTGGAAGCGCTCGAGGACGGGCTCAGGCGCATGCGGCCGGGCGCAGGCACGTCGCTCTACGATGCCATCTACCTCGCGTCCGAGGAGCTGGGGCGGCGGCCGGCGTCGCGGCGGCGGGTGATCGTGTTGGTTACGGACGCGGGCGAAACGACCAGCCGGGCCAGCTTTGAAGACGCGCGCCGCGCCGCCCTCGCTTCCGATGTGCTGCTCTATACGATTGTGGTCCGTACCCTCAAATCCGACGCGCTGCGCGACCTGGCTGGCGAACATGCCCTCGTCGCCATCACCGATTCCACCGGCGGCGCCATGTTCGTGGCCGACGAACTGAGCCAGCTCGACCGGCTCTATTCGGAAATTGACTACGAACTCCGCACGCAGTACCTGCTGGCTTTTTATCCGCAGCCGCCCCCGCCGAAGAAGAGCATCCGGCATCTCGAAGTGCAGGTGCATGTGGCCCCGGGAACAGTGGAAAACATCCCGCTGCGCATCCGGCACCGGCGCGAATACCTGACGGATGGAGCCGCGGAATGAGCTACAAAATGTCCCGCTACCTCGAGGTGGCCAGAGAAGCGGCGCTCGAGGGCGGGCGCATCCTGATGGAGGAGTTCGCGCGTCCCGTGCACATCTCCTACAAAGGCGACGTGGACCTGGTGACCCAGGCCGACAAACGGTCGGAAGACGCGGTCGTGGCGCGGCTGCGGCGGGAGTTTCCTGCTCACTCCATCGTGGCGGAGGAGGGCGGAGGGAGCGAGCACAATTCTCCGTTCCGCTGGTACGTGGACCCGCTCGACGGCACCACGAATTTCGCCCACCATTTCCCGTGGTTTGCCGTCTCCATCGGGCTGGAAGAAGCCGGCGAACTCGTTGCCGGCGTCATTTACAATCCCGCCAACGGCGAACTTTTCACTGCGGAGCGCGGGCAGGGAGCCTTCCTGAACGAGCAGCCCATCCGCGTCTCCCGGGCGGACCGGCTGGCCGTGAGCCTTCTCGGCACCGGCTTCCCGACCCACAAACGGACGCAGAATCCGAATATTCACTTCTACTGGCAGTTCACCCTGGCCTCGCACGGCGTGCGGCGCGTAGGGGCTGCCGCGCTGGATCTCTGCATGGTGGCCTGCGGGCGGCTGGACGCCTTCTGGGAATTCGGTCTGAAGCCGTGGGACACCGCCGCGGGCACGCTGCTCGTCCGGGAAAGCGGCGGCCGGGTGACGGATTTCTCCGGCAAACTCTATGCTCCGGGGGACTACATCTGCCTGGCATCGAATGGATTGATCCACGAGGAGATGTGCCGCACCGCGGCGGCGATCGCTGCGGGCGGCCCGGACCTCGAACCCCTCCCCAAAGCCTCGCTATAACCCCGGCGCCGCGCCTCAGCCGCGGATCAGTCCGTCCCGGTGGAAGCGGCAGTCGCGGTCGTCGCCTGCGGCGGTTTGATGAGCAGCACAGTGCGCGGAAATGCGAAACTGCCCGCGGCATCGTCCACGATGTTCACCTGGCAGGTGTACAGCCCCGGAGGAAAGGTGTCCAGCGGCAGCTCGATTTGGAACACCACGGCCTTCCGCGCCGCATCGCTCAGTTGCGCGGCTTCGAGCGGCTTTGTTTGGTAAATCAATTTCCTGCCTTGCAGAAATTCCAGGCTGGTCAGGACGCGCATGCGAGCAGCCTCCGACGACTTCTGCGCCGGGCTCGCGCCGGGCCCGGCAGGGGCGGCCGGTGGAGCGGGAGGCGCTTCCTTCCGTTTTCCGGGGTCGTACACTTCGTACTGCAAGTAGAGATGCTGGTCGGTGCGGAACACGTGCATCACGTTTTGCACTAGCTCCATGCCGTCGCGCTGCAACGGATTCGGCCCGCCCTTCTTTCCCGCCGCGGGGATGCGCTGGTTGCCCAGCACCACCGAACTCATCTTGAGCGGCGCCTTGCCGAGGTCCGGAACGCTCAGGTCGGTCTCGAACGAGCCGAGCCGGCCACTCTGGTTTTCCCGCACCACGAATTTCATGTGGTATTTGCCGTGCGGCAGGATGAATCCCGTGTTGTACTGCACGTTCTTCCGGCGCACCTGCTGCGAGGCGTCCAGCGACAGCTTTACCGTGTCGCGCACGCTGCCAAACGGCACGCCGCTCGAGTCGCGGACCACCCCGATCACGTCCACCGAGGCTTTGTCCTTCTCCTGGTCCTTGGTAAACGGGATTTGCGAGCCGGGGATGACCAGGGAAACCGGGATGAAGTAGCGCGAATCGTCCAGGCGGAAATACGCCGCGCCAATGTACAGGGCCACGTCCGTCTCCGGGAGGTCCGAGGCCAGCTCGTCGGTCATTTGTTTTTCCCGGTCCTCCTTCTGGAAATGCAGGAAGTCGCGCGGCGCGTAATATCCCTGGCGGAATTCGAGCTTTACGTCCGGCCTCCTTACCCGCACCGTCAGGCGCCGGTATTTCCCGTCCAGCGCCCGGTTCGAGCTGTAGAAGCCCAGCACGTAGTAGGCGGAAGTGTCTTTCTGTACGCGCTGGAAGACCAAGCCGAAATCGTTCGAGTCCAGGAACGCCTTGCCGCCGGTGTCCGCCGCCAGAGTGGAGAGCGTTTCCTGCGACGAAGCGTTGGACTCGAACTGGTTGATGGAGGCCTGCCCGTTGTACGCCGAAACGCCGTGCAGGCTGGCGCTCTGCGCCTCGCCGCCCGGGGGCAGCGCCGCGAGCCCGCGGATGTCCACCGGATAGATCGAGCAATTCGTCTTCGCCGCCATCGCCGTGGCGCTCCGCAGGGCCGCCTGGTTCTCGATGCCCGAGCGGCTGATGCCGTTCGAGAAGTAGACGATGGATTTTTTCTCCTGGATCCCGCCGAGCGTCTGCATCAGCGACTCGAGCGCCATCAGCTTCCGGTCCGTATTGAACACGTTGTAGTCCGTGTCGTCCGGAGTGAACGAGCCGCCCGTCTCCGCGGCCCCCTCCGCGCTTCCCGTGTCGCCCGCGTCGAATCCCTGGCCCTGGCCGGACGTGTAGGAGTCCAGCATTTTCTGGATGCGCTCCCGATTCGCCGTAAGGTCCAGGTCCAGGCGCAGGGAGGATGAGAGTGAAACGACGGCCACCAGGTCCGCCGGCGACATCTGCTTTTCGACAAAGCGTTTTGCTGCCGTCACCGAGCGGTCAATCTGTTCCGGATCCATGGCCGTGAAGTCGAAAAACAAAATGATGATGCGCCGGTTCTTCATTTCTTCGGGAGTTTGCGGGTCGGGAGGAGGAGGGGGAGGCGCGCCAGCCACGCCGGAAACGGTGGGAACATTCTGTGCGCTCAGCGCGATGGCATCCACATCCTCGAATCCGAAATCGGCGATGGTTTGCGGCTTCCCATCCTCGAGGAGCTGGAAATCATCCTTGGTCATGCCGCGCACCAGGTTTCCGTGTTTGTCGCGCACCACCACATTCACTAGAACCAGGTTTGTGTTCACTCGGAAGCGGAACCCGCTCCGCCGCGGCGCGGCGGAGGTCTTCTGCGGCGGCGGGGCAGGAGCGTTCTGAGAATGGGAGGCTGGCGGCGCAGTCATCTCCGTGAGGAACAGCAGGGCGGCCAGGCCGGCGACGTATCTCCTGGAGTTAGGGGACATGGAGCCTCCCTCAGAACCGGAACCGCGTGGTGAAAGTCACCCGGCGCATTGTTCCCGCACTGGTCACCTGCCCGAATGTGGGCGAGTTGAAATTCGTGCCCACCGCGGCGAAATTCACATGATTGAAAACGTTGTTGCCGGTCAAGCGGAATTCCAGCGTGCGCGTTTCCCGGAATTGAACCGTCTTGCTCACGGACATATCGAAGAGGATCTGGCCCGGGCCCGGGATGATGTTGCGCCCGGCATCTCCGAATGGACTTTCTGTGGGATTGACGCACGGCGGTGGCCCTGGAGCGTTTGGCACGCAGAATGCCAGTTTGTTGAACCATTCCTGGATGCCCGGGTTCGCCACGGTGATCGGCTCGCCCGGAACCAGATTGGGACGCAACGTGCCGCTTGTGCCGCTGTTCACCTCGGAAATACTGCCGACGATTTGCGGGCTCAGCGGGGTTCCGGTGGCAAACGTCCAGTCGCCGCTCCACAGCCATCCGCCGATCACGTGCGCCCACGGGCCCGACTGGAAGTATTTCTTCCCGTCGCCGAAGGGCAGCTCGTAGATCCAGCTCCCCGTGAACTTGTGCCGCTGGTCGAAACTGGAAAGCCCGCGCTCGGCGGCAATGTCCATGGCGTTTTGCGCCACCACCACCGCCCCGCCGCCGATGGAAGAGGCATCGTCAATCGATTTCGAGTACACGTAAACGCCGTTCACGGCGATCCCGCCCTGCAAGCGTTTCCGCACGCGGACGGAAAGACCGTTGTAAATGGAGTTGCCTTCCGAGGTCTCGAATAGGAACGGCTGCACATTGGCGTTGACGACGCCCGTCGCCGTGCGATTGGGCGCCTCGACCAGATCCAGGTGCGTGCCCTTCGACCCGTTGTAGCCGATGTTCATGATCACGTTGTGGGGAAGCTCCGTCTGGACGTCCAAGTTCCAAAGCTGCACGTAGCCGAGCCGGTAGTTGGGATCCACCGCGTAATTGTTTGTGACGCTGGGCGGGACGCAGTTGGAAAAACCATCGCTCAGGGTGATCGAAGGGCAAGCGCTGGCGGTATTCGTGGCCGTGATGGCGAAGGGCGGCTGGAAGGCAAGCTGCTGGATGAGGTAGGCGTACTGCCCCAGGTTGTAATTGACCCCGTAACCGGAACGCACCACAACTTTGTGGTACGGCTTCCAGGCCAGCCCGATGCGGGGTGCAAAGTTATTGCGGTCCGGTTCCACCAACGAGTTCGGGTACAATTCGTGCGTGCACGCGCCCAAGTAGCCGGCTTTCGCCGATACGGGCGCGACGCACGAGAGGCTCGGCGTGAAGTCGAGATTCGCAATCTGGTTGTTCGCTTCGGTAAACGGGCCCTGGTACTCATACCGCAGGCCGAAATTCACGGTGAAATTCGCAGTAGCCTTCCACTCATCCTGCCCGAAAAAATCGAACGAGTTCGAGCGATAGTTATAGGCCGTGGTCCCGGACTGGAGCGAAGTGAGCTGGGGCAGGCCGAGCAGAAAATCCGCAAAATCGGATCCCGTCCCGGCAACGGCGACTACGCTGCCGGGTGGAGCGGTCCCGCAGGGAGGGCTCGGAGGCAGCACCCCGCAGACCGCGTACTGGGTGGTCGCGAACCCCGTGAAGGTGAATGAGCCGCGCGCGTTCTGGTCGGAGCGCAAGCTTTGCAGGATGCGGCGGTAATCTCCTCCGAAACGCAGACTGTGTTTCCCGTGGCTCCATCCCAGCGTTTCGGAAATCGTATACGTCTGGTTCAGGCTCCTCCGCGGCGATGGGTCCGTGAGGCCCTGCAGGTCGCTGAAACTCAGTTGCGGCAATCCCCAGTCAAACGGGTCCTGCGAGGGCACCGAGATGCATGGCGTAGTGCTGCCCGGGGGAGCGCCAATGCAGGGCGATCCTTCTATGTTGTTGACGTAGGCGTAGAGGTTCGATGTGGAGGTGTGGAGATGGTTGTAGTTGAACCGCAGAAGGCTAAAGAATTTCCCTTTGTTGTAGGAGTGCGCCACGCCCGCGTTCAGTCCCTGCGTGCCGTTTGTGCCCGCGGCCGTGGGGAATGGCGTGAGGATCTGGCTGTTGTTGCGGCTGTAGTTGAGCACAAAATTGATGTTCTGGCCGTTCCGCCGGCGCCCGCCGCGGCCACCCCCTCCGCCGCCGCTTCCCAAGACCACCGGAAGGCCGCCTCCCGCGCCGAAGTTGTGAATCAGGCGCACGTTGATGGAATCCGTGTCGCTCTGCCCGGTAGCCACGTAGTGATAGTTCAGCGGGGAGTTGGGAATGTTGACGTTGGGCGTAGGCGTGGGAATGTAGTTCAGCAGGGTATTTGCTGCCGGGCTAAAGCAGGCCGTGGGAATCGTATTCGTCGGGAATGCCGGCAGGGTGCACCCGGCCGGCAGTGGAGGCAGAGTGGCGGGGGCGTAGAGAGAGTTTTGGAAGATTCCCTGGCGTTCGTCCATCGTCGGAACGATGGAAAATGCATCGTAGGGATTGCTTGCCCGGTTGCCATTGTAGTTGATGAAGTAAAAAGTCTTGGTGCCGCCGTGGTAGATCTTCGGAATGTTCAGCGGGCCGCCCACCAGCGCTCCGAAATGGGCCTGGTTGTAAGAGGCCTTCTCCACCGGCGAGCCGTTGACGGAAAACGGCGAGGCATCGAAAGCGGCATTGTCGTCGGTGAAATAAATCGCGCCGTGCGGCTGGTTCAGGTTGAACCCGCGGCCACCCACGCCCCGGCCGATGATGCCGGGCCCTCCCAGCGGGCCGCCCCCGCCGCCTCCGAATTGCCCGCCGCCCAAACCCCCGCCGCCTGCTCCGACGCTTTCTCGGTACTGATTGATTCTCTCCTGTATTTGCGCGTCGGAACCAAGGCCGAAATTCTGCGACTGGCCCAAACCTCCTCCGCTCACCACCGATTCCGTGGCCACGTCCGCGCCCGCGCCGGAAAAGGGCAGCGCACTCAAATCCGCGCCGTTCGCGCCCCCCAGGCCGTTGCCGCCGGAGGATTCGCCGGATGCGCCCGCTCCCATTCCGCCTAAATCGGCAAGGTCGCTCGCCGCGCCGAGATTCTGAAATCCTCTTCCGGCGGTGACGGTCGCGTTCGCTGCGCGGGCCGCCTGCTGCTCCTGCTGCAGCTCCTCGACCCGCGAAGCCAGCAGAATTTCCAGATCCACCTTCGCGGTCGGATTCTGCGGGTTCACCAGCACTTCCTGGGTCTGCGGGGCAAAGCCCAGGAACTCCGCGCGCACCACGTAGCGGCCGCGATCGGAGAGAGCAAACGAAAAGCTGCCGTCCACGTCCGTCGTGGTGGCGAATTTTTTCCCCGTAAGCGTGTTGGCGGCGGTCACGGTGACGCCGGGCAGCGCGGCTTTGCCCGTACGCACGATTCCCGAGATCGAGTAGGCGAGGCGGGCAGCCGGCGAAGACGGCGCGGGGGCCGGCGCCGCCGCAGGCGCCTGCTGCTGGGGCGGAGGGGACGCGGCCGGTGCCTGCGCCCCGGCCCGCGGCGTCAAAACGAGCGCACCGAGTGCCGCCAGGGCCGCGCAGGTGTGGGAACGCACTAGCGGAATTCCTGCGGCGGCTTCTTTTCGGGAGCCGGAGCGGGCGGATTCCCCGCCGGCGGGCCTCCCGCGCCGGCGAACTGCTTCATGCGCTCGAGCATCGCGGGATCCACCACGTTCAGCGTGCGCGGCACAAACGTGCCGTCCTTGGTCTCCCCGCGCACCGCCACCGCGTCGCCAGAGTGAACATCAGCCAGGGTGATGCTCTCGCGGCGCTTCAAGAGCGAGGTGTTCTCGTCCACCTCGATTGTCTGCGTCACGTTGTCCAGGCGCACGATGGTGATCTTTGTCCCGTCAATAGACTTCACCGTGCCGGCCACAAAATCTTTCCCCATCTGCGGGGGGGCGCCCCCGCCGGGGCCGCCCGGACCGCCGCGTCCCCCGAATCCCCTGTTTCCGGCGGAGACCATCTCGGCGTCCCAGGTGCCATCGCCGTTCTTTGTCCCGCGCACGAAGACATTCGTGCCGACTTTCAAATCATCCAGCTTGCCGGGTTGCTGCTCGACGCGAAACGCAGTTTTCGAATTCAGATGTACAGTGACGGTGCTGCCGTCCGGCGCCGAGAGTTTCATTTCCGTGGGCGAGATGCTCGCGATGCGGCCGAATGCGCCGTTCCCGCGGAAGCGCCCCCGCTGTGGTCCGCCCGCGCCTGGCTGTCCCTGATCCTGCCCGCCGGGAGCGTCCTGCGCGCGGGCGGAAAACGGGGCGCAGAGGAGGAACATCAATCCCAGCACCACGATTTTCGGCTGACAACGCGGCATCACCCATTCCCCTTTCGCCGCCTGCTTCCCAGCTCACTGGCAATGAGAATTCGCCGCGAACACGTGAATTTCCGAAGTGGCCGTCCGCGGGAGGACTGGGCCCCATGCCCAGGAGCGGATTCCACCCGGCGAAGCCCTCCCGGTGAAACCGCTTCCATGCTACCACTCGGGCCGGAGAGCGGTACACGCGGCTTCCTCTTACTATTCCGTCTGGAACGACGCGTGGTTCCCGAGATTCAGCGGGCGCCGGCCTTGCCACTCCGTGCACGGCGTCGTATTCTGGCAATCGAATGGCAACCGAGACGACCGACATGACTTTGGCGGCGGAAAACCCGGCTGTGGAAACGTCAGCGGCCAACCCCGAATGGGTGAGCCGGAGGATCGAACTGCCGGCGGCACCGGACCAGATCGGCGCGCAAGAACTCGAGCGCGGCAATATCCTGTTTCTCCCGCGCTCTCCCTTTCCGCTCAACGAAGAGGACAAGTCTTTCCTGTTGGCGCAGAAGCAGACCGGCGCCGGCTACCACAAAAACATCGCCTATCGCCCGGCAGAGGACCGCCTGACTGGAACGGGAAAGTCGTCGGCGCCCGATACGGCCAGGCTAAAGAGAATCCTGCGCGCGTATTCCGATTGGGCCACGCACTTCCTCGGAGAACGGATTCCCGAGTACGCGGGACATTGGACCAAGGATTTCGCCAGTTACCGGGCCATCGAGGAAGCGGGCCGCGGCGCGCGGCTGACGGCGCGAAACGATCTGGCCCACGTGGACGCTTTTCCCACGCGGCCCACGCATGGCGACCGCATCCTTCGCGTGTTTACAAACCTGAACCCGGTGAGAAGCCGCGTCTGGGTAACGTCCGAAACGTTCGAAGGCCTCGCCGGCCGCTTCGCGCGCCAAGTGGGCATCCCCAGCGCGCCGCGCGCCGGCGCGCAATCCTTTGCGCATCTCGCCCGCGCGCTGGGCATCCGCCAGTGGACCCGCTCACCCTACGACGCTTTCATGCTCCGTTTCCACGATTTTCTGAAGCAGAACCGCGACTTCCAGCAGAATTGCACCAAGCAGCGCTGGGAATTTCCTCCGGGTTCGTGCTGGATGTGTTACACGGACATGGTGAGCCACGCTGTGCTTTCCGGACAGTTCGCTCTGGAGCAGACCTTCCTCATCTCCCGGCACGCCATGGTGCTGCCCGAAAAGGCGCCCATCCGCATTCTCGAACGCATTTGCGGCCACCCCCTCTCCGGCTGAAAACCCCGGCCGATCATGAGTCTGAGCTTCTCTTCCGCCATCTTCCTGTTTGCGGTGGGAATCTTGGGCGGCACGATGAACGCCGTGGCGGGCGGAGGCACCTTCTTCGTTTTTCCCGCGCTGTTGTTCACGGGCGTACCGCCCGTCCCGGCCCGCGCGACGAACACGGTTGCGCTGTGGCCCGGCCTGGCGGCCAGCGTGCGCGCGTTTTGGCCCCGGTTGAACGTCACGCGGCGCTTGTTCGTCCCGCTGGTGTTGACCAGTCTGGCCGGAAGCGTGGCGGGTGCCGTGCTCGTGGTTCGCACCCCGGCGGAACTCTTCATGCGTCTGGTGCCCTGGCTCATGCTCGCGGCCACGGTTCTGTTTGCCCTCGGCCCGAGACTGAGCAGGGGGGCGGCCGGTCGGGGCGCGCTGCAAGTTTCCGCGGGGAAAATCGCCCTGGCCAGCGTCTATTCCCTGGTCGCGGCCGTCTACGGAGGCTACTTCAGCGGGGGGATCGGCATTCTCATCCTGGCCATGCTGGGCGCGCTGGGCATGAGCGACATCCACGACATGAATGCGCTGAAAATCATTCTGACCACCCTCATCAACGGAGTCGCGGTGGTCACCTTCATCGCCGCGCGCGCCGTCTACTGGCCGCAGGCGCTGGTGATCCTGGTGGGCGCGGTTTTGGGCGGATATTTCGGCGCGCACTACTCGCAGCGCCTGCCCGCGGCGTGGGTCCGCGGCTTTGTGCTGCTGGTGGGCGCCGGCATGACCGCCTACTTTTTCCTGCGCGCGTCCTGAGGAGGATCCGGAGGCGGCCGGCCGACCGGCGGATCCGCAGCCGGGTAACGAGCAGCCCCTCGGGATACAGCGCATTTTGACCCCCTGCTACTATCCTCGCATCGTATTGGCGCTATGTTATAGTCCTCTCATCTGCACCGCTGGAGGCCCCTTCCATGTACTCCTCTTCCAGGGTGTTCGCGCTGGTGGTCTGTTTCGCGGCGATGGTGCTCTCGCCCTCCGCGATCTCGGCGGGCACGCTGAAGATTACCAGCACTCCTCCGGGCGCGACCGTCGATCTGGACGGCGTGGTGGTGGGAAAAACTCCCTACCATGTGAAGTATCCCGGAGGCTATTTCCACCGCACCGTGACCATCTACGGCAGCATGCTCCAGCACCCCATGCGCGTCCGCATCAGCCTGCAAGGTTATCTCACCAAGGAAATGCTGCTCACCGATGGACCCATGGAGCGGGTCAACACCACCGGCAAGGTGCGCGAGCAATACTACCTGCTGAAATCAGACCACTTCGACTTCGCGCTGGAAAGGGTGGAAACCGCGCTCACCGGCGCTCCGGAAACGAGCGCGGGCGCTGCGGGCCACGCTGTTCCGCGCCGCGAACTTTCCGCGGAAGAAATCGTCCGGCGGGCCACCCCGGCGGTGGTCCTGCTCCGCGGCGCACAGGTGCAGGGCACCGGCTTCCTCATCACGGATACGGGCGTAATTGCCACCAACGCCCACGTGGTGCGCGACCAATCCCGGCTTCTCGCCGTCCTGTCGCCCGGCGTGGACCGCCCCGCGCGCATTGTCTACGTGGACGCCGACCTGGATTTCGCGCTGGTGAAGATCGACGGCGACGGCCTGCCGCATCTCGTGCTGGCCGGCCTCGCCCGTGTCTCTCCCGGCCAAAGCGTCGTGGCCATCGGGAACCCCGGCGCGGGCATGCCCAACAGCGTCACCAAGGGCATCGTCAGTGCCGTCGGGCCGAAACCCGAACTCGGCGGCGGCACCTGGATCCAGACCGATGCGGCCGTGAATCCCGGCAACAGCGGCGGGCCGCTGCTCAATGCCTCGGGAGAGGTGATCGGCATCAACACCGCCCGAGCCGTGGCCGGGCCGGCGGGAACAGCCGTCTCGGGCATCGGTTTCGCGCTGAGTTCTGCCGACATGCTGCGCGTGTTGCGGCGCTTCTATCCGGCCGTGTCCGTCGAGAAGTTGAGCGCGCCGTCCGCGGCGGAAGATGCGGCCGGGTCTGTTCGGATTTCCTCCGATCCCGACGGCGCGGAAATCACCGTGGACGGAAAGTTTGTGGGCACCACGCCCTCCACGCTGCGGCTCCTCGCCGGGCCGCACGACGTTGAGGTGAAGGCAAAGGGGTGCCGTCCCTGGCGGCGCACCCTCGAAGTTTTGAAGGACAGCGAGGCTTCGCTGAAGGCCACGCTCGAACCGGAAAACTAATCACACCGGATGTCGAGGCGGCTTTACGCCCCCATCCTGAGTGGCTCGCCGGAAACCTGGCGGGATTCCCGACAGAGACCGTCGGGACGCAAGCGGCGCGAAACCGGCCGTCACAAATCCAATCGCGCCAGTAGCTCCGCCAGTTCCGCTTCGTTCACCTGAATTTCCGGCCGGGCTTCCGCCAGGTTCTCCACCTCGTCAAGCGTCTGGAACAGGCGCATCTTCGCCGCCGCGTATTCTTCCGTGCCCGTCAGGTCGCGGCCCGTGCGGCGCGCCCATCCCCGCGCGGCCTCCCGTCCGATAAAGATGACCAGCGGAAACGTGGTCTTCCGGTCCGCCGAGATCAAGTAGACGTATTCGTTCCCCACAGCGAAGCCTCGCCGCCCTTTGCGCGTCTCGTGAAACACATACTGGTAGGTATAGCCCGTCGCCGAAGAGTAGCTCTTTACGCGCCGCGGAGCTCCTGTCTGAGGCATTGCGGCAATGGTTGTGCATATCAGAGGGCGTGTCAACCATGCGGCCAGGCGAAAAAAAGGAGTTAGCAGAAAGGAAGACATCTCTGCTGTACCGCATTGAAACGTGCCGGTTCCAAATTGGGAAAGTTCTCCTCCAGCTTCCACAATGCGGCGCCCAAGGCCGATTCGCTCCTCTCCGCCATCGCAGCCTACTGGCCCTCGTCCTCGCGTCCGCTGTTTGCGCTGCGGGGTGCGCCAGTGGCGGCGGTACCTCTACGTTACCTCCTCCGCCGCCTTCCAACGTGACAGTCCAGGTCGCTCCCGTCTCCGCCACCGTCCTCTTGGGAAATACCACCGGGTTTACTGCCAGCGTCAGCGGAACCTCCGACGTGGCCGTGGCATGGTCTGTCAATGGCATTCCGGGAGGCAATGCCACCATGGGAGCGATCAGCCCAACGGGCACTTACCAGGCACCGGCGGTTCTGCCGTCACCATCCACGATGGCGATCGAGGCCACCAGCCAGGCGAGTTCTGCGAGCAGCGCGATCGCCGCGGTGACTGTGACGAGCGACATTCGCGTGCAGGTCACGCCCGCCGCGGCGAGCGTGGAACTCGGCGCCACACAATCGTTCGGCGCGACGATCACGAGCGCAGGACATCCGGCGACCTCGGTCACGTGGTCGCTCTCCGGTCCGGGCTGCGCCGGGGCAGCCTGCGGAACGATCGCCGCGGACGGCAGCTTCACCGCGCCCGCCATCCTCCCTGCCCCGGCGAGCGTCACCGTAACCGCCACGAGTATGGCCGACCCCTCCCAGTCGGCTGCCGCTGCCATCGCAGTCACCAGCTATTTCACAATCAGCGCGCAGGGCCCGGCCAGTGTGACAGCAGGCAGCACCGCGCAATTCACCACCTCGATTCAGCCCGTGCCGGGCTCGCATCCCGCCACGGGAGTTACCTGGAGCCTCAGCGGCGCCGGCTGCGGCGTCCCGGCGAGCCTTTGCGGCAAGATTTCCAGCACGGGGCTCTACACCGCTCCGGCCGCGCCGCCGCAACTTGCCCAGGTCACGCTGACGGCAACGAGCGTGGCCGACCCGAGGAAAACCGCAAGCGTCACGACGCAGGTGGTGGCAGCGCAGGCGCTGGTCGTTTCTCCCGCGAACGCCACCGTGGCCTTGGAACAAACGCAATCCTTCACCGCGATGCTCGGCGGCGCGCCCACGCAGGCCGTCACCTGGAGTGTGGACAACATTGCCGGCGGCAACACCTCCGTTGGCGCCATTTCCAACTCGCCGATCGAGAACGGCCTCTACCTGGCCCCCGTAAACATGCCGCCCGCGCGGCAGGTGACCATCACCGCCACGTCCACGGCGAACCCCGGCGTGAGCAGTTCCGTCACGCTGCAACTCACCAGCAACATCCTGGTGAGCATCACTCCCTCGAGCGCCGTGCGCATTCCCGGCGCCCGGCAATCGTTCACCGCGTCGGTCATGCAAACTTCAAACCCCGATGTGAGCTGGGCCGTGAACGGCATCCCCAACGGCAACGCCACTTTCGGACAGATCTGCGCGTCCGGCAGCAATCCCTGCCAGCCGCCACCCCTCGCCTCGCCGCCCGGCAGCGTGGACTACCTCGCCCCCGCGGAAGTCCCCACTCCCCCGCAGGTGACGGTCGAGGCGGCGAGCACCGCGGATCCGGCGCGCTTTGCGGCCGCCACGGTCACCATCGCCCCGCAAATCAGCGTGAGCATTCAGCCGCCCAGTTTGACGCTCCCGCCACAGCAAGTGCAGACCGTAACGGCTGCGGTGCTCGGCATCGCCGACCAAAACGTCACCTGGGACGTGAACGGCTCGACGAACGGCAGCATCGCCGGCGGGCTCATCTGCCTGCCGGCGAGTTCTCCGTGCCAGGCGCCCTATGGTCCATTCGCGGGTCCGGTGGAATTCCGCGCGCCGGACGTTCCGCCCAGCCCGAACGTGGTAAGCGTCCGGGCCACGAGCGAAGCGAGCCCTTCCGCGCAAGGCACCGCCCTGTTCACCATCAGCACCGCGCCCTACATCAGCGCACTGGTCCCGGCCAGTCTGTTTGCCGGCGCGGCCACGCCATTCGGGCTGCGCGTCATGGGCGTGCAGTTCGCCGCTTCGCAGCCTGGCCCCGGCTCAGCCATCCTGATCAATGGCGCGCCCCGCGCAACGAACTGTCCCGCGGCCGCGGAGTGCGACACGACCATCAATCCCTCCGACGTCTCTGGGGCGGGCACGCTGGCGGTGAGCGTGCAGAACGCGGGCGCGCCGCCCGCCACGAGCAATACGGTGAGCATCATCGTTGTCGCGCCGCAAACCACCACCACCGTGATCGCGCTCGACGCCTCCGCTCCCGCGGCCACGGGCATGGACATTTCCGTCGTGGAGCCCACACTGGCCGGGAGCGATCCTCCCGAGTCGCTCGGTCTGCTCGAGATCGGGCTGGTCGATCCGGCCACGCAATCGTGCACCCTGGCTGCGCCTCCCCTGGTGCTGGCGCGCCCGGCCAGCGGCAGCACTACGTTTCAGTTGTGCCTGTTGGGCACCGCCCTCGACCAGGTCGACCAGGTCACGTTTTCCACTCCGGCCGCGCCAGACCTGACCGCGGCAAATCTCGATACTTCGCAGGGAAGCCTGATCCTCACCTTCGACGCCACGCTCCCCGCCGCGGCCCCTCCCGGGCCGCGCTCACTTTTTGTCGCCACGCCAAATCAGGATCAGGCCGTATTGACGGCTGCCGTGGAGGTGCAATAGCCATGAGCCATTTGATTTCCGCGAACCGCGTATCCCCACGGTCGCTGCGGCCCGCGAAGGTTCACAGGCGGAGCGCCTGCATTGTTCCGCGGCTGGCCCTCGCTGCCCTCTTCACGCTGCTCTGGCCGGGACTACCGGGCACCCAATCCACCACGCTCGCGCGCATGGACCTTCGCGAGCTGGCGCTGCGCGCCGCCTACGTGGCGCGCGTCCGCTGTGTGAACGCCAGCAGTGCGGCCGACGCCGGCCGCGTGTGGACCGAGACTACTTTCGAAGTCACCGAAGCCTGGAAGGGCGAACCCCCGGCAAAATTCACGGTTCGCCTCCCCGGAGGAGAGATTGCCGGCCGGCGCGTCATGGTGGAAGGGGCCCCGCGTTTCGCCGTGGGAGAGCAGGCCGTGCTCTTCCTCGGCGTCGGCAGAGGACGTCAAATAAACATTGTGAGCTGGGCGCAAGGTACCTTCCGCATCCGGCGCAATCCGCGTACCGGCGCGGAAGAAGCCGCTCAGGACACGGCCGGCCTTCTGGTGCTCGATCCGCGGTCCGGCCAATGGTCGCAAGGGGAGCGTCGCCGGCTTCCCCTCGCCCAGCTACGCGCCAGGGTTGCGCGTGCTATTGCGGAGTCCGCGCGATGAGGCGCACCGCGCTCTCTCTCCTCGCCACTGCGCTCCTGCTGGCCGGAACGGCAAATCCCGCGCGCGGCTACGTGGTCAACCAGCAGATTGCGAATACCAATGACCCGCGCAATGCCGGCGTTTCCGCCTGCCCCATGTCCACGCGGATGAACCTGAACGCGCCGGGAGGTCTGGATCGCCGCTGGGACACCACCCTCGGCCCAAACATTCTTACCACCCCGGGATTTTCCGGCGGCGCGCAGGCTGAAGTCCAAGGCGTGATCCTGGACTCCTTCGCTGCCTGGGCCTCGGTCGCCGGCAGCGCCGTGACCAGCGCTTCCTACGCCCCGCTCGCCTCCACCAGCGGCGGCGACAACTGTACGCCAGCCGATGGTCTGAACACGATCTGCTTTGCGCAGGACGATAGCTTCGCTGCCGGCGTTCTGGCCTTCACGCAGGTCGTGACAGCGGACGTCGTCGGGCAGACGCTGGGCGCGAAAACAGCGTCCTCCGTCGGACAAATCCTGGACGCGGACGTGGAGTTGAATCCCGCGATTCCCTTCGCCACTCCCGGCGCGCTGGCCGCAAATCCCGCGGCCTACGACCTGGAGAGCATCCTGGTCCACGAACTGGGCCACACGCTGGGTTTCGCCGAGTCCGCTGTGCCCGGTGCCGCCATGTTCCCCTTCGCCCCGGCTCCCGGCACGTTTCGAGGCGCGCGCCCCTCCCCGGCTGCCCCCGACGCGCCGCTCGCCGACGACGATCGCGCCGGACTTCGCGTCGTCTACCCGGGCGCTACGCCCTACGGAACCATCAGCGGCCGGATTTCCCCGGTGAATGCATTCTCCCTCGCCAGCCTTCCGGCCACCGCGCCGGGCATGGCCGTAACGGGCTATTACGGCGCGCACGTGGTAGCCGTGGATGCCGTCACGGGTCAGGTGATCGCGGGGACGCTGGGCGGCTGGTCCTGCGATCCCGTCCAACAGGTCACCAACTTCGACGGGAGCTACGCGATTGGCGGCCTGCCGCTCGGCCGGAGTTACCAGGTGTACGTCGAACCGCTCACCGGGCCGGTGGCTCCAGCCATGTTCCCTGGCCCGCTCGCCACGCAACCCTGCCGCCAGGGCAGCTCCAATTCCTGCACGCCGCCTGCAGCGAACACGCTCTTCTCGGCTCGCGTGAAGCCGTAAACCCCCCGGCACTCCGAGGTCCGTTGCCGCAGCGGCACGAAAAAAAACGGCTCCCGGTTTTCCGGGAGCCGGCGGATTCTGGCCATTGGCCCCGCCGGGGCTGCGGGCCCCGGCGCGCCTCACAAACTCACTGCTCGTTCGGCATTCTCAGTACAACTGGTTCGGTAGGATCAGTTGTGTGAAGCCCAGCGTGTTGATGTCGCGGAACGCGGGCGTCCGCGGCGGCAGCAGCGCCGGCGTGAGGAAATTGTTATCGAAGGCGTAGCCGCGCGAGGGCGGATTGTAGACCGTGGTGCAGCACTTGTACGTGCCTACCGCCTGTTCGTTGAAGTAGAAGCTCACAATGGAGCCGTTATACGCGAGGTTCCCGTTCCAGTATTCCAGAAAGCGCAGGAAGTTGTGCACGCCGCCATCGGTCCCGAAGTCCTTTACCCCTCCGGTTATGAACGGGAAGCTGACGCCCTTGCCGGCCAGAACAGCGAGGCGGTAATAAGTAGTTGTCCCCTGCCGCAGTGAGGTGCTCTGACCACCGTCGTAAGGACTCATAAAAGAGTTGATGTCGTTCCAGCTGTTCGACAGCAGAGTCAGAGCGTCGGCAAGGACCGCGGAAGGGGTCTCCGTGCCGGCGGCATTGGGGGTATAGGTGCAGACCAGGGGACTGCCGGCACACGCTCCCCCGGTAGCGTTGTAGTTGCCTTCCACATAGACCGGATT
>DATEQM010000009.1:0-24063 GCA_035272605.1 Candidatus Acidiferrales bacterium | reverse complement strand
GATGAACGCGTCGATGTCCTTGTGGAGTTTGTCGTGTTCGGCCTGGTCGATGTACATCATGTGGCCGGCCTTGTAGTAGGCGAAGCTGACATTTTTCCGCACGGGCGGCTCGAGATGCATGTGGGAGAAGGTGTTTTCGATGCCGTTGAAGGGTGTGGCCACGTCGTAATAACCGCAGATGACCAGCACCTTCAGATGGGTCTGCTGGGTCATGGCGGCGCGCAGGACTTCCGCGACCTCGGTGTTGCCGGTCTGGTCCCAGGGACGGACGTTGGCGCTGACGCGATAGTACATGTCGCTATCCCACTTCAATTCGCGGCGGACGTAGTCCTGAAACGTGGCGACGTAAGCGCCCTCGTAGGAGGCCTCGCTGGGATCGTACTCCGGGCGCTCGCCGGCGGCATCCACGTCGATACCTTCAAAACGGGAATCGAGGCGGCCGACGGTGCGGCGCTTGTCGCGTTCGAGCTCCTTGAACCAGCGGAAGGAGCTGATGCGCAGGTTGGTCTGCTCGATGTATTTGGTGGAAAGGCCGGTGAAGCGGGCGATGTCCTGCACGACCTTCTGGTATTCCTCGGGCGGGAGCTGATCTCCCTTCTCAAGCGCCGCGGCATATTCCCCGTGGGCGAACTCGCGGGCCTGCTGCGCCACCTGTTCGACGGCCTCCGCTTGCAAGTCGGCAGGCAGCAGATGGTGATACCAGGCGGTGACGGAGTAGGTGGGGAGAAAGAAGATGAACCGGTCGTCGGCGCCCCAGTTGGAGAAGGCCACGGCGGAGAGCAGTACGATGCCGTTCAGATACACCTGATGCCGTTCCTGGATCACGCCGGCCAGCTCGGCGGAGCGGGTGGTGCCGTAGCTTTCGCCGATGAGAAACTTGGGCGAGTCCCAGCGCTCGTTGCGGGTGATGTACTGGTAGATGAAATCGGCGAACCAGTTGGCGTCTTCAATGACACCGTGAAACTGGGCGTTCGCTTCGCCCGGAGCGGGGCGGCTGTAGCCGGTGGAAATCGCGTCAATGAATACGAGATCGGTGGCGTCGAGGAAAGAGTCTTCGTTGTCCACGATGGAATAGGGCGCGGGCATGCCGTGGCCGTCGGGAGTGAGCACGACGGTTTTGGGCCCCATGCCCATGTGGGTGAAGAGCGAGCCGGAGCCCGGGCCGCCGTTGTAGACGAAAGAGACAGGGCGCTTGGCGGCGTCGGCCACGCCGTCTTTTGTGTACGCCACGTAGAACATGCTGGCCTTGGGAGTGCCGTCGTCCGCCTTGATCACGTAGGTGGCGGCGGTGGCGGTGTAATTGATGGTCTGGCCGCCCACGCGCGCGGTGTGATGCGTGACCGAAGTCTTTTCCTCCGGAGGCGGCAGCGGTTTTTTCTGCTGGCCCTTCTCCCCCTCCGCCGCGGGTGTTTGCGCCTCCCCGGGCAAGCGGGTGCGCTGCATCTGCTGCGGGGGCCGCTGCGCTGCCGGAACGGTCTGCTGCTGCGAGGGCGATGCAGGAGGCTGCTGCGGGTCGGACTGCGCCGCCACGGACACTGCAAACAGAATTGCAAAAGCTCCGATGAAGAGATGAGTTGCCTTCATGTCGAATCTCCTCCTGCGATCCCAAGACTTGGGGCAAGCGTTGACTGCGCCGAGCTTTTCTATCAGGGCGAGTGCAGGAGTCTAACGCACAACGATGGGAGGTGAAAGTTGAATTGGGCGGAAGCCGGGGCAGCCAGCAGCTGGCCGGGGCGACTCAGGCGGGTCGAGGGAAAGAACAACAGGAACGGCGAAGCGAGCATCGCCGGAGAAAAGCGGGAGCAAGCTCCCGCACTCCATGCGGCGCACTAAGACTTATGCGGGTGGGCGAGGTAGTGCTGGCGCAGGAGGTCCTTGCCGTAGTCATTGCCGTTGGGCGTGCGGACGACGCAGTGAATGTGCTGCCAGGTGGGCTTGTCGGGATCGGGCGAGAACTTGGCCAAGTTCGCCGGGCGCTGGTGGTCGAACTCGATGAGGATCACGGGGCTGTGGATGCGGTAGTAGAAGACGCTATCGGGCTGCGCGCCGCCGATCCAGGCGAACCAGGTGTTTTCCATGTGGCGCGTGACCTCGTCCATCTTCACGCGGGCGTGGCCTTCGTCCATATTGCTGACGTAGAGGTGCACGAGATCCACCAGCCGGCGGTGCAGAGGATTGTCGAGGGCTGCCGCGGGCATGCCGGCATAGTCGAGCACGATGTTGTCCTTGAAGGCCTCGGACAGGTTGTTGTTGCCGGTCTTGGAGAAATTGAGGACGGCCTTGCCGCGCAGCGCGTCCGGGAGCGCCTGGAGCATTGCCAAGCCGTCATTTTGTTCCTGCTGGAGGACTTCCACGCCCTTGTATTTGCCGGAGGTGGCGCGGACCGGCTCCGAACCCATGAAGTGCGGGGTCATGACCACCTGATCGCCCAGAACGAAATAATTGATGATGTTGTGGTGGCCGTCGAGGCGCCAGCCCCAGGGTTCGGTGGCCGAGGGGCGGCCCATGATGGTGATGAAGTAGAGCCATTCGCCGAGGAAATCGTGGTCACCGCGAAGTTCGGCGAGCGTCTCGTTGAGCCGCATGATGTTGCGCGTCAATTGCAGACCTTGGGCGCTGAGCGAGGTGCGCAGCAGGCCGAAGGCGGCTTCGCGCTGTGTGTCCGTCATCTCCTGGAAGCTGGTGCCCTGGCGAACGTAGAAGTGCTGGTTCATCCATTTGCGCCATTCGAGGTCGTCCACGGGGAACAGGGTGCGGGCGAGCTGCACATTGGAGAGCGAGGCGATGAACTTCTCCGCGGCGATGCGGACGGGTTCTGTGGAGACGCCGGTGGGAGAAATTTCGAAGAGGCCGGGAGCAACGATGCCGTTCGTCGTGATTCCCTTGAAGGGTTCGGCGAGGCCCTGGCGTTCCGCGTCCTCGGACATCTGGCGATAGCGCTCCGCCAGATCGGCGGGGTTCTGCTGCTGGCCGAAGGCCCAGGGGGCGAGGACTGCAGCCGAGATCAGCGAGGATAGAAAAGCACGGCGGGAATCCCGGCCGGGTTGGTGATGTACGTGGCCGTGATGGTGCAGATGGTGGGACATGGTGGCCTCGCAGGTGGCGCAACGCGCGGAAAGCTAGCATGCGCGGTGCAGCAGGCGCAATGGGGGAGAGAAAGCCGCGCCGAAGAGACATCGGCTGGCTTAGAATGCAGTGAGCCCGCGATGATCCGATTGGAACATTTGACGAAGGAGTACGACATGCCCGGCGGCAAGGCCGGAACACTGGTGGCCGCGAACGCCCTGGACCTCCACGTGCCGCAGGGCGAGGTCTTCGGGCTCGTCGGGCCAAACGGCGCGGGAAAAACAACCACGCTGAAGATGATCTGCGGCCTGATGACTCCGACGGCTGGGCGCGTGAGCGTCCACGGGGTGGATGTGGAGCGGCATCCGGAAGAAGCGCAGCGGTATCTCGGCTACCTTTCGGATTTTTTCTCCCTCTACGACGACCTGAAAGTGTGGGAGTACGTGGACTATTTCGCCCGCGCCTACAAGATGGAAGTAGCCGCGATTTCCGGCCGCGTGGACGAGGTGATCGGCCAGGTCGGCCTCGAGGGAAAACGCGACTCGTTCATCGCGGGCCTATCGCGGGGGATGAAGCAACGGCTGGGGATTGCCCGCGCCTTCGTGCACAATCCGCCGGCGCTCATCCTGGACGAGCCGGCCTCGGGCCTGGATCCGAAGGCTCGGCATGAGCTGAAGCAGCTCCTGCTGAAACTCAACCGAGGGGGAACTACGATCTTTATCACCACGCACATCCTCTCCGACGTCGAAGAAATCTGCACGTCCGTGGGCATCATGGAGAAAGGCCGGCTGCTGCGGTGCGGGCCGCTGGCGGCCGTGATGCAGGAATCGCGTGGCGCCCGCCACATCCGCGTCCGGCTGGCCGCGCCCGGCTTTGCGCTGGCGGAATGGCTGGCCGCGCAGCCCGGAGTGAGCGACGTGAAACCAGGCGATGCAGGCGCGGGCGCGGAATTCATACTCGCGGGCGACGATGCACGCACCTCCGAACTCCTCCGGGCGCTGGTGGCCGCGGGCGCCCCGGTGTGCGGGATCCAGGAGTCGGGTGAGGCATTCGAGCAGCTCTACTCGAGGCTCTCGAGCGGAGAGACGATGTGATTCCGCTGTTTTCCAACCCGGAATTTATCCGCAATTGCCGGGCGCAATTGCGACCGGGCCGTCTTCTCGCCACGCTGGTGACCGTGGCCCTGCTGTCCATCACGATTGGCTATGCCATCCACGCAGGCGACGACGACGGCAGGGGGGAGTGGGCCAAGACGCTCCTGGTGACCTCGCTCTCGTTTCAGTTGGTAGTGCTCGGGCTGGCTGGCGGGCTGGCCTGCGGGCTTTCCATCTACCGAGAGAGGGAACAAAACACGTTTGACTTCCAGCGCGTTACCCGAATGACGCCCATGGAACTGGCACTGGGCAAATTATTCGGTGCGCCGCTGTTATCCTACTTCATTACGCTCTGCCTGATGCCTGCCGCTCTGGTGGGCGCCGCGGTGGCGCATACGCCGCCGTCCTTCTTCCTCACATCGATGCTGTTCCTGATTCTGGGATGTGTGGTGTTTCATGCGTTGGGGTTGCTGCTGTCTCTCTTCAGCCCCAGGGGAGGCACCGGCGTGCCCGGGGCGTTGCTACTTCTGTTTTTGCCGGTGATGGCGATGACCGGCGTGAGCGAGAGTCGATCCGGCGTGGCTGCGGATGGCCCCTGGGCCGGGATCGCGTTTGTCATGGAGGGAACGTGGCGAACAGAAACGGCAGTGGACCGGAGCGGGGCGTTGTATACGCCATCGGAGTGGACGGATTTGATCTTCGGGCGTCCGGTGCACCATGTTCCCGTGCTCCTTGTTCTCTATGCCACGTTCCTGGCTTGGATCCTGCTGGCCCTGGTGAGGAATCTGAAGCGCGACCCCGTGGACTTCGAACTTTACTCCCCGGCGCAGTCGGTGGGCTTGCTGTGCTACTTGAACTTTGTGACGCTGGCCTTCTACCGGGCGCGTGAGTGGGGACCGCTGGGATATTTGGTACCCGCGCAGCGCGCCACCGTCTTTCTTTTGTTCTTGGGGATGAATCTTGTCTTGCTCTTTGTGCTCGGGATGAGCCTGCTCCATAACCGCGAGCAGAGCCGAAGGCGCGTTTACGAGCGCGGCGTTGGGAAGCCGGATTGGATCGAGGCTGTCTGGCCGGGAGCCTACGTGCTGCTGGCGGCCGTCGCGGTGGCCCTGCTCGTGATCACGAGATTCGAGCTGGCACCGCAACTACCGGGCACGCTGGACAAAGGCATGGCAGCCTTTCAGGTGGTGTTCCTGGTGGTTGCCCTCCTCCGCGACCTTTTCTATTTCCAGTGGATGAAGCTGCGCCGCTCGCGCTATCCCTTCGTGTCGGCAGTTATATTTCTGGGTGTTTTCTACGTGTGCAGCGGCGTATTGCTCTCGACTTTGAGCGGGTTGGGCTCGCGCCAGATGTTTCTGCTCTCGTCTGTGCCCATCCCCTGGGCAGTCCTGGGTATGGACCAGCAGGCGTGGACGGAGGGAGGCGTCCTGTGGTTTACGATCCTGGCTGCGCAACTCGGACTCTGCGCCGTGTTCGTGATGCTTCACCGCCGCCAACTAGCGGAGATGGCTCCCTCCGCCCCATCCGCGCCCGCCGAGGCCGAGGCGGCGTGAGGGGGGCTGCCGAGCCGGTGCAGTTTCGCAACAGTGGGCCGCGTGCAAAGGTGATTGCCGTGGCAGGGTGCGGCATGGGCGGCGACTACAAATCCTCGAAGCGCCCCGTGCGCCCGCGACATCAATGACACGACACATCCTCCACAAACTGGCCGCTCACGGCCATCGCAGCCAGGGAGTGGGCGCAGGTGAGGATATTCTGATTCAGGGGATCGTTGTTAAAATCATCGGCGGAAACGAAGTGCAGGACCTTGCGTGCGCCTAGGAGCTTGTCGCTGAGGGCATTCATGTTGTCGAGCTGGTTGCTCAGCAACTGAACGGCGCTTCGATCCGGCTCAGTGGACACGGCCGAGTACGCCATAACGAGGTTGGTGGCGGCCTGGCCGCGGAAAGTCTCCACCCAGTCTTCCTGGACCGGGTAATTGTTCTCGATGCAGTTCGAGAGCGCGCTGCGCCATTCCCGGATCACGGCCATTTCTTCGATCTCTGCCTGCAGGAAGTCTTTGGATAATCCGGCATTGACAGGCGGGCTGGGCGGCGCGGCCCCGGACGGCGAGCCGGCGGCGGGGACGGGCAGAGTCAGCGTAATCTGGTCTCCGTGAAAACTCAGGGTGGCATTCGCGGTGCGCGCCAACGATTCCAGGTCCACGTAGGAGTGGCCGTCGATCAGCACCATATTTACCTGACCCGATTGGCCATTGACGACAAGCGTGCGGCTCTGCTGCGCGGCCTGCGAGAGCGCCAGCGCGGGAGCAATCACGAGCACGAGCAGAATCGGCCAGCCGCGCCATAACTTTTTCCTCATACGTCCCCTCCCACGGCCGCCTGTTTCGCCGCTCAGTCCGGAACGCGAGATGCATCCGGCCAGCCCGCGTCTCGGTCCATCAGGGAAAAGGACAGTTTACCGCAGAGCAGCATGCAGGGAGCAATGCCCCCACTCGTGCTGCGGTGCAACACTCCCATTCCTTAAAAAAGTGCCTGAGGCCAGCTCGGATGGCCATGGATTGCTTGAGGCGGTTGCCCCGGCAAGAGGCAGATCGGAGAAACTCCCACGGCCCCTCGAGCGGGGGACAGCGGAGCCATTTCCGAACGCTAGTAAATGTCGTACTGCTCCCAGTGGAGCGAGGGATCGCCGTTGATGATCACGCTCTTCTTGGTCCAGCGCTCGAGTTCCTCGACGAGCGCGGACTCGCGCGTCTTGAGCGCCTTGGCGATTTCCGGATGGACGCGCAGCGTGAGGCTCTGGCTGTCCAGTTCCGGAGCCATCTTGCGCGCCTCGGCCTGCGCCTCGTAGCAGATGGTGTGGATGCTCTTGACCATGCCGGAGCCGCTGCAATAGATGCAGGGCTGGCAGAGGACGCGTTCGAGCGCCTGCTTGGTGCGTTTCCGGGTGATGTTCACCAGCCCGAATTCGTTGAAGCCCAGCACCTTGGAGGGCGCGCGGTCGTCTCGCAGCGCCTCTTCGAGCGCCTGCATCACTTTGATCCGGTTCTTGCGCTCCTCCATGTCGATGAAGTCCACGACGATGATGCCGCCGAGGTCGCGCAGGCGGATCTGGCGCACGATTTCCTTGCAAGCTTCGGTGTTGGTCTTGACGATGGTGTCTTCCAGGCGGTTGGAGCCGCGGCCGACGAATTTTCCGGTGTTCACGTCGATGGCCACCAGCGCTTCCGTGTGGTTGATCACGATGTAGCCGCCCGATTTGAGCCACACCTTGGGCCGCAGGGCTTTGTCGATCTCCTGCTGGATGCCGAACTCCTCGAAAATGGGCGCTTCCTTGGTGTAGAGCTTGACGCGGCTCACCAGTTCGGGCTGGAACCGGCCGATGAATTCGGCCACGCGCGCGTACTCCTCCTGGTTGTCCACCCAGATGGCGGAAAACTCGGGGCTGAAGTAGTCGCGGAGCACGCGCTCGACCAGGTTCAGGTCGCGGTGCAAAAGCGACGGAGCACGCCGCTGCTCCGACCGCGTGCGGATTTCCTGCCAGGTCTTCCCCAGGTATTCGATGTCCGCGCGCACTTCCGCCTCGCCCGCGGTTTCCGCGGCCGTGCGGACGATAAATCCACCCGGAAACTTGGTGTTGTATTCCGTGACCAGATGGCGGAGGCGGGAACGCGCCTCGGCGGAACTGATCTTGCGCGACACGCCCGTATGCTGGAGCGTGGGCATGTACACCAGGAATCGCCCCGGCAGCGCCACGTGGCTGGTGATCCGCGCGCCTTTTTTGCCCAGCGGTTCTTTGGCGATCTGGATGATGATTTCCTGCCCCGCCTTGAGCAGCTCGGAAATGGATTGCTGTTTCCGCGGCGCGCGAAAGTCCCGCCGGCCCGGATGCGGCCGTCCGCCGCCCCGGGGTGGGCGCCCGCCCTGGCCGGAGTCGCGCCGGTAGGGCTGGGGGCGATTGAAGCGCTGCTGCCGCGGGTCGCTCTGCACCCTGGCGATGCGCTGCTCATCGAAGGCTTCCGGAGTCTCCGGTTCGTGGGTCTCACCGCGCGCGGCCTCCTCCAAGATGCCCTCGCGGATCTCGCGGTCGGTTTCGTCTTCCGGTCCCGACGCCGGATAGGGTTCCGCGCCGTGCGGTTCCTGGTCTTCCTCAAGCGTGGCGTCCTGAGCCTCCTCCTCGGCTGCTTCCAGAACCGCAGCGGCTTCAGCCTCGGAGAGCGTGCCTTCCTCGTGCGTGGCCCCGGCGTGTTCTTCATGTGGTCCCGCTGCGTTGTGTGCTTCCGCAGCGGGCTGGGCGGCCCCTTCGGAAATGCTTTCGCCGTGCGCTTCGCGCGCGTGCTCCTCCGGGATCACCGGAGCGGCAAACGGTTGGCTGGGAGTTTCCTGGGCAGCTTCCTCCACGGGCGGCGCGGCGAAGATTTGCGCATGTTCCTCCGCGAGATGTTCCTCGCGCGGCGCTTCCGTAAACGTCTCGGCCCCTGCGCGGATTTCTTCTGCAGCCGGCGCTTCCGCCATCGGAGCCGGTTCGGCGCTGGCTGGAATTGCCCCCGCGGCCAGCGGCCCGGCCAGGCTGGCGCCTCCTGCGGGCATGCGGTTCTTGTATTTTGCGAGCGACTCGCCCGGCAGAATGATCGGCTCGTAATCACTGGGTGGTTCGGAAGAATCGAGCGGCGCCTCAGGACGCGGCCCGCCTCCTCGGAAGCCACGCGGCGGGGCGCCGGGCTGGCGATCGTAGCCGCCTGGACTGACGTACTTCGAACTGGGCAGCGACCGGTCGTCCCGCCCGCCTCCCGGACCACGCCCGCGAAACCGCCCGCGATTTCCTCCTCGTCCCTGGCTCGGTCCGCGGCCATAGCCTCCGCCTTCGCGTGGCCGACCGTATCCGCCACCCTGGCCTCCGCCTTCGCGCGGCCGATCATACCCACTACCCTGGCCGCCACGCCCACCCTGATAGGATCCCTGCCCGCCGCCACGCCGGTATCCACCATCGCGCGGTCCGGTGTTGCCGAAATTGTCCTGGCGGTATCCGCCCGCTGGAGGGCTGGGCGGTGCGCTGGGAGGAGCTTCATCCCTTGACGGCGTTGACGGCGTTGACGGCGCAGGCTGTTCTTCGCCGGTCACTTCCGGCGGCTCGGCGCTGCTCTGCTCCGGCGAAGCGGAGAACACGTGCCCGCCCTGTTCCTCCATCTTGGCGACTTTATCCTCGACCGTGGAGACGATCTGGTCGTACTCCTCGATATCTTCGAGGACGTCGCTGACGTAGAGAAACGCGTCGGAATCCAGGCCGATGTCCAC
This sequence comes from Candidatus Acidiferrales bacterium, assembly GCA_035272605.1. Lineage (GTDB taxonomy): Bacteria > Acidobacteriota > Terriglobia > Acidiferrales > UBA7541 > JOPF136. The sequence continues at coordinate 14,612 of DATEQM010000009.1, read as the reverse complement.
AAAGGCCGACTGCATGCCGGGGAGCACGCGGGTGACGCGGCCTTTGTAGATGCTGCCGACTAGGGCGTACTCTTTTTCGCGCTCGACGTAGATTTCAACGAGGTTGCCCTTCTCGAGGATAGCCACCCGCGTCTCGTGGGGGCTCGTGGAGATAACCAGTTCCTTCGACATGAAAACTCCTTGGCGAGCGCGCCGGCTGCCCTGTGCCCGCAGTGGCGGGTCCCAGAGCAGCGGGCGGGCGTCCCGTTTCGCGTCCGCATGGGCGGGCGGCGTAGCGCCGCGGCGGTTCGGGCAGGATGCGGAACACGCTCGGCCCTCGCCGGGCCGGCGTGCTCTTCGCGTTGTGCCATTCGGCCAATTTATCCTGCCTGCGCCGGGCCTTTGGGGCGCCGGGCTCGCTGTTCACTCGGATCAAATTCGGCCCAGGCTCAATTGACGAAGCGCCGGAGGCGCACATTCATCACCAGGCCCAGTGCCAGAAACACGAAAACGATCGAAGACCCTCCATGACTCATGAGCGGGAGCGGGATGCCGGTGACGGGCATGTAGCCGATCACCATGGCCGAATTCACCAGCACGTGCACCCCGATCGCCGCCGTAACTCCCATCACCAGAAACATGCCAGCACGGTCGCTGGCCAGTCGTGCGGTCCCTACCAATCGCAGCAGGAGACCCAGATACAGCAGTAAGACGACGAGTACACCGACAAACCCTTGTTCTTCCGCCAATCCGGCCAGAATGAAATCCGCCCAGCGTACGGGCACAAAGCCCCCCTGGTTCTGGCTTCCCTTGCCAAAGCCCTCGCCGCGGATACCTCCCGAGCCCACGGCGATTTTGGACTGCTGCGTCTGATAGCCGGAGGTCTGCGAGGTCTCCTCCGGCCGGAAGAAAGCCGTCAGGCGCTGCTTCTGGTACGGCTTCAAAACGTGCCAACCGGCGGGCACCAACAGCGCGGCGAGCGCGATCATCGCCACCGCGTGTTTCCATTCCAGTCCGGCCAGGAACATCCCCACGGCAACCAGCGCCACGATCACCAGTGCCGTGCCCAGGTCCGGCTGCAGGAGAATGAGCAGCGTGGGGAAGCCGGTGAAAACGCCGATCTTCACCAAGTCCGCCAAAGTCAGCCGCTCGGTCCGCAGTTCGCTCAGGTATCGAGCCAACGTCACTATTATAATCAACTTCGCCAGTTCCGATACCTGGAGGTGCAGAAATCCCAGGTTCAGCCAGCGCCGCGCGCCGAATTTGGCCTGCCCCAGCAGCAGCACCCCGAGCAGCAGCGCCAGCGCCACCAAATAGAGTATCGGCGCCTGTTCCAGCACGGCGTGATAGTCAATCCGGGAAAGGATCAACATGCCCACCAGCCCCAGGGCGATCCACTCCAACTGCTTCCACTGCAATCCGTCCAGATTGCTGCCCCGCGTGGCGGAGGCGATCTGCACCACGCCGATGGCGCACAGCGCCAGCGCGGGCACCAGCAGGGCCCAGTCGAAATCCCGTATGCGATTCTCAGCGCGCATGATGGGGTGGCGCAGCGCCGCCACGGCGGGGCTGGGCCTCTGATTCTGGCATGACTCGCTTTCCCCGAAGCGCACCGACCAGTCGGTGCGCCGCTTACGGCTTCTTTCCCGCCCCTTCCACCAGCGCCGCGATGGCCTTGGGGCTATCCGCGCCGTCCACGTCGTAGTGCTTCAGCTCCACGGTGTATTGCTTCTTCTCCTGGTTCGATTTCTTGTCGTAGTACGCTTTGATGACATCGCGGGCCACTGGCGCGGCGACCGTAGCACCGTGCACCCCGTGCTCGACGAGCACTGCCACCACGATCTCCGGGTTGCGCCGAGGGGCAAAGCCCACGAACCACGCGTTGTCTACCAGTTGCTTGCCCGATACGTGCCCGGCTCGCGCCTTCCCTTCGTTGCTGATGAGTTGCGACGAGCCGGTCTTGCCGCAGAACTCGATGCCCTCCAGGTGTGCCCCGTGAGCCGTGCCCCCCGCCTCGTTTACCACGCCGAACATGGCCTGTGTCACCTTCTCCGTGGTCTCCTCGCTGATGGGGAAACTGGCCTCATCCGTATCCTTCGCACCCAGCAACAGGTGCGGCCGGTGGAACGCGCCGCCCATCGCGACGCCCGCCACCGTGTGCGCGAGTTGCAGGGGGGTCACGGTGGTCGCGCCCTGCCCGATGGCCACCGAGATCGTCTCCCCCGGATACCACTTCTGCTTGAACACCCGCTCCTTCCACGCCTCCGACGGCACCAGGCCCTCCTGCTCGCCGGGCAGGTCAATGCCCGTGCGGCGGCCCAGCCCAAGCTGCGAGGAGTAGTAGGAAATGCGGTCAATGCCCAGGCGCTTGCCCAGGTTGTAGAAGAAAATGTCGCAGGAATGCACGATGGCGTCGTGCAGCTCCACGTGCCCGTGGCTGCCCTTGCCGTAAACCCAGCATTTGAACTGCCGGCCGTAGAAATCCTCCGACCCTTTGCAATCCACGGAGAAATTCTCCGGGACGGCCTTCGATTCGAGCATGGCCGTGGCCATCACAATTTTGAAGACGGAGCCGGGGGCCAATTGCGCCTGAATGGCGCGGTTGAGCAGCGGGCGCGCCGGATCTTCGCTCAGTTGCTGCCATTCTTCCTTCGATACCCGGACTGCAAAATCCTTGGGATCAAACTCCGGGTGGCTGGTGATCGCCAGCACCTCGCCGGTCCGCGGATCGAGCGCCACCACGGCTCCCTGCTGCGGCCCCAGCGCGTTTTCCGCCACCAGTTGCAGGTCGTAGTCAATGGTGAGGTGGATGGGCTTTCCGGGGATGGCTTCCTTCTGCTCCAGCTTGCCGACCTCTTTCCCCAGGCTGTTCACGATCACACGCCGCAACCCGTCCGCGCCCATCAGCGTGTCGTTGTAGGTGCGCTCGAGGCCGGATTTTCCGGCGATGTCGCCGGGGCGCAGGCGCCCGCCGCTGGCTTCGATCTGCTTCTCGTTCACTTCGCCCACGTACCCGATGGCATGCGCCATAAAGCCGTCGCCGGGGTATTTCCTGCGGTGCACCATCAGCAGTTCGAGCAGGGGCAAATCGGCGCGATGCGATTCGATGAAAGCAATGTCGGCCGGCGTGGCTTCCGGCTTGACCACGATGGGATTGAAGCGCGGCAGCCCGCGCGCCGCGTCAATCTGCTGCTTCAAATCGTCGGGCTGCATCTCCAGCCCTTCGGCAATCTCGCCCAGGTGTTGTTCGAGCAGCGGCTCGTCTTCGCGCAGCAGCAGCACGCTGAACGAAGGATAATTGTCCACCAGCACGCGCCCTTCGCGGTCCAGCATGCGCCCGCGCGGCGCGATCACCGGAATCGAACGGATGCGATTGCGCTCGGCGAGTTGGCCGTAGTAGCCGGAATCGAGGACTTGCAGCTTCCAGAATCCGAACAGGAGCAGGCAGACCATTCCCACGACCACGTAGGAACAAATCGTCAGCCGTCCCTGCGGGAGCTTGCTATCTCTGCCTTGCCAGTCGGACACGTTCGTTCTCAGTAGCGCGGGCTTTCAGCCTGCGCGGTGGGAAGTGCCGTGACCACTCTCACGTTTGCCTGCCGTGACGAACGGCCCGAAGCACGCCGTCAGCCTCGCTGCGGGGCTGGGGCCGCCGAAGCGGCATCGCGAGGCCAGTTTTTCTAGTGATTCCGAATCCGCCAGGATTCCCCGCCCCGGGGAAACCTGTGAAAATCTTTGCAACCCGCTGGAAACCTACCATTTACGCCCGGGCGGCGCAAGTCGCTTTCGCCTGGAGGTAAACACCCGGGCGGCCAGCCGGCCACTAGGACAGGCCGAGCCGTGCGCAGCCTTGGAAGCCGCCGCGCCGGACGGACCGCCAGGTAAGAGGAAAGGTCAGCCCGCAGCCGGTCCAACAACAATGTCCAGACCGGCGGAATCGGCAAATGCGCGGAAGTCCCGGTCTCGCGTGAGAAGAGGAACTCCTCGTTCGATGCAGCTTTGGGCAATCAGGGCGTCGCCGAGGCGCGCCTTTCTGCGCTTCGCGAGCACCTGCGCCCGCAATGCTCCTGCCCGTTGCCAAAATCCGGACGCGATCTCGATGAGCGGCAGTTCGGCAAGCGTTTTGGCGACGCCCGGAGAAAGCTTCGGGTCGCTCAATAGTTCGGTGAGTACAAAGGGCACCATGAGCACCTGGCGGTCGCGCAAAGCACGGTCCAGCACATCCGCATCTTCTCCCGCGCTGCCTTCAAGGAAAGCCACCCAGGTGCTGGTGTCGGCCGCAATCACCGGTCGGCCTTCAGCTCGGAGATGGTGCGCGAGAAGCGCACCTTTCCCCGCAGCCGGCGCAGGCGAGCGTAGGTTTGCGATGCCGCAACGAGCTGTAGCCCTTCACGGACGGTTTGCGTGATGCCCGTGCCGCTGGCCTGCTGCGCCTTCTCGAGCAGTTCCGGCGGCACCTCGACGGTGATCTTTCGAGCGGTTTCCATCACCCGAATAATACCATATTCGAGACCAGCATCGAATATGGTGACACCTGCTCGACAAGAGCGCCCGGCGGCCCTCTCGCTCAGAATGCAAGGTGGCCTGTTTCGCGGATCCGGGGATTACAGAACGCGCTAATTCTCGTCCTTGCGCAATTTGTCCAGAAGCGCGAACAGCGGCCAGGCCAGCAGCGCCGCGACCAGCGATGCCACCAGCACGCGCACGCTCATCAGCGGAGCCACTTGCGCCAGCAGCCACCGCCTCGTGAACACGTAGACCAGATGGTGGAGATGGAAAAACGCGAACGCGAGCACCATGCGGCTCACCGGATGCTCCACGTCCAGCCTGGCCCCGATGGTGGACGCCAGATATCCCACCAGCGTCTTGGCAATGCCGAACAGCCCGATGGGTGCCCCGCTCAGGCCGTCCTGGGCCATGCCGATCACCATGCCCAGCAGCAACCCGCGCGAAGGATTGCGCCGGCTCAGCCCGAAATACAGCGTGACGAGCAGGGGAAGCTCGAGTAGATCGGCGAGAACATCGCCCTTCCACACATGCGCGGGTACAAAGGCCTGCAGTACCAGAGCGAGAAAACTGGCTCCCACCACCGCTCCGGTGCGGAATTTGTGCACCTCCAGGCGCGGCTCGCTGACCCCGCGGATCAGGAGCGGCGGGGCGCTGGCGTTTTCGGCCATCTCGGTGGGGTTCACGGCTGGTCCTTCTTCATGGGCTGCACGGGCTTCACCTGCGCCGGGGGCTGGGCGGCCGGCGACGCCTTCGGCGTGACGGCGGGAGACGGCGTCCCGCTCGAAGCTTTCGGGGCCGCGCCGCGAGTGCCCGCATTCGCCGCCGCGGCGTCCGCAGCCGGCTGCTCCCAATCCCATTGCCGGCGCGAGAGCAGGATGAGGACTTCCTCGAGCCGGTCGAGCCGGGCTGCCGGACGAACCTGGATCTGTTTGAACGTGTTCCCGGGACGCGCTTCGGTGACCGTGCCGAGCGGCAGGTCTTTCGGGAAGATGCGGTCCATACCGGAAGTGAGCACGCGCTCGCCCACGGCCACGTCCTGCTCGTTCACCACGTAATCGAGTTCCAGCATCGGGCCGCCCGTGCCCTTGGCCGCGCCCTGCGTGCGGGAATCGGCCAGCAGCGCGCCCGCGCCACCGTTCTTGTCGGTGAGCAAGAGCACCTGCGAGGTGCTCGAATAGACTTCCAAAACCTTGCCCACCACGCCCTGGGGAGTAATCACGCCCATGTTCGGCTGCACGCCGTCGCGCTCTCCGCGGTCCAGGTAGAACGCGCGGGCCGCGCCCGCGTCGCCGCCGATCACGCGTGCGGCCAGCAGAGGCGCGTCCGGATGCGCATCACGAAACTGGAGCAGAGCGGCCAGGCGCTGCGCTTCCGCCGCCTGGCTTTCCAGCTTGCTGTTCTGGAGCGCGAGTTCGCCCACCTGCGCGCGCAGCCGCTGGTTCTCCCGGTTGGCGCGGAACAATCCGATGTAGCCGGTCCACGCGCCGCTCATGCTGTCGAGCGCCCAGGAGCCCGCGCGCTCCGCGGGCGTGAGCAGCTCGACCGCCCACACGCGGATCAGCCGCGCGCCATCGGGACGCTTGACCTGAACGGCCAGGAGCAGGATCTGGAATGCCAGGGCGGCGGCGAGCAGAACGTAAGGCCGGCGGCGAGTGGCGATTTCAAACATGTTCGTTCAAGACGGCTGGGCGTTTCCAAACTCTGCGTCCATCCTGCGGCTCGTGCGCGCCATCGAGAACGGGAAAAGAGCCGGCTGGAAGCCGGCGCTGCCTCAGTCGATGCACACTTGCCGCAACAGGTTGAAATCACTCAGCATCTTCCCCGTGCCCAGCACCACGGAGGCCAGCGGGTCGTCCGCGATGGCCACGGGCAGCCCGGTCTCTTCCCGGATGCGCTTATCCAGGTTCTTCAGCAGCGCGCCGCCGCCGGTCAGTACGATGCCGCGGTCGCTGATATCGGCGGAGAGCTCCGGCGGCGTGCGCTCCAGCGCCACGCGCACGGCGTTCAGGATGGTGGCCACGCAGTCGGAGAGCGCCTCGCGCATTTCGCTGTCGTCCACGGTCACCGTGCGCGGCACGCCTTCGATCAGGTTTCGGCCCTTCACTTCCATGGTCAGCGGCTTTTCCAGCGGGTAGGCGGAGCCGATTTCCATCTTGATCTGTTCGGCGGTGCGCTCGCCGACCAGTAAATTGTACTTCCGCTTCAGGAAGTGCATCACCGCCTCGTCCATTTCGTTTCCGGCCACGCGCACGGAACGCGAGTAGACGATGCCGCTCATGGAAATCACGGCGATGTCGGTGGTGCCGCCGCCGATGTCCACCACCATGTTGCCGCTGGGCTCCTCGATGGGCAGGCCCGCTCCGATGGCTGCGGCCATGGCCTGCTCCACCAGAAAGACTTCGCTGGCCCGGGCGCGGTAGGCGGAGTCCTGCACCGCGCGTTTTTCCACCGGCGTGATCTCGCTGGGCACTCCGATGACGATGCGGGGATGGACCAGCAGGCGCCGGTTGTGGGCCTTCTGGATGAAATAGGTGAGCATCTTCTCGGTGACCTTGAAGTCGGCAATCACGCCGTCCTTCATGGGCTTGATGGCCACCACGTTGCCGGGCGTGCGCCCCAGCATTTCCTTGGCTTCGCGCCCCACGGCCACCACTTCCCCGGTGTTCTTGTTGATGGCCACGATGGAGGGCTCGTTCACCACGATGCCCTTGCCGCGGGCGTACACCAGCGTGTTCGCCGTCCCCAGATCGATGGCCAGATCCGAGGAAAACAGGCTGAACAGCGACCGCATTCCATATCCGTTCTTGCTCATCCTCCCTCACTCGCCGGGCCGGTATGTGACACGGATTCTCGTCCGTGTTTCTGCCGTTTCTTCGCTCACCACCCGCTCTCGGGCAACCGCCGAAAACTCACTCTCTACGGCACCACAATCGAAATCGGCAACGTCTTCGTCCCCCCGCGCCGGTTCTGCCCCACGAGCACGATCGTCTGGCTCCCTCGCGCCATGGGTGGTGTGAAGTATACGAAGTGTCCGTCCTTGTCAATTTGCGCTACCGCCTGGCCGTTGACCATCAGCGCCGCGCCCGGCTCCGTCTGTCCCCGGATCTCCACCACCGCGCCGTGCAATTGCGTGCTCTCCACTTCGAGCAGCATCCCCTGCGTCTTGCCCTGTTCCGCCAGGGTGAATTTGAAGATGTCGCTCGGCTCGCTAGCGCGGTTCTGTGCGTCGGTGGCCACCACGCCCCAGAAGTAGTCGCCGGGTTCCAGCCCGGTCACCTCCGCCGAGGGCCCCTTTGCCTGCTTTTCCGCCACCATCCGCGAAAACATCGAGGTCGCGCTCACCCGCAACGTGTAATGCATCGCTTCGGCCACTGGTTTCCATTCAAAGCGTATCGGAGTGCGCGCCGGGTCCGCCACGATGATCGCCTGGAAGTTCCCCGGATACACCAGGTCGGGAGGCGACAGCACCTGGGACTTCGTGACCGGCCCCCCGGGAGTAAACGTGGCGCGCTCGTATCGCCCCAGTTCTACACGCTCCTCGCCGCGCTGCAATTCCGCCGCGCCGGCCGACACGGTGATCTCGCTTTGCTTGCTCTGCGGATCGCTGCGCACGGACGCGCGGCTGTTCTGCTGGATGCTGGCAACGGACTGATCGGCGGGGAACCGCACTTCCGCGTGCGAGCCGTTTTGCTCCCACCCCGCAGTGGAAAGGTCCAGCGCGCCGCTGGTGATGGCCACGCCCACGCGCGTGGGCCGGTCGGGGCCGACCGTATTTTCCTCCACCATGATGAGCGTGTCGTTTTTCACCGTGTAGGTAGTGCCGTCCGCAAAGGTGACCCGCGCCACCCCGTCCGCTCCCGTCTGGATCAGGTCGCCCTTGTCGAGCGACATTCTGTAGTCGGCGCTGGCCCACTGCGTGGTGTTCACCTTCTTCACCTGGACTTTGCCGTCCAGGTTCACAAATCGCGCCTGGGTCAGCAGCGGCGATGCCGAGCCGTCGGCGCTGCCGCTCATCGCTTTCGTGGCTTTGGCCATGAGCGAGTTCATGCGATCGGGAATGGCAATCCAAAGCCCGGCGAGAAGAATGGTCAGGCCGCACACCAGCATAATGGCCACGGACTTGTAAGTCACGGTGGTCCAATAGATTTCCACCTTCGGAATCTTCTTCTGCGGCTCGGATTGTTTCTGTTCCGTCACGCGACACCCGCGGAAAATCGCATCCTATACCATAGCCCGCCGAAACCCGGCAATCAAACCGGGCCGTGCCCAAACTGCCAGCCGTGCGGTCCGCCCGCGCCGCGCTTCCCCAGCCCCAAGGGCCGGCCGGGACCCCGGGTGTTCATCTTCCCTGGCGGCTGCGGGGTGCGGCGAGTCGCTGCGTGCGGGAATGTGCTAAATTCGAATGCGCGCTCGCCAGCGGGCCGGCCTGCGGCGCGCTCCGGGATGGCATCGGATTTCCCAGACCGCGGAGGATGAATCCGGCTTGGGGCGCTGACCGTGACGCTGATTCGTTCTGTAGGCCTGTAGCTCTGCTGAATCAGGAACGAATCCAGCGAGAAATGCAAACGACATCTCAGATTCGGATGACTCTGAACGGCGAAGAGGTGGACGTTTCTTTCGCTCCCTATAAGACTCTGCTCGAAGTACTTCGTGAGGATCTCGGGCATACCGGAACGAAACATGGCTGCGAGCTGGGAGAGTGCGGAGCCTGCGCCGTTCTCTTGGACGGGAAGCCCGTCCTTTCCTGTTTAGTGCTGGCCCTCGAGTGTGATGGAAGAAACGTAATGACCGTGGAGGGCCTGGCAGCGGACGGGAATCTCCATCCTTTACAGGAAGCCTTCGCTGACCTGGGCGCGGCTCAGTGTGGGTATTGCACCCCTGCCATTCTGGTGACTGCAAAAGCCCTGTTGGATGAAAATGCCCATCCCAGTCGGGATCAAATCCGAGAAGCGCTCTCGGGCAACCTCTGCCGGTGCACAGGCTATCAACAGATTTTCGAGGCGGTGGAAGCGGCGGTGGTGAAGATCGCGGAGCAAAGGAACCAAGCGACCTAAGCTCTGGGCCTGCGGTCTTGCCTGGCCGGGCTGCGGGAGGCATATGCCAAAACGAAAGCAATTGCCGGACCTGCCCGCCAAAGATTCACCGGCGGACGCCGAAGCCCTGCGTGTAATCGGCGTTTCCCGGCGACGAATTGACGCTCGCGCTAAGGTAACGGGCCAGACGCGCTTTGCCGACGACATTTCCCTGCCGCGAATGGCCTATTGCAAACTGCTCCGCTCTCCACATCCTCACGCGCGCATCAAGAAAATCGATGCCTCGCGCGCCTTCGCTCACCCTGGGGTGTATCTGGCCCTGACCGGAAAGGATTTGCCGATCCGGTACGGGATTCTTCCGGTGAGCCAGGACGAGCAGGCTCTTTGCACCGATCACGTGCGGCACGTGGGGGATCCGGTCGCTGCGGTCATCGCCCGGGAGGAGTTAACGGCCTTCGAGGCTTTGGACTTAATCGATGTCCAATATGAAATCCTGACGACCATCTCCGGCCCGCAGCAAGCTCTGGAGACTCCGGAGCCTCGAATCCACGATTACGGTGAGGAGGGCAACATCCATAAGCGGATTGCGTTGGAGTTCGGCAATGTCGAGGAGGGCTTCGCCGAGGCGGACGAGATTTTCGAAGACACCTTTTTCTACGAAGGGAGTACTCATCTTGCCATCGAGCAGCACGCTGCGCTGGCCATGAAGGATCCCGAAGGAAAGCTGACCATCTGGTCCTGCACGCAGACGCCGCATTACCTTCACCGTGTCCTGGCCAAGGTTCTGGAAATGCCCCCGGCTCATATTCGCGTGATTGCCACGCCCAACGGCGGAGGATTTGGAGGCAAGAGCGAGCCATTCCCGCACGAGATAATCGTGGCCAAGGCGGCCCTGCTCCTGGACCGGCCCGTCAAAATCTGCCTGACGCGCGAGGAGGTTTTCTACTGCCACCGGGGCCGCCATCCGGTCCTGATGAAATTCAAGACCGGCGTGAAAAAGGACGGCTCGATCACTTCGATGGAGCTTCAGACGCTGGTGGACGGCGGTGCCTACGGATCCTACGGCGTCGCCAGCGCTTATTATACCGGTGCGCTGCAAACCACCACTTACCATATACCGCGATATCGCTTTCAGGCTTGTCGCACCTTCACGAATAAGCCGCCCTGCGGACCCAAACGCGGCCACGGCACGGTTCAGCCACGCTTCGGGCAGGAAATCCAGCTCGATAAAATCGCAGAGAAGCTGGAAATGGATCCGGCTGAACTCCGTCTCCGCATCGTCGAGTCTCCCAATCTGTTGACGGCGAATTTCCTCACGCTGGGAACCGTGGGGCTCGCGGAATGCCTTCGCCGCGTGGTAAAGGCTTCCGGATGGAAGGAGAAATTCCGCAAACTTCCCGAGGGACACGGTGTCGGGCTGGCCTGCTCCGCTTATCTCACCGGCGCGGGACTCCCCATCTACTGGAACAACATGCCGCACTCGGGGGTGCAGCTCAAACTCGATCGCGGCGGCGGCGTCACGGTGTTCTGCGGTGCGACCGAGATCGGTCAGGGATCCGACGATGTCTTGGCCGCCATCGTCGCCGAAGTTCTGGGAATCGATACCTTTGACGTCCGCGTTTACTCCGGCGATACCGATCTTGGGCCGGTGGACCTGGGGTCCTACTCGAGTCGCGTGACGCTGATGGCCGGGAATGCCGCTCTCCAAGCTGCGGAGCGGGCCCGGGCCATGCTTGCCGAAGCGGTCTCCAAACGCCTGGAGGCACCCCAAGACCGGCTGCGCTTCGCTCAAAAACACGTATTTGATTCCGCAGCGCCGGATAGAAGAGTCACCTTCTCCGAAGCCATTTGCCTCGCCGAAGCGCAATTCGGCACCATTGGCACGGTTGGTTCCTATACTCCACCGAAGTCTCCCGCATTGTACAAAGGCGGCGGTGTGGGACCATCCCCCACGTACTCGTATACGGCCGCGGTGGTCGAGGCCGTGGTCGACCCTGCAACCGGCTGGGTCACCGTCCCGAAAATCTGGATCGCACACGACATCGGACGAGCGCTCAACCCGCTCCTGGCGCGTGGTCAGGTTGAGGGTGGTGTCTATATGGGACTAGGCGAGGCGCTCATGGAAGAACAGGAATTCCGCCGGCTCCCGAAGAAGTTGTCTCACGCGCTGGTGCACAAGTTCCCTTCCATTCTGGAGTACAAGAGCCCAACGGCGCTGGACATGCCCGAGGTGGTCACGGAATTGATCGAGGACCCGGATCCCCGCGGCCCCTTTGGAGCAAAGGAAGTCGGGCAAGGTCCGCTTCTGCCGGTCATGCCGGCTGTGGCCAATGCCGTGTATGACGCGGTAGGCGTGAGAATTGACGAAGTACCTATTACGCCGGAAAAAATCGTGAAAGCCCTGGCGGAAAAGAAAGCGGGGCGTGCTCCGCGTTATGGGCCAAGCCACTTTCCGCCCATCCATTGGCCGGAAGCGCTTCACGTTCCTCCGCCGTGGGAAGGCGGGGATGGGCATGCCGTGAACGACGTTCGCCGGCACGGGAAACCCGACCCGGAAAAAGAGAAGGTGCCTGCTTCATGATGCGGTTGCCCCGGTTCGAGTTTCGCGCTCCACACACGCTGCAGGAGGCTGCGCGCATTTTAGCCGGCGAGGGAACTGATGCATTGCCGCTGGCAGGCGGTACGGACCTGCTTCCGAATATGAAGCGCAGACAGCAGGTCCCCAGGACCCTGGTCAGCCTTCGTCGTGTGCAAGGCTTGCGCCAAAACGAAATAGGTCCGGCGGCGTCGCGACTTGGGGCCTGCCTCACCCTCGCCGAGATCGCGGGCGATCCCCGTCTGCGAAATGGCCTGACCGCGTTGTCGCAAGCTGCCTCGCAGGTGGCCACTCCGCAGATTCGAAACCAAGCCACGCTCGGGGGAAACATCTGCCTGGATACGCGCTGTAATTATTACGATCAGAACTATGAGTGGAGGAAGTCAATCGGGTTTTGCCTGAAAAAAGACGGCACCACCTGCTGGGTTGCCCCGGGAAGCTCGAAGTGCTTGGCGGTCTCCTCCACGGACACCGCCCCGGCATTGCTCGCTCTTGGAGCCAGAGTTCGCCTGGTTTCGCATTCCGGTGAACGCGAAATTCCGCTTTCCGAGCTGTATGACAACGATGGCATCCGCTACATGAGAAAGAGGCCGGATGAGCTTCTGGCCGAGGTGCTGCTGGATTCTCTGCATGGCTGGAAGAGCACCTACTGGAAGCTGCGCCGCCGGGGCTCTTTCGATTTCCCGGTATTGTCCGTTGCGGCTGCCGCGCGTATTTCCAACCAGGGCGTGGTGGAGGAAGCCCGCATTGTAGTGGGCTCTGTGGCTTCCCGTCCTCTCATGGCCGAAGAGGCGGAGAAGTTCCTAAAGGGCCGGTCGCTGAATCGGGAAGTAATTGCAGAGTGCGCCTCTCTCGCGGCGCGCCTGGCCAAGCCGCTCGATAACACCGATTTCGATATGAGCTGGCGGAAAAGGGTAACCACGCAATTCGTGACCTACGCCCTGCAGGAGTTGTGCGGGGATGACCTGCAAGCCGAGCGCAGGCGCTGGTCACATCTCGCCCTGCCGTTCTAACTCACGCCGGGGACGAAGCTGGCACCCTCCAAAACTATTTGATTGACTCCGTCCCCACGAACTGCTATATATTGAACGCTCGTTCAATCTTGGAGCACACGAACGGGCTTACAATTACTGCTTGTAGACAGAGCATCAGAGTCGCACACCATGACTTCTGAATGTCTGTTTAGCCCACACTTTCCCGCGCGCGCTTTCCAACAAAACAATTCGGAGAAATGGGTTGGCCATGTTCACGGGTCACACCGGGCCGTGACCGCCGTCACCCTTCCTGCCCCTGCGCGCTGCCACGCGCCGCGCCCGGCAGACAAAGTCGCGGCATTGCAGGCCCACCATGACTAGCGTTTCCGGAGCGCACGGCTACCAATTGAAGGCTCCGAAGAGCCCGTTGCAGCCTTGTGCCCTTCCGGCGCTCGAACCCCGTGCGGACGAAGTCGTGGTGGAGGTCGCGGGTTGCGGTGTGTGTCACACAGACATCGGTTTTGCTTTCGAGGAGATCCCCACGCGGCATGTACTTCCCCTGATTTTGGGGCACGAAATCTCCGGGCGGGTCGCAGTCGCGGGCGAGAACAGCCTGGGGTGGCTCGGACAATCCGTGATTGTTCCCGCCGTCATTCCCTGTGGAGAGTGTGCCGCCTGCCGTTCGGGACGGGGGACCATCTGCCGCAAACAATTTATGCCGGGCAACGATGGCGACGGCGGCTTTGCTACGCACGTCCTTCTTCCCGCGCGTGGTCTGTGTCGCGTTCCCGAGAGGCTTCCACCAGGTGTCACGCTTGAAATGCTATCCGTTGTTGCCGATGCGGTGACCACTCCTTTTGAAGCCATCCGGCGGTCGGAATTGGGGCCAGAGGATATAGCCGTGATCGTTGGTGCCGGCGGCGTGGGAGGATTCGGAGTGCAGATTGCTGCCGCACGGGGCGCAGCGGTCGTGGCCATAGACATTGACCGAGAACGACTCGATCTCGCCGCTCAACATGGCGCCGCATTGGTCCTGGATGCCGGTTCAACCGACCTCAAGGGTCTGAAAGCCGCCATACGTTCTTTCAGCAAGGAATGCGCGCGCAAGGGAATCGGGCTCAAAATCTTTGAAATGAGCGGCACGCCGGCAGGGCAGGCAACCGCGTTCGGGCTTCTGGATCACGGCGCTTACCTGGCTGTGGTCGGCTTCACACCCAAACCCATCGAACTGCGGTTCTCGAATCTGATGGCCTTTGACGCGACCGCGCGTGGTAACTGGGGATGTCCCCCAGAACAATACCCCGCGGCACTGCAACTGGTGCTGGACGGCAAAATCGCTCTTGCCCCGTATGTCGAATTGCATCCTTTAGAGAAAGCTCCGGAGATTCTCGAGGCGGTTGCGAGGCATTCGCTGCGACGCCGGGCGATTCTGCTACCTGACCATCACAGGAACATACAGGGAGTGGAGAGAACACCGTGAAGAATCACAATCTCGTCGAAGACCTCGCTCCGCGGAACATC
>DATEQM010000008.1:0-7989 GCA_035272605.1 Candidatus Acidiferrales bacterium | reverse complement strand
GAACAGATAAAGGTTGATTACAGCCCCCACGCCATTGCGATCGACAGTCAAGGGAACGCGTGGGTGGTGAGTACCCTCGGCGACCCAGGCGCAATGGAAACGCTGCATTTGCTGGAGAACAAGGCCGCCTCCGAGATAGACACCAAAATGGACTCCGGGAGCAAGGGTAACCAGGCAATCGAAGACTTCATCGCCCTCGTTCACGTATTGAATGCTTACCCCAACGGAAGTGTAAGCATGATCCGTCCGGACGGCACCCAGGGGCCCGGATCGCCGTTCAATGGGGGGAACAGCATCATTGGACCTTGGGGGATTACCATCGACGGGAACGACCACGTGTGGATTGCAAACGGTTTTGGCAAGACTGTAACCGAACTCTGCGGCGTACGCATTGAGACGTGCCCACCGGGGAGCAAGACGGGCGACCCGATCTCCCCGCCTAAGACTGGATATGTGGGAAAAGGTATGCAGTATTTGACCGGAGTTGTAGTCGATCCTGCGGGGAACGTCTGGGTCGCAAACAACATTGATCTCCTGAACGAGGTTTGTATCCAGAAAGCTCCGGACGAAAGCATAACAACGCGATGCGGGGGCAACGCCTTCGTGGAGTTCTTCGGCCTTGCAAAGCCTGTGAAAACGCCAGTGATCGGCAGTCAGGTCCGCACACCGTAGGGCCAGAGGTCCGCTTGATTGCAGAACATCCTGCAGAACCAGGCAACGCCTGCGTCGCCAACACCATCGGCCATCCCGGCACGAGAGAGAGGCTGGCGTTGATTGAGAACGCGCTCAAACGAAGCTTGAAAGCCTCGTCGAAAGCCCGGAGTCAAAGGCCGACAACGCTGCCAACATGTGGATTGGCCTGTTTGAACTTCTGATCAAGTACCCCGGCGGCGACGTTTCCATGGTGCGGCCCGATGGCACGGTCCTGCCGCCGTTTGATGGCGGGAAGAGCATCATTGCGCCTTGGGGCGTCGCCATCGATGGCAGCGACAACGTGTGGGTGGCCAATTCGACAGGCCGCTCGGTCACGGAGCTGTGCGGCGCGCGTCCCGCGAACTGCCCGCCCGGCAAAAAGACCGGCGACCCGATTTCACCGGCCGGCGGCTACTTCGGCGGGCTGCAAATCATCAGGGAGGTCGCCATTGATCCCGCCGGTAACGTGTGGGTGGCGAACAACTGGGATATGCCAGAACAGGGCTTCAAGCAAGTGCCGGAGCCGGCGTTATCCACCCGCTTCGGCGGAAACGGCACTGTGGTCTTCTTCGGTTTGGCAAAGCCGGTCCACACGCCATTGATCGGCCCAGCACGCCAACCGTAGAAAATCACGACTTGCCCAGGGACGGGTGGGCTAACTCTCGATAAGTCTCATGATCGGGCAAGTGCCCGTCACTGTCCGCAAACGGCTTTGTGGGAAGTTACGGTCACTGCTCAGGCACCACCCGTGATTTATCGCGATTTGCCGCCGTTGGGGATAAGCCTGCATCCGTTTTGACCGAGCCCACCTGACTGTTACTTTTGCCAATGACGTCCCTTGGGAGCGTGCTCTTAGGATTGTGAAGATGTGCCGTGCTGTGCAGGAATCGATTCCTGGGCCAGTCCGAGGCGGTCCGGATGGCATGTCATCTCTCTGCATCGGCGATGAATGAGCGGACCAGGCCATTCTCGATCCGGTGAGGGATGGGAGAAAAGAGGTACCATGAAATGGAAAGCGGTGGTGCTTTGCCTTCTCTGCATCGGGTTGGCCGGGACGGCATTGGCAGACACGATTCGCCTTAAGAACGGCCAGGTCCTTTACGGCCAATTTCGCGGCCGCAATTCGGAAGGAATCCAGTTTGCTGCGCAGGACGGAATTACTTACACCTTTCTGCCCGAGCAAGTCGCATCTCTCAACTTCGAGCCCGTCTTTAACCCGCCCACATCAC
Organism: Candidatus Acidiferrales bacterium; assembly: GCA_035272605.1. Taxonomy (GTDB): domain Bacteria; phylum Acidobacteriota; class Terriglobia; order Acidiferrales; family UBA7541; genus JOPF136. The sequence continues at coordinate 6,067 of DATEQM010000008.1, read as the reverse complement.
TGGATGTGGTGACCGTTCCGGGGGGAACCACCATCCTGGTCCAAATGGTCGATACGCTGGATACGAGCTACACGAAAACCGGCATTGTATTTGCGGCCACTCTGTCCACCAACCTCCTCGCAAACGGTGTTGTGGTCGCAAGAAAGGGCACGCCGGTGTATGGGCTGGTGATGGAGGCAATATCGGCAGGCCGCGCGAGCGGCAAATCCCAGATGCAACTCCAGCTCACGCAAATCGTCATCAGCGGGAATCCGGTTCCCATCATGACGGATACTTTTGATTCGGAAGGCAAAAGCTCGGGACGCCGATCCTTCCGCCGGCTCTTCGGCGGAGCTGGACTTGGCGCGGCCATCGGCGCCATCGCCGGCAATGCCGGCATGGGCGCGGCGATTGGTGCGGTGGTGGGAGCTGCGGGAACTGTCGTCCAAAAAGGAGACCAGATTCAGATCCTCAGCGAAACGTTGCTGCAGTTCACCTTGCAGCAGCCTTTGACGCTCCCGGCTCTTCCTTAGGGGACGCATTCAAACACATCGGAAAATCACGGAGAATCCGCGGAGGAACTGATGAGAATTCGACTGGCTGCACTCACACTGGCCCTGTTCGCGGCCACGGGTGTCCGGGCCCAGGAAACCAGGATTCAAGATCCGGCCCAGAGCAAAGAGCTGAATACGCAGGCCTACATTCAGCTTCTCCGCTCGGACGTGAAGGCGAAGAAGGAAGCGATCGTGAAAGAAGCGATGCAATTGAACGATCAGCAGGCCGGCCTCTTCTGGCCCATCTACCGGCAATATGACGCCGAACAAACGAAACTAGGCGACCAGAAGGCGGCGATCGTCGCGGACTACGCCCGGAATTTCTTGACCATGACCAACGAGAAGGCCGACGAGCTTGCGCAGCGGGTCATGCAGCTGGACGAGAAAAGAATGGCCCTTCGGGAAAAATATTACGGCATCATGAAACAATCGCTTCCGGCGATCGTGGTGGTTCGCTTCTTCCAGGTGGAGCATCAGCTTCAACTGCTGGTGGATCTGCAAATCGCTTCCAGCCTGCCGATTATTGAGGCAGCCGATACCAAATGACCGGCAATTGCAGTGATCGGCCGGCAAGGAAAGCAACTGCATTCAGACCAGCCCCGGCAAGGGCTGGAACGCACTGTTGAGGCTTTACCGCCCGCTCGAACCGTGGTTCGACAAGACGTGGAGACCCGGAGAAATTGAACCCGAGCGGTGAGTTGGCGGATGGGAGGCGAGACCAATGGTACGCCGTACCTGCCAGTGTTCACCGCGGAGGGGGAAATGAAGAGTTCCAGGTGGATTCGATTCGGTGGGGTAGTCGTTCTGTCGGTTGCCGATTTGGCGCAGGCGGCGGATCACATGAGTGGCCAAGTGTTGGGCGGGGGAGCGCCGATTGCCAAGTCCACAACGTGTGGGTGGCCAATTCGACGGGCCGCTCGGTCACGGAGCTGTGCGGCGCGCGTCCCGAGAACTGCCCGCCCGGCAAAAAGACCGGCGACCCGATTTCACCCCCCGGCGGCTACATCGGCGGACCATGGGAAACGGATACTATGGTAAATTCTAGCTCCGGAAGGGGCCCCGAGAAGACCGTCATTATTGTCAGTTCGCAAGGGCCCCGTCTGCGCTTAGCCTCGTCGCTGGGTTGCGAGGAGGACCCGGGATTGTGATGTTTGGCGTCCCATCTCTTGAGATTGGCCGCAGACCCTACCGGTCGACTGGCCTCCATTCGCGCGAAGACCTCCGTGGGCCGGAGGTCACACATCCAGGTGATCCAGGACGCGGATGTGAGGCGGGAGTTCCAGTAAGTACGGGTGGGAAGCAGGAATCGAGAATGGAAGCCCGCCGGGTGATTCGCGGGATCCTTGTTGGGCTGTCGATCGCCGGCATCGTATTGCTCGCGACTCGGTCCTATCTTGTCCGTGAATTGGTGGTGGTTCTGGGAGTTCTGACCATCTTTGTTTGCGTCGGGACCGGCGTTTTGCTTTTTGTTCAGATCTGTGTCCGCTGGAGCAATCGCAAGATCACAGGTGCCCAGCAAAACAGCGTCGCGTCACCCGGGAATCCGCGTGTTCACGGACCCCTGGTCGGCCGCTAGAGGCTATGTCAGCGAAGGAGCGTTGCGCCGCAAAGCCGATTCAAGTTTGAGACTGATCGCAAAAGGAGAAGAACATGAGAAGGAATGGATTCCGCACCACAGTAATTCTTGCGGGGATGGCCGCGCTTTTAGTTCTCGTATTCGCGCGCTTCGGTTTGCAGGCGGCGCCGGCTGCGCCTCCCGCGCCGCCCGATCCTCCACCCGCCGCGACCAGCGTTCCCGAACCGCAGCAGTATCCGCTGATGGACATGATCGCTAACAAGATTATCCAGAAGTACGAGACGTCCTCCTGTGAGCAGCTTTGGCAGCAGAGAGCCCAGCCGAAGAAAAAGCCATCGCAACAAGAGCAGGAAATCCTCATCCTCCTGCGCAACGACCCACAAATGCGCGCCGCGTTCATCAACAAGATCGCCCCGCCCATCGCCAACAAGATGTTTGATTGCGGAATGATTCCATGATCTTGACGAACCGATCTTCCAGCGCCAGCGCTGGCCGAGGTGTTCAATGAGAACCAGGAGCTTGCTTCGCTTAAAGACGTTTATCCTGATCGGCGGATTTTGGGCTGGCTCCGGCCTGTTGATGGCGCAAACAGCTCCCCCGGCAACTTCAACACCGGCCGCACAGCCGGCAGCCAAAAAGAAGGCAACGGCAAAAGCCAAAGCGGAAGCGCCCCCTGCCCTTACGCTGGAGCCGAAAGCCATAGAGATCCTGAAGGCGGTGGGCAGCCGCCTGGCTTTGGCGCACACGATTTCGTTCACCGCCGTGGAGACTTTCGAGAGTCTCAGTCGCCAAGGCGTTCCTCTGGTCTACGCGAACAGGTCCCTGGTGACCTTGGAGCGGCCCAACAAGCTGCGGATCATCCAGACAGGGGATGGCCCGGCCTCCGAGTTCTACTACGACGGAAAAATCATGATGGCCTACGCGCCGGTGGAAAATCTTGTGGCGATCGCGGATGCTCCAGGGACGATCGACGACACGCTGGAAACAATCTTTCACACCGCGGGGATTTACTTCCCGTTTACAGACATTATCGTCGCGGATCCCTACGGGGACATGGCCCCCGGGTTGCTCCATGCCTACTACGTGGGCCAATCCAACGTCGTGGGAGGAACGACCACGGACATCGTGGCCTGCGCAGCCGATGGAGTGTTCATGGAGCTGTGGATCGGTGTGGAAGACAAGCTGCCGCGAGCGATCCACGCAATTTATCTCGATGATCCCGACCAGCTACGCCACAACCTGTTGCTCTCCGACTGGCAAATCGACTCTCCCGTTTCCGCCGAGGTCTTCACTACGACCAAGGCCGCCGGCGCGAGGCACATGCAATTTGCCCACCCACACCCGGAACCACCGCCGGGCGCCAGGCCGCCGGCCGGACGCACCGCACCAGCCAAAACCAATCCAACCAATCCAGCGGCCAAACCACAGCAGTGAGGAGGAAGAACAATGAAAAAGATTACGATCGCCCTGCTCAGTCTCACCTTGACACTTTTCACCTGCGAGAGCGCCTTTGCCTACGGGCACGCGAATGCCTGGGGCGGCTGTAGCTCGCATAGTTACGGCCACTCGACTCATTCCAACGCCTACGGCGGCAGTACATCGCACACGGCCGGCGAGGGTACCAGTCATACCAGCGCTTACGGCACCAGCACGTCGCATAGCGAATACGGGGGCACCTCGCACACGAATGCCTATGGCGGCACAACTACCGGCGAGGCCGGTTATGGCGCCGTGCATACCACCCCCTACGGATCGACCGCCTATGCCTCCGCGTATCATCCACCCACGGCCTACTACGGGTATGGGTACCATCCGCCGACCACTGTGGCCGTCTACGGAGCCGGGTGCTACAACTGCAGCTCGGGATCCACGGCGGGCGCCGCAGCGGCCGGGGCCATGCTGGGTATGGTGGCCGGAGCCGCCATTGCTTCATCGAGCAGCAGCGCGGCATCGGCAAATTCCTACGCCCAGGGCTACAACGCGGGCGCATCCACTGGCGCTGCGAATGCAAATGCGAATGCAGCGGCAGCCAACGCCAACGCCGCGGCCGCCAATGCCAATGCTGCCGCAGCCAACGCCACTTATTCCGCCGCAAACGCCAATGTTGCCGCCGCGGGCGCTCCCGTCGTGTCGTATCAGGTGGGCGGGATTTATGGCCTGTTGCCGGCCGGTTGCATCACTCCTGAAGTACAGGGAAAAGCCTACTACCTGTGCGGCAACACCTGGTTCGTCGCAGCCTACGGCGCGAACGGTGTGTACTACACAGTTGTGCCGACTCCGTAACGGAGAACGTATCGACCGGGTTCAAACGACTCGGTGTGAAAAGATCCCGACGAACAATCAAGGAGAGAACGCATGAATTCGAATCGTGTCATTACCCGCAGCATGCGGATTGATGCCGCAGCCGTTGTCTCAGCCGGATTCTGCCTGCTGATGATCGGTGCGGTGGCGCTGGCAGCGGGGGTTCCCGCGTTGGCGCAGGAAAGTGATGTGCAGCAAAAGCTTGCCGCCGTGAAACAGATCATGGCCGAAAATCAGCAGAGGCTGCGACAATACCAGTGGATTGAGACGACGCAAATGACGGTGAAGGGCGACCCCAAGCCGCAGCAGCAAAACCTTTGCCAGTATGGTCCGGACGGGCAGGTGCAGAAGACTCCGATTGGTCCCCCGCCGGAACAACCCAGCGGCGGCAGACTCAAACAGCGCATCATTGAAAAGAAAAAGGAAGAGATGAAGGAGTACATGGGAGCGGTGAAAGGAGTGCTCAGCATGTACCTGCCGCCCGACCCGCAGAAGATGGAACAGGCGAAACAGGCCGGGAATATGTCCATCAATCCCGCCGGCGGGGTGGTGAATCTGGTGTTCAGGAATTATGCCCAGCCAGGCGATCAACTGACGCTCACGTTCGACCCCAACGCGAGGAAGGTGGTCGCGGTGCGCGTCAACACGTACATGGATGAACCGAAGGATGTGGTGACGCTACAGGTTCAGATGGCCAGCCTGCCCGACGGCACCAACTACTCCCAGCAAACGTTTCTGGATGCGACGGCCAAGAAGCTCCAGGTGACGACGACAAACTCGAATTACCAAAAACTTGGCGGGAATTAACGCTTCGCCGGGTGGGAAGGCATGTGCTCGCAGAGGCCGTGGCCCTCTGCCACATTTGACAGTTTCATCCCGCGCGGCCGGGTAGGAGCATTTGTAAACGTACGAGTCCTTGGCGAACTATGTCCTGTGGGAAGTGTGCGCACGAATTTGAGACGAAGGAACTCGGGCTCTCGCATCATAAGGGTGGGTGAAATGCATTCTTATTTCTCTGTCCGGTCTTATCTACTCGGGGCTCTGGCAATTGCCACCATGCTCCTCGCCGGTTCAGCGTTCGCTGCCGATCACTTCGGTGGGCAGGTGCTTGGCGGAGGCGCCCCCATCGGCAAATCTACTGTCACTCTGTGGGAGGCGAGCGCGGGGGCGCCCAGGAAGTTGGCGGAAACGAAAACGAATGAGGACGGTCGATTTGAAATTCGCACGTCGGAGGCGCGGAGCGGAGAAACGTTCCTATACCTCGTGGCGACAGGGGGAGTGCCCAGGGCTCAAAAGGCGAGTGATGACAATCCGGCCATCGTTCTCCTTGCCGTGTTGGGCAATAAGCCGCCTGAAAAAGTCACGGTCGACGAATTTACAACCATAGCCTCGGTTTGGACGAACGCGCAATTCCTCAGCGGCGCCACGCTGCAAGGTCATGCGCTCGGTCTTCGCATCGCCGCCGGAAACGTTCCTAACCTGGTGGACCTCGAAACGGGTGGACTGGGACCTGTAATTCAGGATCCCCTGAACAGCACGCAGACGACGACACTCTCGCTCTTCAGCACACTGGGTGATCTGTTAGCGGGCTGCATTACTCGCGTGCAAAGCGACGCTTGTGCGAAGTTGTTCGAGGCTTCCACGCCTCCGGGTGGCG
>DATEQM010000007.1:0-20442 GCA_035272605.1 Candidatus Acidiferrales bacterium | reverse complement strand
TTCAACCACTTCCAAAGGTTCGTCTTCGCCGGCAATCACCTGTGAGGAAACAACCGCGCGCGCAAATTTCAAGTGGACCGGGGTGCCGTCCTTGAGAACGAGCCTTGACGTGGCCGGGGGAGTTGCCACAGGCGCGTCTTGCGACGGCGCGGGCGCAGACGAGCCTGATGGAGGCGGTTTCGGCGCTTCCTGCTGCCGCAGGGGCGCTGCTTTCGCTGGAAGTGCTCGCACCGCTCCCACATTTCCGCTAATGGCGGCGGCGAAAACGAATATGGCGATTTCAGGACGAACCACGTGGTCTCTCCGGAAAGGAGCCAGTGTTGGCGACCGTCACTATCTCGGAAATTGCATATTGAGGTTGCCTCAGCCGGGAAGCGTAGTCCTGGAGCCCCATCGTGTCAACCGCGAGGGACTGGTCCCGACCGGGTCGGGGCCCCGAAAACAGGTCGGGGCGCAAAAAACGCGTCTCCCGGCCCGCAGCGGGGCTCCGCTTTCTGTATCTGGCGGGCACCGGAAGGACCTCGGACGGGGATTTATCACGGAGGGCACGGAGACACGGAGGACACAGAGGGGAGTGGAGGGGGGGCGGTCTGAACTTACTTGAGGCTGTCCAATTCCGCCTTTTTGGTTTCCCTGACTTGGAGAGCTTCTAGGTACTCCGGAAGAATCAGCCAGAGGACCGCCAGATCCTTCTCCACGATGAGCCGCTGGGCGGAGAGGCTGCTGGGCTGCGTTTGGAGCTGTTTTCCAAGCTCGACGAAGGCCGCGCCGATGCGCTTCAACTCCTCCTCGGTGGAAGCCACTTTGCGGCGGCACTCTTCGTATTCGCCGGCCAGACGCGCACGATCATCCGGCTTCTGGGTGTAGGTCATGAATTCCCCCGTCCTGGCCGGAAGTCTACCACGGCCCTGATGGTGCGGATTTCCGCCGGTTGTTTTTGGAAGAGGGTGGCGAGTCCCGACCGGGTCGGGGCCCCGAAAACAGGTCGGGGCGCAATAAACGCGTCTCCAGCCCCGCAGCGGGGCTCCGATGGCGAGGGAGGAGGGAAACGGTCTCTCCCCGCTATGGTGGTATCGCAGGTCACATCCAGATGTATACTGGCTCACAGTACTGGGCCGGGGTTGCGTGCTAATGCGTGCTGGTGTAGAAGGTGAGTATGCGCGCGCACACATCGGTTCGCGAAGCCGTTGATTCCTGCGTTGACTGCGTGGTCACCGTGGACTGTCCCACGCAGCAGACCAAAGCCCAGATCACGGTTGCCCGATGGAAGGCCGGCAACGGTCAGTATACCCCATGGACGGTGGTGGATTGCTCGTTACTGCCGGCTGGCCAAGTTTCCTGCCACGTGGACTGCATGGCACAACTGACCGATAGTTCGAGATTAGGATGGCGCAAACGCGGGCGTGCGGGGTGACGCGAGACTCGCACCGGATCCCGCTACCATCCCGAGGCCGCACTCCAGCCCGCAGGACTTGCCATATTCCTTTCCTCACCAGAGGCGTCTAGCTATCGGAGGCGGGGCCACAACCCTGAATACGACTGCGACGGAGTCTGCCGATGGCGGATCGCGGCTTGACGCTCGCGGGCCCTCCGCCTAGAATGGTCGCTTACCAGTGACACGAATTTGCCGACATTTTCATGCTCCCCGCGCCCAGCGGGCTCCGCTGGGCCTTTTTGTTTCTGAATCGAAATTCTTGAGGGGTAACTGGCGATGATGGACGGACCGATAACGGAAGCGCTGACGTTTGACGACGTGCTGCTGGTGCCGGGGCAATCGGCGGTGATGCCGACGCAGGTGGACACGCGGACGTGCCTGGCCAAGCAAATCTCCATCAACGTGCCGATCTGCTCCTCGGCGATGGATACGGTAACGGAATCGCGGCTGGGAATCGCCATCGCGCGGCAGGGCGGGCTGGGGTTCATCCACCGGAACATGCCGATCGAACGGCAGAGGGAGGAAGTGGACCGGGTGAAGCGGTCGGAGAGCGGGATGATCGTGGACCCGGTGACCATCCGCCCGGAAATCACCATCCGCGAGGCGCTGGAGATCATGCGGAAGTACCGCATCTCCGGATTGCCGGTGACGCGGGGGCCGCGCCTCGTGGGCATATTGACGAACCGCGACCTGCGCTTCGAGCAGAACCTGGACCAGCCGGTGAGCAAGGTGATGACCAAGGGCGATTTGATCACCGTGCCGGTGGGCACCACGCTTTCCGAGGCGGAGCACACGCTGCAGGAACACAAAATCGAAAAGCTGCTGGTGGTGGACAACGAGTTCAACCTGAAGGGCCTGATCACCGTCAAAGACATCCAGAAAAAGCAGCAGTATCCCGGGGCGACGAAAGACGAGAAGGGCCGGCTGCGCATCGGCGGGGCCATCGGGGCCACGGGGGATTTTCTGGAGCGGGCCGTGGAACTGGCGCGGATGAAGGTGGACGTGCTGACGATTGACACGGCGCACGGCCACTCCACACGGGTGATGGAGGCGGTCCGCGCGGTGAAAAAGCGGCTGCCGGAAATGCCGCTGCTGGCCGGGAACGTGGGCACCTACGAGGGCGCGCACGACCTGATCGCGCTGGGGATTGACGGGCTGAAGGTGGGCATTGGGCCGGGGTCCATCTGCACGACGCGGGTGGTGACCGGAGCGGGGATGCCGCAAATCACCGCCATCCTGGAAGCGGCGCGCGCGGCGAAAGGCACGGGCGTGCCCATCATCGCGGACGGCGGAGTGAAATTTTCCGGCGACGTGACGAAGGCCATCGCCGCGGGCGCCTCCTGCGTGATGATCGGCAGCCTGTTTGCCGGGACGGAAGAAGCGCCGGGCGAGACGATCCTCTACCAGGGCCGGACGTTCAAGACGTACCGCGGCATGGGCTCCATCGGGGCGATGGAGGCGGGCTCGGCGGACCGCTACGCGCAGGAGGAGGCGGACCGCGGGAAATCCGTGCCGGAAGGCGTGGAAGGCCGTGTGCCGTACAAGGGCCCGCTGGCGGGGCTGGTGGAACAGCTTGTGGGCGGGCTGCGCAGCGGCATGGGGTATTGCGGAGTGGGCAACATCAAAGAGCTGCAGGAGCGCGCGCGGTTCGTGCGCATCACCAGCGCCGGGCTGCGCGAGAGCCACGTGCACGACGTGATCATCACGAAGGAAGCGCCGAACTACAGCCTGGAGTGACACTTTCTCCGCAAATGAGATGGCTGCGATGGTGGTGGCCGGTGCTGGTGTGGGCCGCGCTGATCGTTGGCTTTTCGACCGATGCCTTTTCCGGGGCGCACACCTCGCGGGTGATCCTGCCGATTCTCCGCTGGCTTTTCCCCCACGCGGCGCTGGCCACCCTGGTGCGTGCGCATCACCTGATCCGAAAAGCCAGCCACGTGTGCGAGTACTTTATCTTCAGCCTGCTGCTGGTGCGCGGCGTGCGCGGCGGGCGGAGCGGCTGGCGGGTGGAATGGGCGCTGGCGGCGCTGGCGATCGCGGCGGGATGGGCGGGCCTCGACGAGCTGCACCAGACGTTCGTGCCCTCGCGGGGGCCATCGATGAGGGATGTGCTGATCGACGTGTGCGGGGCGGCGGCCGGTCAATTAGCGTTCGCGGCGGTTGCGCTGATTCGCTGGCGCGCGTCCGGCGCCGGCCCGGACGGGCCGAAAGCCAGCCCCAACCGGCCGGTGTAGGCTGCGCGCGCGAGGATCAGATTACGACGGAGCGAAAATGCGCCGGCGAGACGCCAGCGTTACGAAATGCGAAGCCCTGGAGCGAGGGGCGCGTCAGGCCTTGACCTCGGCAGCCTTGGCCTCCTCGGCCTTGGGCTCCGCGGCGGCGGCTTTTTCCTTCTTCTTGGTTTCTTTCTTTTTCAGCTTGAAGCCGACGAGCTCGAGGATGGCGAGCGACGCGCCGTCGGAAATGCGCCATCCGGCGCGCAGGATGCGGGTGTAGCCGCCGTTGCGGGTGGCGAAGCGCGGGGCGATATCGGCAAAGAGCTTTTTGGTGGCGCCGGGGGTCATGAGAAACGAGGCGGCCTGCCGGCGGGTATGCAGCGTGTCGCGCTTGCCGAGGGTGATCATGTGCTCGACGAGCGGGCGAGCCGCGCGGGCGCGGGCGATGGTGGTCTGAATGCTCTCGTGCTGGATGACGTTGGTCACCAGGTTGCGGAGCACGGCCCGCCGGTGAGCGGGATTTTTTCCGAGTTTCGATCCTGACTTGCGGTGTCGCATCGGTTCTCCGGATGCCGGTGCCGCCGAGGCGGCACCGGCGCTACCAAGTTACAGGGACGCGATCTCCTCCGGCGCGGGGGCGGTTTGGCTGGGCGGCGGGGGCCAGATGATGCGGCCGTGCTCGTCGAACTTCATGCCCAGGCTCAGGCCCATGCGGGTGAGGATTTCCTTGATCTCGTTGAGAGACTTGCGACCGAAATTCTTGGTCTTCAGCATTTCGTTTTCGGTCTTCATGACGAGCTCGCGAATGGTCTGGATGTTGGCGTTCTTCAGGCAGTTGTAGGAGCGCACGGAAAGCTCGAGCTCTTCCACCGAGCGGTCCAGGTGCTCCAGGCGCGAATCGGCAAACGACTCGCCGGCCTCCTCGGGCAGCTCGGGCTGCTCCTCGAAATTGATGAAGATGCTCATGTGGTCCTTGATGAGCTTGGAGGCCAGGCCGATGGCGTCCTGGGGAGTGATGGCGCCGTTGGTCCAGACTTCGAGGGTGAGCTTTTCGTAGTCGGTCATCTGGCCGAGGCGCGCGGCTTCGACTTCGTAATTGACCTTGCGCACGGGCGAGTGGACGGAATCCACGGGGATATAGCCGATGGACAGGTCCTCGTCGAAGTTGCGGTCGGCGCCCACGTAGCCGCGGCCGTTGCGGACGCGCAATTCGATCTGGAGCTTCCCGCCCTCGCTGACGGTGGCGATGTAGACGCTCTTGTCCAGCACGGCGATGTCGGAGTCCTCCGCGATCATCGCGGAGGTGACCTCGCCGGGCCGGTCCACGTTCAGGGTGACGGTCTTGGGCTGGTCGCTGGTGAGCTTGAGCGGCACCTGCTTGAGGTTGAGGATGATGTCGGTGGCGTCTTCCACCACTCCGGGGATGGGCGAAAATTCGTGCAGCACACCCTCGATCTTGACGGCGGTGATGGCCGCGCCTTCAATGGAGCTGAGCAGGGCGCGGCGGATGGCATTGCCCACGGTGGAGCCCCAGCCGCGCTCAAACGGCTGCGCGCTGAACTTCCCGTAGGTGTCCTTGAGCGTTTCCAGCTCGGCGGCCAGCCTTTTCGGTTTCTGAAATCCCTTCCACATACGTCGTATGCCTCCTCCCCGTGCGGGGTAGACGGAAGAAAATGGTTTATTTCGAGTAGAGCTCGACGATGAGCTGTTCGTTGATCACCGGGGTCTGGACGTTTTCGCGCTTGGGCAGTGCCACCACACGGGCCTTGCCGGCGTCGCGGTCCACCTCAAGCCAGGGCGCCAGGTTCATGCCCTGGGCGACGTTGCGCGCCTCCATCACCATGGCGTTCTGCAGCATCTTGGGCTTGATGCTCACCTCGTCTCCCACGTTCACCTGGTACGAGGGGATGTTCAGCTTCCGCCCGTTCACCAGCACGTGACCATGGGTGATGATTTGCCGGGACTGCGCGCGGGACGAGGCAATTCCGATGCGGTAGACGACGCTGTCCAGCCGCCGCTCGAGCATCTGGATCAGGTTTTCGCCCGTGGGGCCCTTGGCGCGCTCCGCCTTGACGAAATAGTTGCGGAACTGGCGCTCCAGCAGGCCGTAGGTGCGCTTGGCCTTCTGCTTTTCGCGGAGCTGCAGGCCGTAGCCTGCAAGCTTCGGCCGGCGGCTCTGGCCATGCTGCCCGGGAACGAAGTTGCGCCGTTCGATGGCGCACTTGTCCGTGAAGCAGCGCAGGCCCTTGAGGAAGAGCTTGACGCCCTCCCGCCGGCACAGCCGGCATACAGCGTTACGGTGTCGTGCCACTCCTTTTTCTCCTCACCGCCCCGGGATTGCACACTGGGGGCGGAAAACCGTCAGACTCTGCGCCGCTTCGGCGGGCGGCAGCCGTTGTGCGGGATGGGCGTGACGTCGCGGATCAAACGGATCATCAGCCCGGCGGTGGAAAGCGCGCGGATGGCGGACTCGCGACCCGAGCCGGGCCCCTTGACGCGCACTTCCACGGTCTTCATCCCGTACTGGTCGCGGGCGGTGCCCGCGGCGTTCACGGTAGCCTGCTGCGCCGCGTAGGGCGTGCCCTTGCGCGAGCCCTTGAATCCCACCGAGCCGGCCGAGGACCACGACAGCACGTGGCCTTCGGGATCGGTGATGGCAATCAGGGTGTTGTTGAACGACGCGCGGATGTGCACGATTCCGTGCGGCACCACGCGGCGCTCGCGCTTCTTCTTGAATTCCTTCTTGCGCTTGGACGGCTTTCCCGCCGGGGCTCCCCCGGCGGGCGCCGCCGGCGCCGCTTGCTTTTCCTTGGCCACTTCTCGCGTCCTCTCTCGGTTCGATTCCCCGCCGGGGGCGGCCGTACGGCCCGCCGCCCGCTTACTTCTTTAGAGCCGTCTTCTTCTTGTTGGCCACGGCGCCGCGCCGCGGGCCTTTGCGGGTGCGGGCATTGGTGTGCGTGCGCTGGCCGCGCACCGGAAGATTGCGCCGGTGACGCATGCCGCGGTAGCACTGGATATCGATGAGCCGGCGGATGTTCATCTGGATCTCCTTGCGGAGATCGCCCTCCACGCCGCCCTGCTGCTCGATGGCCTGGCGCAGCCGGTTCACCTCTTCCTCGGTCAGGTCTTTCACTTTCTTGGTATCTTCCACATGCGCCTGCCCGCACAGGACGCGCGCCCGGGCCTGCCCGATGCCGTAAATGGCAGTGAGGCCGATCCAAATGCGCTTTTGCGGCGGAAGGTCAACGCCTGCGATGCGTGCCATGGTTGCTGCCTCCTATCCCTGGCGCTGCTTGTGCTTCGGGTTCGAACAAATCACCCGCACCACGCCGCGCCGCTGGATGATCTTGCACTTGTCGCAAATTTTCTTCACCGACGAACGAACCTTCATTTCTTGCCTCTCTCCCCGCCGGGGCTACTTGTACCGGTAGGTGATGCGCCCGCGGGTCAGGTCGTAGGGCGAAAGCTCCACGGCCACCCGGTCGCCCGACAGGATGCGGATAAAATTCTTGCGCATCTTGCCGGAGATATGAGCGAGCACCTGATGCTTGTTCTCCAGCTCCACGCGGAACATGGCGTTGGGCAACGGCTCGATGACCGTGGCCATCACCTCGATGGCATCCTCTTTCGGATTGCCGTCGCCGCCCTTCTTCTTCGTGTTATCGCGCTTTCTCATAGACTCCATCCGGCGGGGACCCGCCCCGCCGTTCCCGGAAAACTTGCCGCGCTACCAGGACGGCCCGGTCATCTCCCGCGGGCGCGTGAGGATCCACGGCCCGTTGGTGGTGACCGCCACGGTGTGCTCGAAGTGCGCGGAGGGCCGGCGGTCGTGGGTCACGGCCGTCCACTTGTCCTCGCGGACTTCCACGTCCGCGGTTCCCGCGTTCACCATGGGCTCAATGGCCAGCACCATCCCGGCTACCAGGCGCGGCCCGCGGCCCGGCTCGCCGAAGTTCGGGAGCTGCGGCTCCTCGTGCATCTTCGTGCCGATCCCGTGTCCCACGAACTCCCGCACCACGGTGAAGCCGTGGCTCGCCGTCCAGCTCTCCACGGCGTGCGAAATATCGCTCAGGCGATTGCCCAGCCGGGCCATGGCAATCGCGCGGTCCAGCGACTCGCGGGTCACCTCGAGCAGCTTGGACTTCTCCGGGGGCACGTTTCCCACCGGCACAGTAACGGCCGCGTCCGCGTAATAGCCGTCCACGGCCACACCGAAATCGAGCGAGACGATGTCGCCTTCAGCCAGCTTGCGCCGCGCCGAGGGGATCCCGTGCACCACCTCTTCGTTGATCGAGGTGCAGAGCACGCAGGGATACCCCATGTATCCCTTGAACGCCGGACGCGCGCCGCGCTCGGCGCTGCGGCGCTCGGCCAACTGTTCCAGATCCATCGTGCTCACGCCCGGCTTCACCATTGCGCGCAACTCGCTCAGCACTTCCCAGACGACCTGCCCGGAGCGGTACATCTTCTCCAGTTCCGTCTGCGACTTCAAAATGATGCCCACTTCCCGTGCCCCACTTCACTGCAACCGTTCGAGCAGACCGAGCAGCTCGCGCTGGACGGTGGCGATGTCCCGGGAGCCGTCCACCTCGAGCAATTGCCCGCGCTTCCGGTAAAACTCGATCAGCGGCCGCGTCTGCTCCTGATAGGCCGCCATACGCTGCCGCACCACGTCCTCGCGGTCATCCGGGCGCTGGATGACCTGGCCGCCGCACACATCGCACTTCCCGGGCACCTGCGGCATCTTGGCTCCCGTGCTGTAGATCGCGCCGCACTTGCTGCAGGTGCGCCGGCTGACGATCCGCTGGACCACGACTTCGTGATCCACCGCCAGGTTCACGGCCATCGCGCGCCGCAGGGGCAGCAGGCTCAGGATTTCCTCGAGCCGCTCCGCCTGCGCCAGGGTGCGCGGAAAGCCGTCGAACACGCATCCCGCGGCACAATCCGGCCGGGCCACTCGCTCCTCAACCATGCCCAGCACAATCTCGTCGGGCACCAGCCGCCCGCTTTCCATAATCGGCTTCGCGCGCCGGCCGAGTTCGGTCCCCTTGGCCACGTGCTCGCGAAACATGTCGCCGGTCGAAAGATGCGGCACGCCGTAAATCCGCGCCACCTCCCGCGCCTGCGTTCCCTTGCCGGCGCCCGGGGCGCCGAGAAGGATCAACGCCCGCTGCAGGCGCTTTCCGGCCGCGGGAGGCGCCGCTTCAGCCACGCCGGCCTCGCGACCGTCCACGCGGCCCGAATCCCTCGTAATTCCGCATCACCAACTGCGCCTCGATTTGCTGCACCGTGTCCATGGCCACGCCGACGACAATCAGCAGCGAGGTGCCTCCGAAATAGAAGTTTACGCCCAGCCCTTCCAGGATAAAGCGCGGGGAATGCACGTCGAACCAGGAACCGATCGGTCCCCACAGGTGGTTCAGCTTCACCCCGGCGATCATCCACTCCGGAATCAGGCAGACGAGCGCCAAGTAGATTCCCCCGACGAACGTGAGGCGCGTGATGATGCGGCTGACGTATTCCGACGTATTCCGCCCCGGCCGGATGCCGGGAATGAAACCACCGTGTTTCCTCAGATTATCCGCGAGTTCGGTGGGGTTCACCATGATGCCCACGTAGAAAAAGGCGAACCCGATGATCATGGCGACGTAGATAACCGTGTACCAGGGCTCTCCCCACCGCAAAAAGCCGGCGAAGTCGGCCACGGCCTTGGACTTGTCCTTGAACACCAGGGCCAGGGTTTGCGGAATGGTGAGCACGGAACTGGCAAAGATGGGCGGGATAACGCCGCCGGAATTGACGCGCAGCGGCAGGTAGGTCATCTGCCCGCCCATCACCCGCCGGCCGACGACCTTCTTGGCGTATTGCACCGGGATGCGGCGCGCCCCACCTTCGACAAAGACAATGGCGGCGGTGACCAGCACCATGAAGCCGATCAGCAGGATCATGTATAAGGCGGTGAAGTTTTGCCATTCGTTATTTCGGAATTTAGTGAAGAGCTCCGCGATGGCATGGGGCAAGCCCACCACGATGCCGGCGAAAATGATGAGCGACATCCCGTTGCCGATGCCGCGGTCGCTGATCTGCTCACCCAGCCACATGATGAAGGCGCTGCCGGTGGTGAGGGTGAGAATGGTCATCAGCACGAAGCTCCAGCCGGGGTTGTAGACCAGCGCCGCGCGCGCGCCGGCGACCGTGTTCAGCGTGGTGTTCTGGAGCGTTTCGGAAATCATCAGCGACTGGAACAGCGCCAGCCCCACGGTCAGATACCGCGTGTATTGCGTGATCTTCCGCCGGCCGAGTTCGCCTTCCTTCTGCAGCCGCTCCAGGTAGGGGAACACCACGGTCATCAACTGCAGGATGATGGACGCGGTGATATACGGCATGATGCCCAGCGCGAAAATCGTAAGCCGGCGGAAGTTCCCGCCGCTGAACAGGTCGAACACGCCGAGCATGGATCCCTGGTTCTGGCTGAAGAGCTCCGAGAGCAGGTCCGTATTGATCCCCGGGGTGGGCACGAACGAGCCCAGGCGATAGACCCCCAGCATCGCCAGCGTGAAAAACACGCGGTTCCGCAGGTCTTCCACCCGGAAGATGTTCGCGACGGAATTGAAAAAGCGGTTCATGCCACGATTTCCGTTTTCCCTCCCGCGGCCGTGATCTTCTGTTCCGCGGACTTGCTGAACGCATGCGCCTGCACGGTCAGCGCCACTTTTAATTCACCGTCGCCCAGCACTTTCACGCCGGCGCGCCGGCTGCCCACGATGCCGCGCTCGAGCAGCAGCTCGGGGGTGACGACCTCGCCCTGGGAGAAGGCGTTGAGCGCCGCCACGTTGATGATGGCCAGCTCGCGCCGGAACGGATTGTGGAAGCCGCGCTTCGGAATGCGGCGGTGCAGGGGCATCTGCCCGCCCTCAAAGCCGCGGCGGCGCGAATAGCCAGTGCGCGACTGCTGTCCTTTATTGCCCTTCCCGGCCGTCTTGCCGAGCTTGGAGCCCATGCCGCGGCCCACGCGCACCTTGCGATGGCGCGAGCCTCGCGGGGGACGCAGATTTGAGAGTGTCGGTTCCATAACGTCCTCAGTTCTCTCCCACGACCTTGACCAGGTGGCGCACCTTCCGCACCATGCCGCGGATGGAGGGCGTATCGGGCCGCTCCACGGTCTGTTGGAGCCGGCGGAATCCCAGCCCGCGGACGGCGGCGCGCATGTCGCGGGGGCAGCCGATGAAGCTGACCACCCACTGGAGTTTCACCGTGGCTTGTTTTTTCGCGGCGCTCATGGTTCCCGTTTCCGTCCGCCGCTAGGCGGACATGTCCGCGACCTCTTTCCCGCGGGTTTCCGCGACTTTCGCGGGATCCTTCAGATGGATCAGGGCATCAAAGGTGGCCTTGACCACGTTGTGCGGGTTCGACGTGCCAATGGACTTCGTGAGCACGTTGTGAATCCCGGTCACCTCCATCACCGCGCGCACCGGGCCGCCGGCGATGATCCCGGTGCCTTCCGACGCGGGCTTGAGCAGCACCGTGCCGGAGCCGTAGCGCCCAACCACGAGGTGCGGCACCGTGCCGCTCTTCAGGTTCACACGGATCATGTTCTTCTTGGCCTGCTCGATGGCCTTGCGAATGGCCATGGGAACCTCGCGGGCCTTGCCCATTCCGAAACCGGCGTGTCCCTGCTGGTCGCCCACCACGACGAGCGCGGAAAAACTCAGGTTCTTGCCTCCCTTGACCACCTTGGTGACGCGATTGATGGCCACCACGTGGTCCTTCAAAGCGCTGGCGTTGGCCTCAATGGGCCGGCGGATCGAAAGCGTGTCCCGCAATGTATGCTTCGACATACCGTTAGAATTTCAACCCCGCTTCCCGCGCGGCCTCGGCCAGCGCCTTGACCCGGCCGTGGTAGCGATAACCGCCGCGGTCGAACACGACTTGCGAGATACCCTTTTCGCGGGCGCGCGCCGCAACAGCCTGGCCCACGATTTTGGCCGCGGCCACGTTGCCGCCGCCCTGGATCTGCTTGCGCGTTTCCTTGTCCACCGAGCTTGCCGCGACCAGCGTGCGCCCGGCCGCGTCGTCAATCACCTGGGCGTACAGGTGCGTGGACGACCGGAAAACGCAGAGCCGCGGACGTTCCGCGGTCCCGCTGACCTTCAGCCGCACGCGGCGGTGAATGCGCCGGCGGTGCATGTCCCGCGAAACCTTTCGCACTGACGGTTGTGCCACCCCAGCCTCCTCGCCGGATTACGCTCCGGCCCCGGCCTTAGCCCCGGCCTTGCCGGCCTTCTTCTTCAGCACTTCACCCGTCCGGCGGATGCCCTTCTGCTTATAAGGGTCCGGCGGTCGCAACGCGCGGATGTTGGCGGTCACCTGGCCCACCTGGGCCTTGTCCGCGCCAGAGACCACCAAGTGGGTCTGCTGCGCCACGGTGATCTGAATGCCCTCGGGCACGGGGAACTCGATGGGGTGCGAATAACCGAGGCTGAAGACGACGTTTTTGCCCTTCACTTCCGCCCGGTAACCCACTCCCACGATATCCAGATCCCGGCGAAACCCTTCAGTAACGCCCTGAACCGCGTTGGCCAGCAGCGCGCGTGTGAGCCCGTGGAGCGCCCGCTGCTCCTCGGACGAACGCGTGGCCAGCAGGTCCTTGTCCTTCTGTTCCACCTGGATGCCCGCGGGCACGGGCACCCACAATTTCCCCTTGGGACCCTGCACCTCGACGCGTTCCCCGGCGACATGGACTTTGACGCCCTGGGGCAGCGGAACCGGCTTGCGGCCTATGCGCGACATGGATTCTCGAGCCTCTCCCTCACCAGACTTCGCTACCAGACTTCGCAAAGGACTTCGCCGCCCACTCCGTTCTTGCGCGCGGCCTTGCCCGTCATCACGCCCTTCGGCGTGGTCATGATGCTGACGCCCATTCCGCCCAGCACTTTTTTCATCTCCGCCTTGCCTGAATATACTCGGCGGCCGGGACGCGAAATGCGCTTGAGGCCGGAAACGACGCTGTGGCGGTCCGGCGTGTACTTGAGGAAAATGCGCAGCGTCTTCTTGACGCGATTCTCTTCCGCCACCTTGTAGGTGGCGATAAAGCCCTCCTCCTTGAGGATGCGCGCGATTTCGATTTTCAGCTTGGAGGCCGGCACATCCACGCGGGGGTGCTTGGCGCGCGTGGCGTTGCGGACCCGCGTAAGCATGTCGGCGATGGGGTCGGTCTGCATGGCTCTCCCTTCCCTACCAGCTCGCCTTGACCACGCCGGGGATCTGTCCCACCAGCGCGAGCTCGCGGAAGCACAGGCGGCACATCTGGAACTTGCGCAGGACGCCGCGGCCGCGGCCGCAGAGGCGGCAGCGATTGCGCACGCGGACCTTGAACTTCGGCTTCCGCTTCATCTTCGCGAACTGCGCGGTTCTGGCCATCAACGCTCCTCGGTTTTCGTCCGGAAGGGCATGCCCAGCAGCTTGAGCAGCTCGCGCGCCTCTTCGTCGGACCGGGCGGAGGTGGTCAGGGTGATGTTCATGCCCTTGATCTTGTCCACCCGGGTGTAGTCAATTTCGGGAAACACGAGCTGGTCCTTGAGCCCCAGAGTGTAGTTGCCGCGCCCGTCGAAGGAGCTCGCGGGCAGCCCCTTGAAGTCGCGCACGCGGGGGAGAACGATGGAGCACAGCCGGTCCAGGAACTCGTACATTTTTTCGCCGCGCAGCGTGACGCAGCAGCCGATGGGCATGCCCTTGCGGATCTTGAAATTGGCGATGGACTTCTTGGCCCGGGTGATCACCGGCTTCTGCCCGGCGATGAGCCCCAGCTCCACCGCGGCGGTGTCCAGCAGCTTGATGTTCACGCTGGCCTCGCCGAGGCCGATGTTCAGGGTGATCTTGCGCAGCTTGGGCGCGGCCATGGCATTGCCGTAGCCAAAGCGCTTGACCAGCGCGGGCAGCACGTCGCTGCGATACCGTTGCTGAAGACGTGTGATCATGGCTCGTTCGTCCGCTTCCTCACCTGTCCACCGAGGCCCCGCAGCGCTTGCAGACGCGCGAACGCACCGCGCGATTTCCCTCCTGCCGGGTGGTGGACCCGATCCGCGTGGGGCGGTCGCAGGAGGGACAGACCAACATCACGTTCGAGACGCTGATGGGCGCTTCCTTGTCCAGGATCCCCCCCTGGACGTTTTTCTGCGGATTCGGCCGCGTGTGCTTCTTGATGATCTGGGCATGCTCGACGGTGACGGTGCCCTCGGTACGGTCCACGGCGAGCACGCGGGCCGAACGGCTGGCAAAACCGAGGCGGTCGCGCCCGGCCAGAACGCGCACCATGTCGCCCTTCCGGATCAGCACCGGAACGCGACGGGCGCGGCGATTCGATCGTTCTTGTACGCTCATTTCTTCGCTCGTTCTTGTACGCTCATGGCTTGGCTCTTTCTTCTGCGCTCATTTCTTCGCTCGTTCCTGATCGCGCATGGCTACCACACTTCCGGGGCGAGCGAGACGATCTTAGTGAATTTGCGATCGCGCAGCTCGCGCGCCACCGGCCCGAAAACGCGCGTGCCCACGGGCTCGTTCGCGTCGTTGATCAGAACTGCGGCATTGTCGTCGAAGCGGATGTAGGAACCGTCGCGGCGGCGGTGCTCTTTCCGCATGCGCACGATCACGCACTTCACCACTTTTCCTTCCTTCACCTGGCTCTCCGGCGACGCTTCCTTCACCGATGCAGTGACGATGTCACCCAGCCCGGCCTTCAGCCCGGCATCGCCTCCGATGGGGAGGATGCACATGAGTTTGCGGGCGCCGGAATTGTCGGCCACGGTCAGCCAGGTTCGCATCATGATCATCGGCGCTCTCCGTTACCCGATCCGGCTCTTGGAGCGAGCCAGGATTTCGGCCAGCCGCCAGCGCTTCAAGTGCGACATGGGCCGTGTCTCCACGATGCGCACCGTATCGCCCTTTCGGGCCTCGCCCTGCTCGTCGTGGGCGTACAGTTTGTTCGTCTTGCGCAGCACGCGGCCGTACAGCCGGTGCCGCACCTTGCGGGTCACCTGGACCACGATGGTTTTCGCCATCGAGGCGCTGGTGACCACACCGACCTTGGACTGCCGGCGTCTGCGATCCATTTCGGCGGCGTTATTTTCCATCTCCCACCTTCAGCTGGCGTTCGCGGAGCAGCGTCTTGACCCGGGCGAGATCACGCCGCACCACCCGCAGCTTCTTGAGGCTTTCCGCCTGCCCGGTGGCGTGCTGGAAGCGCAGGCGGAAGACCTGCTCGGAGAGTTCCCGCTCGTGCACTTCGAGTTCCCGGTCGCCCATCTGGCGAATCTTTTCGATGCTGCGCGGCATCAGGCCACTCCTACGCGGGTCACAAATTTGGTCCGGATGGGGAGCTTGTGCGCGGCCACGTCGCAGGCCTCGCGCGCGGTGGGCGCGTCCAGGCCTTCCAGCTCGAACATGATGCGGCCCGGACGAACCACGGCAACCCAGAACTCCGGCAAGCCCTTGCCTTTGCCCATGCGGGTTTCCGCCGGCTTCTTGGTGAACGGCTTGTCCGGAAAAATGCGAATCCACATCTTGCCGCCACGCTTCAGAAAACGCGAAAGGGCCACGCGGGCCGCCTCGATCTGGCGGTTGGTGATCCAGGCTGGTTCCATGGCCTTGAGCCCGCAATCACCGAACGCCAGGGTGCTGCCGCGCCAGGCCTTTCCATTGCGCCGGCCGCGCATTTGCTTGCGGTACTTCACTTTTTTCGGCATCAACATGGCGTCGAGATCCTCACCTCACCGGCGCGGGCTCGTCCCGCAGGCCAGGACCCGCCCCGCGCGACTCTTCCTGTCGCCGCGGCACGTTTTCGCCCTGGTAGATCCAACACTTCACGCCGATGACGCCGTAGGTGGTGTAGGCCTGGGCGAAACCGTAATCAATGTCGGCGCGCAGCGTCTGGAGCGGCAGCCGCCCTTGCAGGTACCATTCCTTGCGCGCGATTTCCGCGCCGTTCAGCCGCCCCGCGACTCTCACCTTGATGCCCTTGCATCCGAAGCGCAGCGCGGAATCCACGGATTTGCGCATGGCGCGGCGGAAGGCGGTGCGTTTTTCGAGCTGCAGAGCAATGTTTTCCGCCACGAGTTGCGCGTTCAACTCCGGCCGGTGAACTTCCTGAATCTCGATGTGCACTTCGCGCTTGGTGCGGTTCTGGACTTCCGTCTTGAGCTTGTCGATCTCCGCGCCCTTGCGGCCGATGATGATGCCCGGCCGGGCGGTATCGATGCGGATCACCAGCTTGTTGGCGGCGCGTTCGATCTCGATCACGCTCACGCCGGCGGAGCGGAGCCGCTTCTTCAGCTCGCGGCGCAGCTCGACGTCCTCGTGCAACAGGTCGGCGTACTCCTTATCGGCAAACCAGCGCGAGCGCCAAGTCTTGTTGTAGCCCAGGCGGAATCCGTACGGGTGCGTCTTTTGTCCCACGCGGCCTCCTACTCCTCTTCCTTTTTCGGCGCGGCCTTCGGCTTGGGCACGGGCTTGCCCTGTAGCACGCGGCGGGCGCGCCGCACCGCCCCGCGCACGCCCTTCGATTTCTCCGCTTCCGCCGCCAGGTCGGCCAGGCGCTGCGCCGCGGCGCGATGCCGCTCCGCCACGGTCACCTGGATGTGGCTGGTGCGCTTCTGGTAGCGGAAGGCACGGCCGAACGGCGCGGGCCGGATGCGCTTCCAGCGCGAGCCTTCGTTCACGAAGCATTCCGAAACGTACAGGTGGTCCACGTCGAGCGAAGCCCCGGCATCCTCGGCCTTGCGCTCCGCGTTGGCGATGGCGCTGCGCAGGATTTTTTCGACATCGCGCGCCACGCGCTTGCGGGTGAAGCGCAAGATGTCGAGCGCCTGCTCCGCGCTCTGCCCCCGGATCAGATCCACGACCAGGCGCGCCTTTTGCGGCGAGACGCGCGAATAGCGCACCAGGGCACGGCCCTCGATCGTTTGCGAGACTGCGGGTAACGTCGCCATTTCCTCCGTCCTCGGTCCCTCAGCTCTTCGCCGGCGCCGCCGGAGCGGCACCGCCGCTCGGAGCGCCTGCCGCGCCGGGCGCTCCGGCCCCGGGCGCGATGCCCGCCGCCCTTTCCAGCGCGGCCTTTACGGCGTGGCCCTTGAAAGAGCGCGTGGGCGCGAATTCTCCCAGCTTGTGGCCCACCATCTGCTCGGTGACGTACACGGGGATAAATTTCTTCCCGTTGTGGACGGCGAGGGTGTGCCCAATCATCTCCGGCAGGATGGTGGAGCGCCGCGACCACGTCTTGATCACTTTCTTTTCGTTTCGCGCGTTCAACGCGTCCACCTTGTCTCTCAGGTGGCCATCGACGAACGGGCCTTTTTTCAGAGATCGCGGCATGCTTCCTTACTCCGTTACGCGGCGCAACTTGATCCACTGCGCCCGGCGCATCTTCCGGAAACCCCGCACAGGTCCGGGAACGCGGTGCGAAACGGGGCAGAACGGGCAAACAAACCGCGTGCCCAGGGCGGTGGCCACTTTCTCCACGACTACCGCCCACCCCGGCTTGCAGAACCGGTACAGCACCTGCTCCGGCGGCGCGGGCGCCTGCCGCACGGCCGGTTTGACGGGAATCGCGGGGCGCGTCACGGCCTTCGACTTGTGTACCCTCGGCCGGCGTGCCGCCGCCCGTAATGTACGCGTAGCTGTCATTGCCAATCCTTCCATGGTCACCCGCCGCGCCGGGCCCATCCGAGATTTTCCGCCGGAACGATCGGCGGCCTTCCCGTCACCCGTTCCTAGGGCTTCCTCCTCGTGACGATGTACTTGTCCGACGGCTTGCGGTGGCGCGTCTTCGCTCCGAGCGTGGGAAATCCCCAGGGGGTCTGCGGGTGATTTCCCTTGACGCGTCCCTCGCCTCCGCCGTGCGGATGGTCCACCGGGTTCATGGCCACCCCGCGTACCGTGGGACGCCGTCCCTTCCAGCGCGTGCGTCCCGCCTTGCCGTAAGTGATCTTCTCGTGGTCCTGATTGCCCACCTGGCCCACCGTGGCCATGCAGTCCAGGTGGAACCGCCTTACCTCGCCGGAGGGAAGCTTGACCAGCGCAATCTCGCCCTCTTTCGAGAGGAGCTGCGCCGAGCCGCCCGCCGAGCGCACTACCTGTCCGCCTTTGCCCGGAAAAAGCTCCAGGTTGTGGATCGGCGTTCCGGGCGGAATGTGACGGATGGCCATGGCGTTCCCCGGCAAAATGTCCGCGCCGGGCCCAGTGGACACCGTCATCCCCACCTGGAGACCGACGGGATACAGAATGTAGCGCTTCTCGCCATCGGTGTAATGCAGCAGCGCGAGAAGCGCCGAACGGTTCGGGTCGTACTCGATCGCGGCCACCCGCGCCGGGATTCCCGCCTTGTCGCGGCGATAGTCCACCACGCGATACATGCGCTTGTGGCCGCCGCCGCGATGCCAGATGGTCACCTCGCCGTGCGAGTTGCGTCCGCCGGAACGCGGGCGCGGCTCGAGGAGAGCCTTCTCCGGCCGGTCCTTGGTGATCTCGGACTTGTCCAGCACGGTGAGATAGCGCCGTGATTTGGTGTACGGTCTGAATGTTTTGAGCGCCATGGTTCCCTCGCGCCCCCGCAAACGGGGTTACAGGTTCTCCCCGTATTCGATCATTTTTTCGCCCGCTGCCAGCTTGACGTACGCCTTCTTCCAGTCCGGCCGGAAGCCATGCGCGCGCCCGCGCCGGCGCAATTTGCCGTGGAACTGCGCGGTGCGCACCGAGTCCACCTTGACCTTGAAAATCGTCTGCACCGCTTCCTTGATCTGCGTCTTGGTGGCGGCGCGCGCCACTTCAAACACCACGGTCCCGAGTGTTTCCTTCACGGCCAGACCCTTTTCCGTGATGATCGGGCGGCGGATGATCTGGAACGCGTTCTGCGACATGGCCTATTCCTTCCCCGCTCGGACCGCACGCGCCTTGGGCTCCAGGGAGGCGGACAGCCGCAGCGCCGTCTCCCGCGAGACGAACACGCGGTCGCAGCGCAGCAAATCGTAGGGCCGCAGCTCTCGCGGCGGCACCATCGCGAAATTCGCCAGGTTGCGTCCCGCCAGTTCCAGATTGCGATTTCCCTTCGGCTCGACCACCAGGCGGTTCCGGCTGCCCTTGTCCAGCTTGGCGATCGTCTGGCGGAACGCCTTGGTCTTGTGCGACTCGAGCGGCCAGCCGTCCACCACGGTCATCTGATCCGCCGCCAGCTTCGCGGAGAGCGCGGAACGCAGCGCGCCGAGCAGCATCTTGCGCGGCAGGCGGTAGCTGTAATCCCGTGGCCGCGGCCCGTGGACGGTGCCGCCGTGCCGCCAGATGGGCGAACGCACGGAACCCATGCGCGCGCGCCCCGTGCCCTTTTGCCGCCACAACTTCTTCCCCGAACCCTGCACCTCGGAGCGCACCTTGGTCTTGTGCGTGCCCGCGCGCTCGCCCGCCTGCTGCCAGCGCACGGCTTCGTGCAGCGTGTGCGGATTCACTTCCGCGGCAAACACCGCGTCCGAGAGGGTCACCTGGCCCACCGTCTCGCCGCTCAAATTGACCACATCTACGACCGGCATAATCGTTCCGTCCTCTATTTCGGGGCCTTGGCCCGGTGGATGAATACGTAGCTACCCGCCGGACCGGGCACGGCGCCGCGCACGAGGAGAAGGTTTTCCTCCGCGTCCACTTTCACGACTTTCAGGTTCCGCGCCGTTTGCCGCTGGTGCCCCAGATGCCCGGGAAAATGCTGGCCCTTCCACACGCGCGAGGGGAACGAGCTGGCGCCGATGCCGCCGGGCGCGCGATGGAACATCGAGCCGTGCGATTTATCGCCGCCGCGGTAATGCCAGCGCTTCACGCCGCCGGCGAATCCCTTGCCCTTGCTCACGCCGCGCACGTCCACGAATTCACCCACCGCGAAGCTGTCCACCAGCACGCGGTCGCCGACTTTGGCCTCGTCGCTGGAGGCGTCCAGGCGGACTTCGCGGAGGAATCGCATGGGCGCCGCGTCGGCCTTCTTGAAATGTCCGGCCATGGGCTTGGTGACCCGTTGCGGCTTCACGAATTCCACCAGGCCGAGTTGCACGGCCTCGTAACCATCGTTGCCCGCGGTGCGCCGCTGCACCACCACGCAGGGGCCCGCCTGCATCACCGTGCAGGGGATGGCCGCGCCGTCCTCCGCATAGACCTGGGTCATGCCCAGCTTGATTCCGAGTATGCCGTTCACTGCCATGCCTTCGTTTCCTCTCACCCTGGCGGGATAAACCCGCCGCTACAGTTACTTCACACCGTGCTCCCGGCCGAAGGCCTTGATTTCCACGTCCACGCCCGGCGGCAGATCCAGTTTCATGAGCGCGTCCACGGTGTCCGGCGTGGGTTCCAGGATGTCGATCAGCCGCTTGTGCGTGCGCATTTCGAACTGCTCGCGCGACTTCTTGTCCACGTGCGGCGAACGCAGCACGGTCCAGCGGTTGATCGTGGTGGGCAGCGGGATCGGCCCGGCCACGTTGGCGCCGGTGCGCCGCGCCGTCTCCACGATGTCCCGCGTGGACTGGTCCAGCACGCGGTGGTCGTACGCTTTTAGGCGGATGCGAATTTTTTCTCCGGCTGACATGGTCTTATTCGACGATCTCGACCACGGCGCCGGCGCCTACCGTGTGGCCGCCCTCGCGGATGGCGAAGCGCAGCCCCTTCTCCAGCGCCACCGCCGTGATCAGCTCGATCGACACCGTCGCGTTATCTCCCGGCATCACCATCTCCACCCCTTCCGCCAGCTTCACGTCGCCGGTCACGTCC
>DATEQM010000006.1:0-10747 GCA_035272605.1 Candidatus Acidiferrales bacterium | reverse complement strand
GAGGCGGCGGTCGAGCGAGAACGCGTCCTTGGTCATCTTTTCGGTGACGGCGAGGGCGTCGAAGGCGGTGCGGGCGATGTGCTGGCCCTCTTCCGCGATACGCACTTGATCGTGCAGGGCTCGCGTGCTGCGGCGCGTGCGAAGCTGGGTACGGACACGGGCGAAGAATTCCTGCGCGTCCCAGGGACGGGAAATCACATCGTCGGCGCCGAGATCGAGGGCCCGGGCGCGCTCGGCCGGGCCGAGCGAGGAAAGCACAAGGACGCGGACGTAACGAGTGGAGGCCGCGGCTTTCAACTGGCTGACCGTCTCCGACCAGCAGCTCCCGGGCTCGCCCGCATCGAGGATTACGAGTTCCGGCTCGGACTTCTGGGCGAGCTCGATGCCCTGCCCGCAGGAGTCGGTGGCAAAGACTTCGTAGCCCGCCGCGCGCAGTTCCTGCTCGAGGGCTTGGCGCGGCTGCTCGTGGGAATCGATCAGGACGATGGTTTCGCGCTTGGTGTCCATGCCAGCCAGTCCGGCGCGGAGTCCGTGCCGCGGCACCGGAAGTCTACGCTACAGGCTATCGCAGTGTGGCACTGAATTCCACTCGCGTATTCTGGCTCGTGACCGCACGTTCGGCGGTCGACTACCGGCGGTTCACAATTCGTGGGCGCGGAAGAATTCGCGGACCACGTCGGCGGCGTCGCGGTGCTGGCCGTCTACGGCGTAGTTCATGCGGCTCATGTCTTCCGCGCTGATGCGGCCGGCGAGACCTTCCAGAGCCGGGCCGAGACTGGGGAATTGCTGGAGAGTCTGGCGGCGGACAATCGGGACCGCATCGTAGGGTGGGAAATAGTGCTTATCGTCCTGGAGGGGGACGAAGCCGAGAGCGGCGATGAGACCGTCCGTCGAATTTCCCACGGCGAGATCCACCTCTTTCACTTGGAGGGCGCGGTAAAGCAGACCCAGGTCCATGACACGCGGCGGCTCCCGAAACGTAAGGCCGTACGTCGCAGCCAGGCCAGCGTAGCCGTCGGGCCGTTCCATGAATTCGTAGCCCACGCCGAGGCGCCACTCGGGCGCGTGAACCGCGGCCTGGGAGAGAGTGCGAACGTTCAGGCGGCGTGCATCGTCACCGCGAATGACGACGGCAAAACTGTTGTCGAAGCCGAGCGACGGAAGGACGGCGAGGCCCCACCGGCGGGCGTATTCCGCGCGCACGCGCTCGTAGACGCGCGCGGAGCCGGCCAGGGGCGGCTCTTTGAGCACGGCGGTGAGCGCGGTACCCGTGTATTCCACGTAGAGGTCCGCCCGGCCGGCCAGCAGCGCCTGGTGGCAGATGTAGGTTCCCGCGAGGTAGAAGCGGCGCTCGACGGGCAGGTGGGCGGCGTGCTCGATGCGCTGGGCGAGGAGTTCGCCGAGCACGGCCTGCTCGGTAAAATTCTTTGACGCGACGACAATGGCGCGGGGCTGCGGTCCACTGCACGCCGCGGCTCCGCATGAGACCGCCAGGACCAGAGCCAGAAGAGCACGCACGGGTGCTGCCATCACACACGCTCCCGCAGACGTCCTTCCATCCAGCCGAGTGAGAAATCGGCGGCCAGCGCGAGCAGCGCGGCGGGCAGCGCGCCGGCAAAAATCAGCGAGTTATTGACCATGGCCAGTCCGCGGAAAATCAATTCGCCCAGGCCCCCGGCGCCGATGGCGGCGGCGATGGTGGCGATGCCGATGGCGAGCACGACGGCGACGCGGACGCCGGCGACGATAACGCCGAGGGCCAGTGGCAGCTCGACGCGGCGGAGGATCTGGCCATCGGTGAGGCCCAGGCCGCGGCCCGCATCCACCACGGCGTGATCCACTCCGAGAATTCCGGCGCAAACGTTGCGTAGGATGGGCAGCAAGGCATAGAGCGAAAGCGCGAGGATGGCCATGCGCGGTGCGCGCTCGCCGATCCAGGGAACGGCGAAGAGGAATCCGAAAAGCGCGAGACTAGGCACGACGTGAATCGAGTTCACCACGCCGAGCACCGCGCGCGCCAAGGCCGGGCGGCGCGCGATGGCCACTCCGAGCGGGAGGCCGACCAGAATAGCGATGCCGACGGAAAGACCGGCCAGCCAGATGTGCTCGAGCGTGAGGGTGAGCACTTCGCGGGGATGGGCGAGCAGGTAATCCAGGAGATTCATGCGGCGTCTCCCGGGCCGGGCGGCTGCGGCTGCGCCGGGCCGTCCTCCGAAGTGGAAAATGCCTGCCGGTAGGCCAGCGCGGGCGGATCGCTGGTGCGCTGGAAATCTTCCGGGGCATAGAGGCCGGCCAGATGCCCGTCTTCCAGCAGGGCGATCTGCGAACCGAGGAGCAGGGCCTCGCGCAGGTCGTGGGTGACGAGCACCACAGTTTTTCCCAGCCGCTTCTGGAGGCGGGCGAACTCGCTTTGCAGCTCCGCGCGGGTGAGCGGATCGAGCGCGCCGAAGGGCTCGTCCATCAACAGCACCGGCGGATCGAGCGCCAGGGCCCGCGCCACGCCCACGCGCTGCCGCTGCCCGCCGGAAAGCTCGCGCGGGAAGCGAGAGGCCAGCGAGCCATCGAGCCCCACGAGCGCCAGCAGCTCGCGGACGCGCTCGCGAATGCGCGCCGCCGGCCAGCGCTCCACGGCGGGCAGGAGGCCGATATTTCGCTCCACGGTGTAGTGCGGAAAGAGGCCGACGTCCTGGATCGCATAGCCCATGCGGCGTCGTAGGCGGATAGGGTCCCACGATTTCGCGGGCTTTCCTTCGATGAGCAAATCGCCGGAGGTGGGATCGAGCAGGCGGTTCATGAGCTTCAGTGTGGTGGTTTTTCCAGAGCCGCTGCGGCCCAGAAGAACGAGAGTGACCCCCGCGGGGATTTCGAGCGAGAGCGAATCCACCAGCGTGGGCCCACCGGGAAGCCGAAAGGACGTGCCGCGGAGGAGAATCGCCGGGACGCTGCTTTGCGGAGAGGCCATGGTCAGATGCCCGGCGATGGGGCGGGCGCAGCGGCGCCTCCGGTGGCGCCCGCGCGGGCCTCCATGCGCACCGTCCACGGCCTGCCGTCCATGTGGCGCGGCACGGGCAGGCCGAAGAGCTGGAGAATCGTGGGAGCAACGTCGGCGATGGAGTGGCGGTCGCCTAGGATGGGGCGGTTCGCGAAGAGCACTCCGGGGACTTCGCGCGGGTCCATGCAATGGTCGCCGCTCCACGGGCGCATGTTGTCCAAAAAGACTTCACCCATCACGGAGCCGTTCACCGATTCCCACGCCGCGCGGTAGCCCGCCGCGTACCCGATGAGGAGATCGGGGGCGTTTTCGCGATAAGGGCCGGAATAGACCTCGCGGGTGTCAAAGACTTCGCGCACGGCCACCTGGCCGCCGGCAGGGTCGGTGATGCCGCGCAGCTTTTCGCGCAACTCGGCGAGCAGCGCATCCGCCTCTTCTCCGGGTTGGACGATGCCGTGGCGCTCGCGTCCGGCGAGATTCAGGTAGAGCGCGTTCATCCCCATTCCATAAACGCGCGTGCGCTGCCAATCCACCTGGCGGAACCATTCTTCGCTGACGGTGCTGCCGGAGACGAGCGCGAGATAACCCTGCTCGTGGAGCCAAGCGTTTAGATTGAACGCGCGGCAGAAGGATTTGAAGCCGTGATCGGAAACCAAGAGCACGAGCGCCTCCGGGCCGGCGCGATCCAGCACGCGCCCCACGAGCGCGTCCATGCGCTGGTAGAGCGTTTCGATGACGCCGGCGTCGGGCGGCTCGTGTTCCACCGCCCGGGGAGGGGATGCCGCGGTCCCGCCGCTGCGCGAGGGCTCCGTGTTCCGCCAGAACATGTGCTGGACGCGGTCGGTGATGTCGAAGACGCAGATGCAGGCGCCGCGGCGCGTCTTTTCGAGAGCGTCGAAGAACATTTGCTCGCGCTCGGCGTGAATCTGGTAGCACTGCTCGAGGAACGCGCTCTCGTCGAGGACGCCGTGATTCATCGCCCACATGTCTTCCGCCAGTCCGAGTGTAGAAAACGCGCCTTGGAGTTTACCCAGGTAGACGGAATAGTCGAGCGGGTGCGAAACGGGGAGGGCGGGGCGGCGCGGGTCAATCTGCACCGGCGTGACGTACAGCTCCACGTCCGGGTGCAGCGATTTCAGAACCATGCGGCACATGCCCTGCACGTGGGCACCGATTCCGGCGCGGAAACGCAGCGCGAACCAGTCGGAAAACTCGCCCTGGCGGAGAGTCATGCGACAGCCGTCAATTTCCACCTCGGCGCGGCGGTGGGCGGCGTTAGGACGAATCCGCAGGGAGAGCGTCAGGTCGCGGGGTCCATGTTCGGGAAATGGGTTTTCTGGGCCGATGAGCTCGCCGCACCACTCATCGCCCTCCTGAACCAACGGCAGGAGGACGCCGCGTTCCAGTTTTCCGCCGGCGCCCTCGCGGGAAGAAAAAAGGGAAAAGGTTCCATGGCCGCCGCGCAAATCTGGAACGCCCATTCCCGAGAGCAACACACCGGAAAACGGCTCGGGCGGAAACGTGGCCGGCACGCGGATCACAGAAGAGAAAACCCCCGCCTCGCCGAGGTAGTGCCAGAAGGGTTTGCTCTTTCGCAGGGCTTTGGTCTCCGGCAGGCCGAAGGGAATCGAAAGGCGGCTGCGCCGCAACCAGTGCCGCCGCCCCAGCACCTGCGCGGAAGATAGGAACGGGAGGTAGGTATGCCGGTCGCGGCTCACAAAGTCATAGATATTGTGCTTTCCGGGGTTCACCCCGGTCAGAAAGGTAGACCAAGCCACGGGAGTAACGGGCGGATGCGTAGTGGCGAGCGGACGAAAGGTGCCGGTCTTGGCCAGCCGCGCGAGGTGTGGGAGTTTTCCCAGGCGCATCCAGCGCGCGGCGAGTTCGGGGTCCATGCCGTCGAAACCCACAATCACGATGCGCTCCACGCGCGCCCTGCGGTTGGCCCTGCGCCCGCGGCGCAGGCGCCGGATTCGGCGCAGGGGCCAAGTGCACAGCGCCCAGGCGGCGTGAAGAAGAGCGAGCGGCAGCGCAAGAAGAGGAGAAAGGAATTCAAACCCGGCGCCGAAAAACGGCCTCATCGCCAGACCGGCCGCCAGCGTGAGGAGAAAATAGACCACCAGCCAGTTCAATTCCACCGGGCCGAGCAACATGGGACGCGCGGGATATTGGAGCGTGATGGATGAAATGGAACCGGCGCGCGGCAGCAATTCCTCACCGGGATGGCGGAGGCGTGCAAACCATCCTCCGCGCACGCGCTCCGGTGAAACCCGCTCGAGCCCGCCGCCCGTGACGATTTCCTTGGAAGCCTGCGTGCCTCCCGCGTGCACCACGATTTCCACGCGGCCTGCCAGGCGCGACTGTATGTGCGCAATCACGGCCCGCTCCGTCGGGAGGCGGACCAGCGGAACAATCTCAACGACGCCTTCGGGATATTCGAGCGCGACCTGATTCACCGCGGCGGGATCGTCCACGTGAACGACGAGGAGCGTGGATTCCCCTGGCAGCAGCGGTCGAAACCCGAATCGCAGCTCCATTTGGGGAATCAGCAGCGCCACCGGCAGCGCCGCCACGGCCAGCGGCACGAGCGACCATCCGAGATAGCCGAGCGCGGCGCGAAGGAGCTTGCCGCAGGCCGGCCCAACGACGCCGAGATGGTCCGGGAACAGACGCACCTCGAGCAGGCGCGCCTGGAAGAGGTTCTTCACACGGCGGATGGCGCGCTGATTCGATGCGTAGCGGCAGGCCAGCAGCACGACGAGCGCAGTCGCGACAGCGAAGACGCAGAGGGCGAGTAGGGGCGAGCCATCCACGAATGGCTCGAAGGCGAGGTCGAAGACGTCGTTCAGGTAATTCAGAGGAGCTCTCCCTGATCCGGCGCGGCGAGGCGCGCGACTTGCAGGGGCGCGATGTGACGTGGCACCTCGGACGCGGCGTTGGATTGCCCCGGCACGCCCCCCCTACAGCTGTACGGCAGCCCCATTGGCCCCGCGTCACTCACCGTCGCCCAGCTCATTGTCCTCGGAGATTTCCTCGTTCGATTTGGCGACGCTGCCAAACAGCATGCGTTCGACCTCTTTTTCCAGGACGTGGATGGCGAACTCCTCCGGCGTGGCGTAGCCGGCCGATTCCGAGCATTTCTTCAGCTTCTCGTAGAGGTCATTCCCGACGGACATTTTCCGGTTGAACACGTGAACCCCCTTCGGCCACGGCTCGAAACGCCTCAGCGCGAGCGCCAGGCCGGATAGAGAACTTGACTCGCGAGTCGGCGCAAAAAAAAGGAAGCTGCATTCTAGCAGACTCCTTTTTCGGGATTGCAGGGTCCGCCTCCCACACCAATGCAGAACCGGATTCAGCCGCGCTCGCCGTCCAGGATCTGGCGGATTTTCCGCAGCACGCGGCGATACATGGCGGAAGCGCGGGCGGTTTTCAAGCTGCGTGCGTCTGGCGGCTGGCGTTTCGCCGGCGATGAGGAGCAGGCGAAGGAGCGTGGAGCGCAGGCTGAAGGCCCGCGCTACTGGACTGCATCGAGCAGGAAATGGGTGCCCCCGGCCCTCCTCAGAACGTTAGCCGCATCGCAAGCTGGAGGATCCGCTCGGAGCGGGAACCATCGGCATTGAGCAATGTGTTTGTAATTTGCCCAAACGTGGGGCTGAAGATGTTCGTATCCGGTTGGGTGAACTCCGTGTGATTGAAAAGGTTGAAAGCTTCCGCACGGAATTCAAGGTTCACGTTCTCGTGAATCGAAGTCGTCTTGGCCAACGCCAGATCGAGATTCGTGAGGTGCGGCCCATAGAAGTTGTTCCGTGGCAAGCCATAGGGGGCGGCAGACGTCACATTAGAACTGAACGTGCCAGGATCAAAGTAGTAATTTCCGGACACGCCACCGAAAGTGGCCGGGTTCTTGGCGTTCAGGATCGTGACCCTGTTGTATCCGGGGCTGAACACGGCGTTCGCCAGATATCCATCGCCGGCTCCCGAGGGCCCAGGCACGCTGGGATCGCCTGTAAGGCCGGCGTTCACGCCGAGCGGGAATCCGGTACGCCACGTCAGAATGGGATACAAGCTCCAGCCGGTGGTCAATCGTTTCGGTCCGTCGCTCCAGGCCCGGTCGAACGGCAGGTCCCAGCCGCCGCTGAAGGTGAGGCGCTGCGCGAGATCAAAATCGGAAGGGCCACGCAGCGCGCCATGGTCGTACGATGGAACCTGGGAGTTCCGGTTGCGAAAACCGGAGGCGTTGTCGATGCTGCGGCCATAGGTGTAGCCGAGCGTGAAGTACGTGGTTCCAAAAAAGCGGCTGTCGCCGAGCCGCTTGGTCAGTGACGCTTCCAGGCTGTTGTAGCTCGCAAAGCTGACATTGCCAAACTCGGGCTCAATGGCGAGGGGGCAATCGGCAGCGCTATAGTTTGCAGCGCAAAAACCAGAGATTCCGCCGTTCGGCTGGTTCACATTCAGAACCCGCACTGGGTTCACAGTGTTGGCTGTTGTTCCCGGGACGAACGGATTGACGTCTACCAGTGCAGTGAGGCCCTTCGAACTGCTGCCAACGTAGTTCACCTCAAACGTGAGATTCCTCGCCAGTTCATGCTGGAGGCTCAGATTGTACTGGTAGGAATACGGTGTGTGGAGATGCGGTTCCACAAAGAAAAGTCCGCCGCCACCGCTGCCGTAGTTGTAAGGAATGAATCCCGCATTCACGAAGTCCAGGCTGGACGTGGGCGGCGTTGATGGAAATGGACTGCCGCCGGGATACGAGGTCCATGGATTAGAGAAAAAAGTGAAGGGAGCGGCAACGCCGGGACCGACGAGAGCGCCGCCATTGAAGATGGGCCCTGTTTCGCTGTAGAAGGGCGGCGCGCCATTGAACTGAAGATTATCTTCGCCCTTCAAAATGTCGTAGAAGATGCCGAAGCCTCCGCGAATGCTTGTTTTGCCGTCTTTCCAAGGATCCCAAGCAAACCCGATGCGGGGTGCAAAATTGGTCTTGTCGGGGAAATTAGCTCCGCTGGGGGCGCCTTTGTCGCCGGGGAAAACCAGGCCCAGCGGCGCATTGGGGAACCGCGTGGATTGAAGTCCCGGAATGATTGAGAAGGTTCTTCCCTCCGTGTCCGTCTTCGGCTCGCTGTATTCGAAACGCACTCCCAGGGTCAGCGTTAGATTGCTTCGAACGCGCCACTCGTCCTGGACGAAGCCATACGGCGCTTTGCTCCGGAGGTTGTTCGCCGCATTGGGTCCCTCAAACAGGGACTGCGGAATCCCCAGGTCGAAATCGGCGAAGCTGTTGCCCGTGCCAATTCCACCTGATGCGTACGGTCCAAGAAAATAGAACTGTCCGGTCCCGTAGAAATCATAAATGATATTGGTTTGGTAGAAGGCGAGGCCGGCGCCGAATTTCCAAGTGTTGCGGCCTTTCACCCAACTGACCGTATCCGTGTAGCTGTACGCATTGCTGATCTCAAATCTCGGTCCCTGGGCGCTGAATCCAGTCTGAAGCCCGCTGTCGAACAGGAGCTGCGGTGGGCCGTTGGGAAGGTCCGGGGTGATACCGAAGCCGTAGGAGCTCGGCGGGGGAAGGGTGGCCGCGGGCAAATCGCCTTGGAAATTGTGGCGCTGCGCCGTGAAGCGGAATTCATTCAACACGTGTGATGTAAAGTTTCGGGTGTACGCCACACTACCAAAGTAATTGTTGACTTGATCCGTCGAAGGATACCCGACGACATCTGCGCCGTTGAGGCCGAAGGGGGCCAGTTGCGGATTGCGAAATCCGCCAAGCGTGACCGTTAGGTTGTCCTTTTGGTCGATGACGAAATCCATTTTCCCCGTTAGCTCATTATTGTTGTTTGCGCTTCCGGCTCCCGCTGAATACAGGCCGGTCGGCGACGTGGGAATTAAGCCGGCAGCGATGACTTTGGCGGACACGGCGTTGATCTTGGTCGGATCAATAATCGCCAGCGCCGCATTTGCCATCGCCTGCGCCATAGTTCCGCCCGGAGGAGTCGCAAATAAAAGATTGTTCTGCAGAAACGCCATAACACTCGGGTCGGGGCATCCCCCGGCAGTCGCGCAGGTGCCGCTGCCATTGGGCACAGCGTGGGAGAAATCCCCCTGGAGCTCCGCGGGCGTGAAGGTAGGTATCAAGGATTGGGTGACTGTTTGCACCTGGCGCTGTCCCTGGTAGGCCACAAAGAAAAAGAAGCGGTCTTTGCCGTTCACCACATGGGGAATCGTGATGGGGCCGCCCAGCGTGGCGCCATACTGATTGCGATGCAGGTTGTCCCTCGGCAGGCCTTCGATCTTGTTGAAGAAGGTGTTGGCGTTGAAATCGCCGTTGCGGAGGAACTCAAAGACGCTGCCATGAATGGTGTTGGTGCCGGATTTGGTCGCCACGCTGATCACGCCGGCGCCATTCCGCCCATATTCGGCTGTGTAGTTACTGGTCAGAATGCGGAATTCGGCAACCGAATCGGGATTGGGATTGTAAACCACCCCGTTCGACAGAATGTCGTTGTTGACGCCGCCATCCAACAAATAGGTGATCGAGTCTGGGCGTCCGCCGCCGACGCTGAACGATCCGGCAGCCCGTGCGTCGCCGACATAATCCGGATTTGCTTCCATCACGCCCGGCTGCAACAGGGCCAGGTCCAGTGTATTCCGCCCGTTCAAGGGCAAATTCACCAGAGGCCGGCTGGTCACCGACTCGCCCAGAGTCGGGTTTATGGTTTCGACGTTTGGCGCCTGGGACGTCACTTCAACGACTTCGGATCGTGCGCCAATCTCCAGCTTGGCATCCAAGCGCAGCGACTGGTTGATCTGCAACAACTGATGTTCGAATACCTGCTTGCGAAATCCCGTCATCTCGATGGCCACCGAATAGGTTCCGATCGGCAACGAAAGGACTTGATAGAACCCGTCTTTGCCGGTGGTCGCGGTCTCAGAGACCTGAGTGGCTTCGTTGGTCACTGTGACCTTGGCTCGCGCAATCACCGAGCCCGTGCGGTCGCTAACGTTTCCCACAATGCGGCCGGTCGCTTCCTGGGCCCAGACTGGACCCGCCGCACAAGCGACGAGCGCACCAAAAAGTAAAAAGCAAGAGACGATGCGGATTCGGCCCACAACCCACCTCCTCATGGCCGTCGAGCGAACTCCAACTCGACGGCCCAGTCTAGCCGGACTTTCCGATTGCAACCTCATTTCTGCACAAAATCGCACGCCTGCTGGCCTTTCGCGTGAACTTGATCCGATTGAAGCTGAATCGCCACCTGTCCGGCCGCGGCGGCGCCGTCCGGATCCGTTCCGGTACCGGTGATCTCACCGGTGGTGAGCTGGGAAGACGGCGCAACAATCAGGCGCGAGGGTTGAAAAACACCAACACCCCAGGCATTCATTCCCATAGACCCATACCCCTTCGTCCGCTCCGGCGGACAAGTTTCAGAATTTCTACGCCCGCGCATGGTCGAAGTCAAGGCAATGCTGGCGTCCCACCTGCGAGAATCGGCCGGACGTCTTGTCCCGCGAACTCTCGACGCACTGCAAAGAAGTGCTGCAGCGCAGGATTGCGGAGAAGCGAATCGGAATTTTTGATTTACAGCATCGGAAAGTTTCTTCGCAGACGCAGGAGAAAGCTGCCGGGGCAGCACCGCAATCAGCCGCTCTCGCGGACCAGCATCCGGCGGATTTTCCGCAGCACGCGGCGATACATGGCGGGAGTGACGCGGCCGGTCTGCGTGTTCTGCTGGCTGGGATGATAGGCGGCGA
>DATEQM010000005.1:0-5666 GCA_035272605.1 Candidatus Acidiferrales bacterium | reverse complement strand
ATCGGCGCCCGCGGCCGCGAATTCCGCCGCGCCGCCGGCCAAGAAACCATCCTTTGGCGCGCGGGTTGCCGGATTTTTCCGCCGGCTGTTTGGAGGAAAGCCGAAGACGGAACAGCAGTCCGCACTGAAAGAAGCGCTGCCGGAATGGAAGAGCGTTCCCGCCTCGGCGAGATCGCTTTGCCACGCCAAAGCTTGCTTCGAAGTGTTCCATCCGCGCGAGGGCCGACCGGCATGACCTTTCTACCCGCTTCGTTCGTGGCGCTTCTCATCCCGGGCCTGTCACAAGCGGCGGTTCTTGTGTGCCTGGCTGTAAGCATCTGGCTTTTTGGGAACGAGCTCAACCGGCGTCAGCTTCTGCGAATCCCCAAAGCGGGGGAGCTACCGCGCGGCGGCACGGGGAAGCGGATTTGGCGGACCTTCGTGGAAGTTGTTTTGCAATACCGCGTGGTGCGCGACCGGCCAATCGCCGGAATCCTCCATGCTGCAGTCGTGTGGGGCTTTCTTGCCTTTGCGTGGATCAGCGCACGGCATTTTTATTTTGGGATCCGCGGGCTGGAATACGCGACGGAAGACCGGAGCTGGTATGGAGCGTTTGTAGCGGTCTGGGCGATTGCTGTCCTGGTGGGCATCCTCGGGCTGTCCTTCCGCCGATTTGTCTTGAGGCCGGCGGCTCTGGGTGCGCTGTCGCCCACATCGGGGCTGGTCGGCGCACTGATTGCGGCGCTGATGGTGACGTATTTGCTGGGATGGCGGGAGTTTCCCCTGGGAAGCACAGCCTGGAAAGCAAATTGGTGGGCTCATACGCTCGCGTTCCTGGGGTTGCTGGTGGTCATTCCGCAGTCCAAGCACTTGCACCTGGTCCTTGCGCCGTTCGCAATTTTCCTGCGTCCGGAATCGACCAGTTCCATGCGCCCGCTGCGGGATGATGGCGAAGATCTGGGTATGGTGCGCATCAAGGACTTGGGATGGAAGGATGTGCTGGACGTAAACGCGTGCGTGGAGTGCGGCCGCTGCACGGATTTCTGCCCCGCAAACCTTTCCGGCGGATCTCTCAGCCCGAAGGAAATCATCCTCGGCTTGCAGCACGGGCTGCTGCAAGGCGGCGAGGTGATCGCGGGAACGGCATCCGAGAAAACAAAGGGCGCGGCATGGATTTCCGAGGAGGATCTCTTCCAGTGCCTTTCGTGCGGGGCCTGTGAATCTGTTTGCCCCGTGGGCATCGAGCACGTGGGAAGAAAAATCCTCGATCTGCGCCGCGGGCTGGTGAGCGAAGGCCGTGTTTCGAGCGACAAGATCGTCCAACTGTTCACCACCATGGAACGCGCGCCGCACAATCCCTGGGGCATCGGGCAGGACGTTCGGCAGAAGCTCGTCGAGAGTAAACAGTTCCCCTTATTCGATGGCAGCCAGGAGTGGCTCTTTTGGCTTGGCTGCGGACTGAGTTTCGATCCTCACGGGCAGGCGGTGGCTTCCGCCATGAAGGAGATTCTCGACGCCGCCGGCGTTTCCTGGGGCGTGCTGGCGAGGGAAACCTGCTGCGGAGAACCGGCGCGCCGCGCCGGCAATGAATATCTCTATTTGGAACTGAGCGAAAAACTCATCGAGTCGTTCCGCAAAATCCGGGTAAAAAACATTCTCTCCTGCTGCCCGCATTGCACCACGATGCTGGACAAGGATTACCGTCAAATTGCGTCCTACGCGGAACTCGGCATCCGGGTGCTGCACCATTCCGAACTCTTGGTGGAGCTCCTGCCGAAACTTCCCCTGCAGCCGATCGCGGAGACCGTGACCTATCACGACCCCTGTTATCTGGCGAGGGGCCGCGGCATCACCGAGGCTCCGCGGCAGATTCTCCGCGCCTGCGGAGTGTCGCTGACGGAAACTTCGCACCACGGCCAGAATACTTCCTGCTGCGGGGCCGGGGGCGCGCAGCTTTTCATCACCGACGACCGGCGCGAGGCCGCAAAGGAACGCGCCAACCAGCGGCGATTCGCCCAGCTTGCGGAAACGAAGGCATCCACGATTGCGGTGGCCTGCCCCTACTGCCCCATCATGCTTCGCGACGCCGCGGGCCATGCCAAGCGCGACGACGTGACGATCCTGGATGTCGCGGAATTGACCGCCATGCGGCTACTCAAAACCGGAAGCGGCGAGGAACAGAAGTCTGCTCATTCGAGGCGTGCTCCACTGGATTGATTCCACCCGAGGCAGGCGTCTCGTCAGGCCGTTTTCGACTTTTCGAGTTCCTCGGTGAGGGCGGGAACGATTTCGAAGAGGTCGCCGACAATGCCGTAGTCGGCGACTTCGAAAATGGGGGCGTTTGCGTCCTTGTTGACGGCCACGACGCAGCGCGAGCCCTTCATGCCCACGACGTGCTGGATGGCGCCGCTGATGCCGATGGCCATGTACAGTTTCGGCGCGACGGTCTGTCCCGAGCTGCCGATCTGGCGATCGAGCGGCAGCCAGCCCTCGTCGCAGATGGGGCGCGAAGCGGCGATTTCGCCGCCGATGGCCTTGGCGAGTTTTTCCGCCATGGGGATGTTGGCGGGCTCCTTGATGCCGCGGCCGATGGCCACGATGATCGGCGCCTGCGTCAAGTCTACGGCCTGCTTGGCCTCGCGGAAGAGTTCCAGCGGCTTGGTGCGGATCTGTTCGGGTTTCAGCTCCACCGAGATGTTGCGCACGGTTGCGCCGCCGCCCGTTTCCACCTGGTCGCCGCGAAAGCAGCCTGCCTGGAAACTAGCGAACCACGGCGGGTCGCCCTGGAAGGAGACGTCGGCCGCCGTCTTGCCCTGGAACATCTGGCGGACGAAGACGAGCTTGCCGTTTTCGTTCCTCATGGCCACGCAATCGGCGATCATGCCGCGGCCGAGCGAGGCAGCGAGCTTGGGGGCAAAATCGCGCACCTGGTAGGTGTGGGGGAAGAGGACCAGGTCCGGCTTCGCGCCGGCGATCACCTGCTTCAGGGCGAGCGTGTAGCCGTCGGGCGTGTATTTTTCCAGCAGGTCGTGGTCGATGGCGAGAACTTCTGCGAGTTTGTAGCCGGCGAGTTCGCTGGCCAGCCCGGCGATGCCCTTGCCGGCGACTGCGGCGGCGATGGTCGTACCAGTCCCGGAGGCGGCCGCGGCCTGCTGCGCGGCAGCCAGGGTTTCAAAACTGGCGCGGTTCCACTGCGCGTCGCGTTGTTCGGTGACTACGAGAATTTTCATGCTGCACCTTCGCGAAAGTGTGCCGGCCCCGCCTCGCGGGGCCGGCGCTACATTCCTAGAGTACCCGCGCCTCGTGGCGCAGCTTCTCGACCAGTTTGGCCGCGGCTTCTTTCGCCGTGCCAGTCAGTATTTCCGTCTTTTTCGTTTTCTTCGGGACGTAGATGCGCTCGATGCGCTGCGTCGGCGCAATCGTGACACCGAGATCGGCGCGCGTGAGCGTGGTGATTTCTTTTTTCTTTGCCGCCATGATGCCTTTCAGCGTGGCGTAGCGCGGCTTATTGATGCCGGACTGGATGGAAAGCACGGCCGGCAGCGGCAGCTCGACCCATTGGAACCATCCGGCTTCGAGTTCGCGCTTCAGCCGCAGGCGGCCGTCTGCCGCGTCGATCTGCATGATGAGGGTGGCGTGGGGCAGGCCGAGCAGTTCGGCGAGCAGCACCCCGGTCTGGCCGAAGCCGTGGTCGTCGCTCTGCAGGCCGGTGAGCACCAGATCGAATTTCTCGTGCTGGATGGCGGCGGCCAGGCACTTTGCCGAGCCGAGGGGATCGAGCTCGTAGAATTTATCGTCGGAGACGTGCACGCCGCGCTCGGCGCCCTTCGCCAGGGCTTCCTTGATGGCTTGCTTGGAGCGCTCGGGGCCCAGGGAGAGGGCCACCACCTCGCCGCCGTGCTTTTCCTTGAGCCGCAGCGCCTCTTCGAGGGCGAATCCGTCGGGCTCGTTCATCTCGAAGCTGATGTCCGCCTCGCGAATCCAGGTGCCGCCTTCGGTGATGGCCAGCGGGGCGTCCTTGGCCGGCACCTGCTTGACGCACACGACAATGTTCACGAAAACCTCCCGTCCGTAAAAATCCTGCGTTGCGGAAGCGCTATTCTACGCCGGGAAACTCAAAAAATCGCGCAACAGAAACTGTCGTCGAAACTAAGGGCCGCCTGCCTTTCGCCCGCCGCGGCGGGCTCAGGACAGGCTGGCGCTACCCCTCCCAGCGCTTGAAGAGCAGGCAGGCGTTGGTGCCGCCAAAGCCGAAGGAATTGGAAAGGGCATAGGTGACTTTGGCCTTGCGCGCATGGTTCGGGACGTAGTCCAGGTCGCATTCGGGGTCGGGGTTTTCCAGGTTGATGGTGGGCGGGAGGACCTGCTCGCGCAGAGCGAGCACGGAAATGCCGGCCTCCAGACCGCCCGCGCCGCCCAGCAGATGCCCGGTCATGGATTTGGTGGAGCTGACGGGCACGCATTTCGCGCGCTCGCCGAACAGGCGCTTCATCGCCGCGGTCTCGATGGAGTCGCCGAGGGGCGTTGAGGTGCCGTGGGCATTGGCGTAGCCGACCTGCTCCGGGCCGACGCCGGCGTCGGCCAGCGTGCGCTTCATCACGCGGTAGGCGCCGTCGCCACCGGCGGCGGGCTGGGTGATGTGATACGCGTCGCCGGTCATGCCGTAGCCGACGATCTCGGCCAGAATAGGAGCGCCGCGTCGCCGGGCAAACTCCAGCTCTTCGAGGATCAGGATGCCCGCGCCCTCGCCGATCACAAAGCCGTCGCGCTGCGCGTCGAACGGGCGGCTGGCGCGCGTGGGCTCGTCGTTGCGCGTAGAGAGGGAGCGGGCGGCGGCGAATCCGCCGACGCTCAGCGGAGTGATGGCGGCTTCGGCGCCGCCGCAGATCATGGCGTCCGCGTCGTTGCGCTGGATGATTTTGAAGGCGTCGCCGATGGCGTGCGCGGACGCGGAGCAAGCCGTGGCGGTGGCGGAGTTCGGCCCTCGCGCGCCGTAGCGGATGGAAATATGCCCCGCAGCCAGGTTGATGATCGTCGCCGGAATGAAGAACGGCGAGATTTTTCCCGGCCCGCCCTGCATCAGCTTGGTGTGCTCGCGCTCGATCACGTCGAAACCGCCGATGCCGGAGGCGATGTAGACGCCCACCTGCTCGGAGTTCTCCGGCGTCACGGCGAGTCCGGACATTTTCATCGCGAAGTCCGCCCCGGCCAGGGCGAACTGGATGAAGCGGCCCATTTTTTTGATTTCTTTTTTCTCCACCCAGTTGAGCGGGTCGAATCCGCGCACCTCGCCGGCAATGCGGGCATCATGGGCGGAGGCATCGAAGAGCGTGATGGGGCCGACGCCGCT
Organism: Candidatus Acidiferrales bacterium; assembly: GCA_035272605.1. Taxonomy (GTDB): domain Bacteria; phylum Acidobacteriota; class Terriglobia; order Acidiferrales; family UBA7541; genus JOPF136. The sequence goes on along the minus strand of DATEQM010000005.1, from coordinate 337 downwards.
CGTGCCGGAGACGATGTTTCTCCAAACTTCTTCGGTGCCGATGCCGCATCCGCACAGCAGTCCCACACCGGTGACGACGACTCGTCGGTTCAAGGCCCGTATTCTCCGTGGTCCCGGCGACTCGGGACTCGATCTTGCCGAGGATTATTTCTTGGCTGCGTGTTTCTCGATGTATTCGATGGCGTCCTTGACGGTGGTGATTTTTTCCGCGTCTTCATCGGGGATCTCGATTCCGAAAGCCTCTTCGAGAGCCATGACCAGCTCGACCTGGTCCAGCGAGTCCGCGCCCAGGTCGTCCACAAAATGCGCGGTGGGTGTGACTTCCTCTTCGGAAACG
>DATEQM010000004.1:0-11659 GCA_035272605.1 Candidatus Acidiferrales bacterium | reverse complement strand
TAGATCGGGCGAAAATGGCGTCCGGAAGCGATTGAAAAAGCAGGGGTTGTGGGATCATGGTATTCCTCAGTGCGAAAAAGAGTTCGTAGTCGCTTGCATCTGCGGGAGTTAGATGAGAATTGGGGCTGGAATCCTCGGATTGGCACGGCGGCGTATATTGCTAGTTACCCTCATTTAATATACCATAGTCAGTATAGGGAAAGCAAGGGGGAAATGCAGTGGCTAGGGGCTGGTCCCGACCGGGTCGGGGCCCCGAAAACAGGTCGGGGCGCACAAACCGCGTCTCCCGGCCCGGGGCTGGGCTCCGATGGCCAGTGGCGAGCAGTCAGCGAGAACGGAAGGCTCAGCGCGGGCTTTCCTCCAGGCGTTTCAGGAGTTGCTCGAGGCCGGGCTTGAGGGCGGGGACGTCGCGTGGGGGGAAGGGGCTGGTGGCCCTTCGACCCGCTCCGCTCTCTCAGGATCAGCATCCTGGTCGGATGCTGACGGAGTTCGGGGAGGGAGGGCGATGCGCCAAGATAAAGACCCCACCCTTTTCTGGACCGCGCAAAAGATGGGACAGCCGCCCGGTCGTGAGACGCATCGTAACAACTGACAGTTCCGCTCGATAGTACAGAGCGGGAAAATGAAGGTGATTCGAGGGGGATATTTGCGCGATTGGCTGATGCCATCGTGTTTCCACGTCCTCTCCAGCGCCGATTCCGGGGATTGCAAGACACGGCCGGGAGAATGAGCGACTCGAGAGTTGACCCAAAAGGAGAAAGACAGATGCGTAAGACATGCATGATCGTGGGGCTGCTCCTGCTGAGCGCGGGAGGGGCCAAGGCGCAGGATTATCCGAAGGTGGAAACAGCGCCGGCCTTTATGTACGTTCACACCGAACCCATTTTCGGGAGCAGCGATGGCTTGAACTGCGTGGGTGGCGGGGGCACGCTGGCCTACAACTTCACCAAATATATCGGCGTGGCGGCTGACATGGGTGGCTGCAAGATATTGAATAACACGAACGGGTTCGGCGTCAGCAACACCGTGAGCGGGAATGAGTTCAACTATTTGTTCGGACCGCGGATCACCTATCGAAGCAAAAGCAAGTTCCAGCCATTTGGCGAGGTCAACTTCGGCGGGACACGCGTGAAGGTGAGCTGCAACAGCGGAACTCCTTGCGCCGGCGACAGTGTGTCCAAGAACGCTTTTGCCATGACGGCAGGCGGAGGATTTGAAATCAAGCTGAACAAGAAATTCACGCTCCGCCCGGTGCAGGCCGAATATCTCTACACACGGTTCGGCAACAATTGCCTCCTGATGGCCTGCACCCAGAACAACAATCAGAACAGCTTCCGGCTGAAGAGTGGAGTGGTGATCAACTGGGGCGGGAGCGCGAAGTAACCCGTCCGCGGATTCCTGCTGGATCGCGAACGAGGGACGCGGAATCAAAGAGCGCCGCTGCACGGATAAGCAGTAGCGATGGATGGGCTACAGGCCACAATTCCAGGTGGCCTGTAGCCCGGCGCCGGGGTAACAGGACCTGCGGCCCTGAACTTTTATGAACGGGCATAAACGGGGTTGGGGGATGTTGGCGCTTCCGCTCCGGCAGGCAGTTTGATATTTTCCTCAACGGGGTTTCTGGGAACCGGCAGTTGGGGAGGGCATCCATGAAGAAGATGACGCTGGTTGCAGGTCTTCTGATTGGCTGGTTTGGCCTTACCGCGCGAATCGACGCGGCGCCGCAAGAAGGCGGCCCGGAGGTCAAACAGAAAGTTTGGAAAACAGCCGAGAAGGCCGCGGCCCAGGTGGAAGTGCACTACCAGGGGTCGCCGCATTTCGCAGATATCAAAGGGACATCGGTCACGTACGCCACGAACGCTTCCCAGGCGGTCTTGAAGGTCGGCGATACTTTCTACTTCCTTTTCACCTTCTTCAATCCCATCGCACAAGGCACGCAAGGCATCTGGCTCGTCTCCTCGAGTGCGCAGGGACCGTGGGCGCCGGCCCACTCCGTACCGGCAAAAGCCACTGCGATTGTGTGCAGCCAAATTAACAACGATCCCGCGAGGCCGTACCAGCTCTGCACGCTGCCGTGGAGCGAGTACACGCGGTAAAAATATGGAGCAACAGTGCTTCGCAAGCGGGAGTTCCTGGCCTGTTGAGCCGAGCGTTTCCCCGGCGCTGGAATGATTCGCGCCACGGCGTTGCGCAGGGTTTCGGCGCTGCGCTCGAACGCCTCGTCATTCTCCAGGTCCGCAACCGTATCCCGCCACGCAACGCCGCGGTCCTCGCCTACACCTTTCAACTCCTGCTGCAAAGCCTCCCGGAGACAAAGAGCGAGGTCGGTGACGCCTGGAGATTCCCCAACAGTGACCCGCACATCACCCAGGCCGTCAACGCGCTCCCTCCCCTCGACCCCGCTCCCGGCATCGCAAAATCCAGGAGCAAGAAATCATGAATCCCAGCGAATTCCCATCAGCCGGCTTGCAATCTCTCGCTAGGATCTCCGTGGTGCGGCCTCCCTGCTCGCCACTCGCCACTATCTTCCTTACAATCTACACTTACGTCACTCCATCACTCCATTCGCCGTAACCCCTTAAGAATGTGCAGTAACGTAAAAACGGGGGGTGGGGCGATACCTCGCCTCCTCAGCAAGCAATTCGATATCCACTTTCACCACCGAACGTGTGGCAGTTCCAAATCCTCTGCCGCTTCTACACCAGTCACCAGTCACCTTCCTACTCGTTTGTCGCCTCTCCTCCCCTGTGATAGCTTCGCTCCTCGACCGCGCTGCGGAGAAAGCACCCGAGAACATCCATGGATAACCTGCTAGCCTGGCGAAAAGAATTTCCAATTCTGGATACATCCACCTACCTGATATCGAACTCTCTCGGCGCGATGCCGCGCGCGGTGCGCGACCGCATGGCCGCCTACACGGAATCCTGGGCGGTGCGCGGCGTGCGCGCGTGGGAGGAAGAATGGTGGACGCTCGCCGGCGAAGTGGGCGACCAGATCGGCCGCGTGATCGGCGCGCCGCCGGCGAGCGTGTCCGTCCACCAGAACGTGACGCTCACGCAGGCCGTCATCGCTTCCTGCTACGATTTCACCGGCCCGCGCAACAAAGTCGTACTGGTGGACCTGGAATTTCCCTCCATCCTCTATTTCTACAACGAGCAGCGGCGGCGCGGCGCCAATGTCGTTGTCGTTCCCAGCGACGACGGCGTCCACCCGCCGATGGAGCGCATTCTGGAGGCCATAGACGAAAAGACTTTGCTTGTTCCTATCTCCCTGGTCCTTTTCCGCAGCGCCGCGATTGTGGACGCGCGCGCCATTGTGGAAAAAGCGCGGCGCGTGGGCGCGCACGTGGTGCTCGACGTCTTCCAGGCCGCGGGCACGCTGCCCGTGGACGTTACTGCGCTCGGCGTCGAATTTGCCGTCGGCGGCGTGCTCAAATGGCTGTGCGGCGGGCCCGGCGTGGGCTACCTCTACGTGCGGCCGGACCTGGCGCCGAAACTCGAGCCCGCCATCACCGGCTGGTTCGCGCACAAATCGCCGTTTTCGTTCGACCCGCGGCCCATCGAGCGCACGGATTCTGGATTTCGTTTTCTCACCGGCACGACGCAGGTCCCCGCGCTGTACGCTGCAGGCCCGGGGCTCGACATCATTGCGAAGGCGGGCGTCCCAAATATCCGGCGGAAATCCATGGCCATGACCGCGCACCTGATCGCCGGCGCGCGGGCGCGCGGCTGGCCCGTCAACACTCCGCTCGATCCCGCTGCCCGCGCCGGCACCGTGTCGATTGACTGCCCGCACGCCGAGGAGGTGGCGCACGCGCTCGTGGCACGCAACATCCTGGTGGATTTCCGCCCCAAAGCAGGCGTGCGCATGTCGCCGCATTTCTACAACCGCGAGGACGAGCTGGATTTGGCGCTCGAAGCCATCGCGGAAATCCTCGCGGCGCGGGCCGGCGAGCGGCATCCCGCCGCGGTATGACCCATGTCCGACGCCGATGCGTTTGCGGCCGAGCGGCGCGCCATGGTGGAGCAGCAACTCCGCGCGCGCGGCATCCGCGATTCCCGCGTGCTCCAGGCCATGCTCGAGGTTCCGCGGCATCTGTTCGTCCCGGTGGAACACGCGGAGAGCGCCTATACGGATCAGCCTCTGCTCATCGGCCACGGGCAGACGATTTCGCAGCCGTACATGGTGGCGGCCATGACGGAGGCGCTGGAACTCGCCGGCACGGAGCGCATCCTGGAAGTGGGCGCGGGGTCGGGCTACCAGGCGGCCATCCTCGGCCGGGTGGCGCGCGAAGTGATCGCGCTCGAACTCGATGCGCGGCTCGCTGAATCCGCCACGAGCCGCCTGGCGCGGCTGGGCTACGAAAACGTCCAGATCGTGGTGGGCGACGGCTCGCTTGGGTTTGCGGAGAAAGCGCCGTACGACGCCATCGTGGTTTCCGCCGCGGCGCACACCGTCCCGCCGCCGCTCCTCGAGCAGCTCGCGGCAGCCGGCCGCCTGCTGATTCCCGTGGGGCCTGCCGACAGCCAGGAATTGCTGCGGTTGCGGCGCGCTGGAAAGACCTTTACGCGCGAGGTGCTGCACGAATGCCGCTTCGTTCCGCTGCTGGGCCGGCACGGGCAGCGCGAAAGTGGGAAGCAGTGAGCGACCTCGCGCTGTCCATCGTCATCCCCGCGTACAACGAAGAGCGGCGGCTGCCGCCTACGGTGGAGAAAATCGCGGCGTGGGTGGGAGCGAAAGGGCTGGCCGCGGAGATTGTGGTGGTAGACGACGGCTCGACGGACGGCACGGCGCGCGTGGTGGCGGAGGCCGCAGCGCGTTTTCCCGGCCTGCGTCTGGTCTCCAACGGACGGAATTTCGGCAAAGGCTACAGCGTGCGGCACGGCATGCGGGAAGCGCGCGGCCGCGTGGGCCTGTTCACGGACGCGGATCTTTCCGCGCCAATCGAGGAGGCGGAAAAGCTGCTGGCGGCCCTGGAAAGTGCCGACGTCGCGTTCGGCTCGCGCGCCCTGAACCGGAAGCTGATTTCCGTGCGCCAGTCGCGCTCCCGGGAACTCGCCGGCATCCTGTTCAACAAATTTGTGCAGCTGGTGCTGTGGATTCCCTTTGTGGACACGCAGTGCGGCTTCAAAGCCTTCCGCATGGACCGCGCGGCCATTCTTTTCGAGCAGCAACGGATCGAACGGTTCGGGTTCGACCCCGAGCTGCTGTTCCTGGCCCGGCGCCACGCCCTGCGTATCGTGGAAATCCCGGTGCGCTGGGCCCACGACCCGGACACCAAGGTCCAGGTGTACCGCGACAGCCTGGGGATGTTCACGGAACTTCTTTCGATTCGCTGGAACTGGCTCCTAGGCCGCTACCCGCGCCGGCCGGCGAAGGCTGCTTGAGGATGCAAAGTACTTGACGCCATGCTGGCCGGTGCTAGGCTCGACTCATGACTCTCCCGCCGCGCGATCCCGAGGGCGCAACGGTGATTCCGCTCGAATCACGCGCGGGAGAGCATTTGCGGGTGATCCGGGAAACACTCGAGCGCAGCGCCTCTTTCTCCACGATTCCCGGATGGGGAGGCGCGGCCATGGGCCTCACCGGCGTGGCTGCCGCCGTGTGTGCCTCGCGCGCGGGGAGCCCAGAGCGCTGGCTGGAAGTATGGCTCGCGGCTGCCGTTCTGGCTGCGAGCATGGGGCTGGCCGCGATGTGGCGCAGCGCGCGGCGCGCCGGGCTTCCGCTGCTGGCCGGGCCGGGACGGCGATTTGCCACGGTCTTTTCGGCCGCGGTTTTTTCGGGAGCGCTGCTGACCCTGGCGCTCGAGCGTGCGGGCCAGTTCGCGCTGCTGCCCGCGGTGTGGCTGCTGCTCTATGGCACCGCGCTGGTGGGCGGAGGGACGATCTCCGTGACCCTGGTGCGCAGCTTGGGCTACGGTTTTCTCCTGCTCGGCACCGCCGCGGTTTTCGTTCCCCTCGCGGTGGGAAACTGGCTGCTGGGCGGGGGTTTTGGCTTATTGCAAATCACCGTGGGAATTCTCTTGGCGAGGAGGCAACGTGGCTAGGAGCGTGATCCAGCGGAAAGAACGAACCGGGGCTGAGGCGGGCGCTTCACGCGCCGCGCGGGCGGACGGCGCTGCCTCGCGGGCCTGGGAGCTCGACCGCGTGATCCACGACCGGGCGCGCCTGGCCATCCTGAGCGCGCTGGCGGTGAACCAGGAACTCTCCTTCGCCGAGCTGAAAGGGCTGTTGGGGATGACCGACGGAAACCTGAGCGTGCATGCGCGGAAACTGGAGGAGGCGGGCTACCTGGCCTGCGCCAAGTCCTTCCGGCAGCGGGTGCCGCTGACCGAGTACCGACTGACGCGGGCGGGGCGGCGGGCCTTCACAAAGTATCTGGACCACATGGAGGCGCTGATCCGGGCGGCGCGGGAGGAATAGGGGCGGCGCGGAGCTCTTGACAGGCTGTACTTTATTGTATAAAGTACTCTGCATCTGCTCGGGCCGCCGGACGGCCCGCAGGGAGGTTTTTCATGCAGTTTCAATTGCCGCCTCCGCTCAGCGCCCTGCTGTTTCTCGCCGCTGCGGGCCTTCTGGCCGTTCTCGCCGGCGTCGCGGTGATTGCCGCGGTGACAGGGAACAGCCGGCTGGCCAGCGCCGTGGAAGCCGCGGCGCGCTGGCTGTTTGCGGGCCGCGGGCTGGGGGCAAAGGCGGCGGGCGCGGCCGGAGCTCTGTGCGGCTGCTATCTGCTGCTGCTCGTCGGCTTCTCGCTGGCCAGCCACGACCGCACGCTGGCGCCGGGAGAGGAGAAATACTTCTGCGAGATGGACTGTCATCTGGCCTACTCCGTGGTGGGCGCGGAGTATCTGCCATCGGTGGGGGCTGCTCCCAGCGTCGCGCCGAGGCAGGGGATTTTCCTGCGGGTGACGGTGCGCACGCGGTTTGACGAGACGACCATCAGCCCGCAGCGGCCGCGCGACGCTCCCCTGGTGCGGATGCCGCGCACGCTTTTTCTGGCGGACGAGGAGGGCCGCCGCTATCCGGTTTCTGCCGAGGGCGAGCGAGCGCTGGCGCGGTCCGGCCAGGCCGGCACGCCTATGTGGCACGCGCTGGTGCCGGGCCAGTCGTACACCACGGAATTTGTTTTCGATGTGCCGGGAAAGATTCGTTCGCCGCGGCTGCTGGTGACGAGCCCCGCGGTGCCGGAGTGGATGGGGCGATTGATGATCGGCGGAGAAGACAGCTTTCTGCACGCCAAGGTCTACCAGGCGCTGCCGGCGCCGGGCACAGACGGGAGCGCGGCCGGCGGCTAGCCGGGTGCGGGGCGGGCGCGGCTCATGGCAAAAGCTTTTCTGGCGATGCGGGTGGCCGTGGGCGTGAGCTGATACCTCTCGAGATCGTTCTCGGCTGCCCAGGCGATGTCGGTGACGTCGCTGCCGGCGCGGGCTTCGCCGGAAATGCGTTCGCACAGATAGTCGAGAATGATGAAGTGGTAGCGCGGGCGGCGGGATTCCTCGCCGGGCTCGCGGAAAATCCTTTCGAACACCTCGATCAATTCCACGACACGCACGGAGAGACCGGTTTCTTCCGCCATTTCGCGGCGCGTGCCTTCTTCCAGGGTCTCGCCGGTTTCCAGCGTGCCTCCGGGGATGGACCACTGGCCCTTGAGCGGCTCGCTGCCGCGGCGGATGAGCAGAATGCGGCCCCGCTCGATCACCACTCCGCCCACTCCGACCACCGGGCGTTCCGGATATTCTCTGGGGCTGGGCATTTGCAGAGGGTGCCACACGGGACGCGGCAGGTTGGAGTCCCACGGGCGCGTCCCACTTGACAACCCGGGTATATAATACGGCATCGTTTGTGTTCGGGATGGCAGGAGGAGGATCGGCGTGGTCAGGTGCCCCCAGTGCGGTGGAGTTCTGGATCTGGAAGAAGACGAAGTCGAAGAGGGAGAGATCCTCAGCTGCCCGGAGTGCGAGGTGGAGCTGGAAGTCATCTCCGTGTCTCCCGTCCAGGTAAACGCGCTCACCGACGAGGATGAGGAATCCAGCGACGGAGACGCCGAGGACGCCGGGACGGAGAAAGAGGAAGAGGAAGAAGAGGAGGAGGACGAGTAATCCCGGTTGGTTCCTGCTGTTCTGCTTGCATCCTTCGTTTATGGGGACTCATCCAACCAGACGTATGGCCCGCGACCGGATCACTGCGCGCTTCCCGCTTTCCCTCAGGGGCGTATTCGTTTTTGGACTCCTGGCCGCGCTCGCGCTGCCGGCGGCGCTGCCGGGCGCCACGCCGGACGGGAAAAATGAGCCAGTCCTCAAGACCGTCCACGGCTTGGTGATGGACAAAGCCGATAATGCGCTGCCGGAAGCGATCGTGTACCTGAAGAACCTGCAGAACAACAGCGTGAAGACGTCGTTTGCTGATGACCAGGGAAACTATCACTTCAGCGGGCTGGACCCGAACACGGATTACGAAATCCACGCAGAATTCAAGGGCGACGCGTCGCCCACGCGCCGCCTCTCCTCGCTGGACGGCCGCAAGGATATCTACCTGAACCTGATCATCGCCCGGAAGAAGTAGTGGCAGGTCGCGTCCGGCCGGAGATCATGTTTCCACATCTGTGAGTCCCTCAGTCGCCCTGGCTGAGCTGCGAGAGGTCGCCTCGCAACCCCCTTGCGCATTTCTTGCGAGCGATTCCTATACACCGTTTTGGCTGGAGGAGTTCGGATTCCTCAGGCAGCAGAGTCTCAAGCTGGTTTCGATACAAGACCTTCCTCACCAAAGATCAGGGCAAGCGTGATCTACAGGCGGAAAAGGCGGGCGGCGTTGGCGTGCAGGATTTTGTCGCGGTCGGCGCCGGAGATGGGGAGGCCGCGGATCGAGTCGAGCATCGAGGGAATACTGCCGATCTGGTGGGGGTAGTCGCTGCCGGCCAGGATGTGGTCCGCGCCGGCGAAGGAAATGGCGAGCTGCAAGGCGTTGCGATCGAAATTCACGGTGTCATAGTAGAACTGCTTCAGGTAATCGCTTGGCGGCCGGGCGATATTCGCTCGACATTCGCGAAAGGCGTGGAAGCCGCGATCGAGGCGTTCGGCGAGATACGGAATCGCACCGCCCAGGTGACTGAGCACCCAGCGAATCCGCGGAAATCTCTCCGGCACGCCGGCAAAAACAAGTTTCGCGGCGGCGAGCGTGGTGTCCATCAGAAAGCCCACCAGCGGCATGAGCCAGAACTCGGTCATGGCCTCGACTCCGACGGGAGCGGTGGGATGAATGTGCAAGACGGCTTCGAGCGAATCGGCCGCCTCGTAGAGCGGCCAGTAGCGCGAATCTGCGAGCGCTATGCCGTTGACGTTGCTGAAGAGCATGGCGCCGCGCATGCCGAGCTGGGTGCAAGCGCGCTGCAACTCCCGCACGGATGCGGCGGGATCGTTGAGCGGCAGTGTCGCGTACGCGGCGAAACGCCCTCCCTTTTCGCTAACGATACGGGCAAACGCGTCGTTGACGAGCGAGGCGAGGCGAGCGGCGTTCGCAGGCGACTCGACGTGCGTTCCGGGCGTGGTGAGCGACAGGATTTGCGTGTCGACGCCGGATTCCGCCAGCACGCTTTCGCGATAGTCGATATCGCGATGGCCGCGGACGGCGATGTTGTAATCGCCGGGATAGTAGAGGCGGGGATTGCCGTCCTGATCGATGGTGACGCGCACGCTCGTGGGGCCGGCGCGAAGGGCGTCAATATAGGAGGGCGGGTAAAAGTGATTGTGAACGTCAATTACGGGCACGGTCCGGGTCTCCTTCGCGCGGCGGCGGCATGAATCGCGTCCAGAGATAGTAAACCGGCAAGCCGGCGATGACGAAGAGAAGTCCGAGCGCGCTTTCGCGCGGATCGGCGGCGAACTGGTTGGCAATGATGGCGGCGCAGGCCACGACGAAGAGCGCAGGAACCAGCGGATAGCCCCAGACGCGGTACGAGGCGGAATAAGACGCGCGGCCGCGGAGACGGAAGAGGCCGATCGTCATCAGGCCGAAGAAGAGCCATTCGGTGTAGACCACGCGAGTGAAGAGCTGGCGATAGGTTCCCGTGGCTACCAGCGCGCTCGACCACAGGGCTTGCGCGAGAATGGCGGCGTGGGGCGTGCGGAAGCGTGGGTGAATGGCGGCGAGCCAGCCAAACGCGAGGCGGTCCTGCGCCATGGCGAAATAGACGCGCGGGCCGCCCAGAATGATCCCGTTGAGAGAGCCCACGCCGGAAAGGATCACGAGCATGGCGACGATGGCCGCGCCGCGATGACCGACGAGGGCACTCGCGGCGTCTGTGGCGACACGCTCGGAGGCGATGAGCTGCGGCACGGGCAGGACGCGAAGGTAGGCGGCGTTGAGGCTGAGGTAGCAGAGGGAGACAACGAGTGTGCCGAGGAGCAACGCGCGCGGGATGGTGCGCTCCGGATCGCGCGTTTCGCCGGCAGCGTAGGTGACCATGTGCCAGCCGCCGAAGGCGAAGAGTCCCGCGACGACCGCGAGCAGGAATTCGCGAAATCCGGGCAGCGGCGGCTGGGGCGGAGCGGCGGCTGTGCCGGGGGCCGGCGCGGGAACGGCGAAGACGAAAATAAAAATCAGCGCGATGGCGAGGACTTTTGCGGCGGTGAGCAGCGCCTGGAGCGCGCCGCCCTGCCGGACGCCGAGATAGTTGACGGCCGAGAGAAGTAGGATTACGCCGATGGCCACAGCTTTTACGCCGCGACCGTCGAGCGGAACAAAGAAACCAGCGTAACGCGCGACAATTACGGAGATGGCCGCGATGATGCCGGAGTGCATGATCCAGAACATAGCCCAGCCCCAGAGAAAGCCCGCAGCCGGGGAGATTCCTTCTCTCAGAAAAACGTAAACGCCACCGGTGCGCGGGAAAGCGGAGGCGAGCTCGGCGCAGGTCATGGCGCCGCAAAAGGTGAGCAGGCCGGCGAGCAGCCAGACGGCCATCATCGCGGGGATGTCGGGAACGAGCCGGCTGATCTCCGAGGGCTGCACGAAAATCGAGGTGCCGAGAATGATGCCCGCCACCATCGCGGAGGCCGTGGCGAGGCCCATCGAGCGGTTGAGCGGCGCATCGCGAATTGTGCGCTCGGGGAGCAGGGCTTGCGGACCTCCTGTGGGTGAAACTGCCGGGACGCGCCAGGGACGCGCGAGGGGGTGGACTCTATCACTTCGCGATGAAAGCGTTCAAATGGCTGGAAATTGCGGAGATGAGTCAGTTTTGGCTGAGGGAGTCGAGGCGTGGCGCACGGTTCTCTTGCTGGGTTGTTTCGAGGCAGTTGAGCGCGGGCACAGACATGATTGTCTGTGCTACTGGGCAAGCTGACCCACCGCCGGGAATCGCGCCGGCAATCGCCTCAGCAGGTGCTCTGGTAAGAAATTCGGGCTAACGGAAGGCGCCCTCTCTCCCTTTCCGGCTGAGCCGACACAGTCCCTGAACATCAAGACAACCTGCAAGGCGCGGAAGACGCCCAGGCGATAGCCCTTAAAGTTTTGCGTATTCGGACTTGGCGGAAATGAGGATGGGGATGTCCGGGTCGGCATCTTTCCAGAGCGCGAAAAAGTCCTGATACGCAGTCCTTGCCTTGGTGGAGTCTCCGGCCATGGCGTATGCGCGGCCGAGGCCCAAGCGCGCCAGCGCAGCGGTG
>DATEQM010000003.1:0-6903 GCA_035272605.1 Candidatus Acidiferrales bacterium | reverse complement strand
ACGGTTGACATTGCCTCGGGTATCCCGCCGCAACCCAATCCAGCGCCACCGTGGGCCGGAACCAGGAAGCCGGCCGGCTACTCGATGCGACACACGGCCAGGTTGTCCCGGCGGTACGGACAACTCAGCCCGGGAACTTCTTTTTCGACGAGAGCCCAGTCCGTTCCATATTCTTTCCGGAGGCGCAGGAAATCTTCACGCGTGAAACCGCGGTAGTCGTGCAGGGAATCGACCTGCGATTTCCAAGCCGGCCCGAGATCGGGGGTGATGGCAACTACCGCAGCGTCTTTCGAGTAGTCGGCCAGCTTGCTGCGTTCCGCAATGGCGCGGAAGCCGAAATATTCCTCACCCGGTCTGCTCATATATTCCGGGTCGACCGCAAAATAAGCATCCTGTGGCGTGTTTTGACGTATCCAGAGGAAGCATCGCACCCAGCGGTTGGTGGCCGGCACCCCTGGAACTTCAAGGTGCGGGCTGGTGGCAAAGAGTTTTTCCTGTGTGAACAACATGCCCCCGCAGAGGGGAATGAATAACACGAGCCATCGCCATCCGCGGTTGCGCAGAACGTAGTGTGCCATCAGCCCTCCCGCAGAGAGTGCCATGAGCAGGTAGACCAACTGCAGATGGCGCATCGGTTCAATCGGCGCGAGCCAGTCCAGCCGAGCCGGTATCCCAACGATGAGGCCAGCCGCCGACATCGCCGCGCTGAAGAGAACCAGCCGCCGGCACATCCGGGACAGCGCCGGCGATCCAATCTTCTCGCCAAGCCGGCTGAACCACCAAAGCAGGGCCATGGGCGCAAAGATTCCCAGCCATTCGTACCACTTCCAATTCCAGAGGAACATACAGGTACGAGTCAATTCGGCTTCTCTCCACGCCGCGTTTGGCCGAGTGATGATCGGCAAAGGCAAAGCCACAAACCCGCCGGCCAGGATCGGATACAACCGCTCCAGCGGCAGCGCCAGCACAATCAAATAAGTAATGCCAAACGCCGCCATCAGCGGATGCAGGAGCAGAGCGAAGAAACTACAGGCGATCGCAAGCTTATACCGCCGATCCAGCAACGCGCCGATGGAGAAGAGTATGGCGGCGCAAGCCAGCGTCCTGGGATGCAGGTGCTGATCGGCAATTTGCAGGAAAGTGCCGGCGACCGGCATGGTGAGCAGAGCGGAAACGAGCGCGACGGCCGCGAAGCGGTCTCTCAATTCGAAAAAACATTGCTCGGCCACATACCAGCAGCCCGCGATCAGCAGGAAAACGGAAGCGACGTGCCATCCGAGCTGGACCCATTCAATTGGAATGCCCGTGATCCGTGCGGACGCAGCCACGACCCGAAGGAGCAAAAACGCGTCCGCCTGGCTGGCGAAGAACTGCGCATCGTGCGGATAGAGCGCCGGATTCAGGAGTTTCTTGAGGGCCGGAAGATAGATGGCGTCATCTTCCATTCCACTGTGATGACCGGCGATCAGGATGGCAGACAACGTCAGGGAAAACTGCAAAGCGAACGTCACCAGACCGGCACGAAGCTGCGATTGCCGGGGTTCTGCGCCGGGGTTTAGCCCAGGCACGGCGAATTCCGTGCCTGGGCTTGCGGGACATTGCATGACGCTCATCCGATCACCGCTTGCGGACCAGTCGCGGCGCTTCCAGTCGTGTCACTCTCTCTCCTCCCTGCCAATCGCCGGACGCAACGAGGCGGAGGCGGTGATGCGCTCGGCCACCGCGTGCTTCGCTTCGTGATAATCCATTTCTGTGTTCACTTCCCAGATGTTGGCCTTGTCCGTGCGCCCGGCGGCGATATTGTCCACGGCCACCATGGCGGTGAGCATGGAATGATCCTGGTTGTTGTATTTGTGCATGCCGTTCCGGCCGATGAGGAAGAGATTCTCGAACCTGTCCAGAAACTGGCGCACCTCGTCGAACCGTTGGTAAGCGCCGAAATACGCCGGATAGGCCTTGGGCATCCGCGCGACGGTGAAGTCCAGCAGGTCGTTCTTATCGATGATCTTGATTTTGTCGAGCTCGGCAACGGCCAGCTCCGCCATCTGTTGATCCGTGCGCCGCCACAATTCTCCGCCCTCGGAGCAGAAGTACTCCACGCCGATCCACGCTTTGTCGGGGTCCGCGACAAGATACGGACTCCAGTTGTTGAAGATCTGCAAGCGGCCGGCAAGCACGCCCGGATCCTGCAGATAAATCCAGTTGTCGCCGATTAACTTGTTGCGCCCGTTGCCGGGCCCTGCGATCCTCAGGCGCGTCAGCAGCAGTCCAACGACGATGAAATCCCGGTATTGCAGGCCCGCCGCAATTTCACGCACACTGTCGGGAACGCCGGCCTTCATGGCCCCCACCAATTCCTGAACGGAGGTGGTGGAAAAGAAGTAATCTCCGGCGTAACGGCATGGATTGCCGGCCGCATCTTCGCCGGTTACCGCGACAACGCGCCCTTCCTGCACCTCAACTCCCGAAGCTTCGAACTGAGTGATAATCCGGCCGCCCTTTTCGACCACGCGCCGCGCCACCTCTTCCCACATCTGACCCGGGCCAAACTTGGGGTAGAGAAACCGTTCGATCAACGAAGTTTCCGTGTCCTTCTGCGCGATGCCGTTCGCGCTCTTCGCACGATTGCCCGGGATCTTCAGGAAGTGCAGAATGGCCTTGCGGATGGACAAGCCCTTGATCCGCTGCGCGCCCCACTCGGCGCTGATTTCCTTGCAAGACACGCCCCAGACCTTCTCCGTATAGGACTTGAAAAAAGTAAGATAGAGTTCGCGGCCGAAGCGGCTGATGAAGAACTCTTCCAGGTTGTCCACCCGGCCGGGCGGGAAGAATACGCTGCGCAAGTAACTGAGACCGATGCGAAGCGTGCGCCGCAGTCCCAGATTCGTGAGCGTGTCTCGAGTCAATTGGACCGGATAATTGAAGAACTTGCCCAGCGAGTAGATGCGCGACTTTCGCGAACGTGCCAGCATCACCCGGTCGTGGCGCGAATTTCCGGCATCGAGTTCCACCGGCAATTGTTCCAGCCACCACTCCATCACCCGGTCGCTCTTGGAGAAGAAGCGGTGCCCGCCCAGGTCCATGCGATTGCCCTTGTAGTTGATCGTGCGCGAAATACCGCCCATGTACGTGCTGCGTTCCAGCACGATGGGCTGAATCTCCGTACGGGTGGCGAGTTCGAAGGCTGCCGTCAATCCGGCAGGTCCGGCGCCGATGATGATGGCGGTCTTTTTTCCGGGCAAAGCAGGCTCCCTCAGCCTCTCTCCCTCACGCCTCGGACTCGGGGAAGGAACAGCCTTCTCAAAGCACATCTCTCAACTATGGGAGGGCAATGTGACGGCAATGCGAAGTGTCGTTTCCGGAGCACGGCACCGCCGAGGAGACCTGTGCCGTCTCGAGGCCGCGACATCTCCATCCACCTGCTCCGGGGAAAACTTCGTTGGGCCGGCAAATTGGAAACAGCATTCTCAAAGTCATAAATCAGGTCTCTACCGATGATGAAATCAGTACAGCGGGCCCCAATCTCATGATGTGCCCATTTTCGGCCACGCGGCGCCCTAGATTCAAGTTGCTGTGCTCATCCGCGAGGATGCCCCCTGCACCAGCGCGGCGGGGACCGGTTTATGCGGCCTTCTTGCGGAGTTCCCTTTCCGCCCGCTCGAGCGATTTGCGAAAGCGTTTCCGGTAAGGCTCGAGTTGCAGCGCCTGGCGATACTGCTCAGCCGCCGGTGCCCATTTTTCTTCCGTCTCGTAGATTCTCCCAAGCCAGTCCCGGGCGTCCGCCTGAGTGACGGAATCCGAACTTCCCGGATATTCCGCAAGAAATTGCGTCAATTCTGTTTCCGCCTGGTCGGGTTGCAACCCACCGATGACGCGCGAGACGGCCCGGTAAAAGAGCAGGCGCGGGTCATGCGGAAACGCCGAATGCGCCTCGCCCAGCACGCGCGCCATGTTCAGGGCGTCGCGGCGGTCCGCGAAGAAATCGAGCGCCTCGAGGTAGAAGTGAATCTTTTCCGGATGTTTTGCCAGCACCTGCTCGTATTGTTTCTGGGCCTCTTCCGGCTGATCCGTGTTGCGGTAGAAATCGGCCAGCGCCAGACTTCCCTCGAGCGGGTCGAGCGCGGCCACCGCCTGCGCCTGCTGCCGCGCCTTTTCCTTGCCGCCGCCCAGAAACCACGGCGCCTCCGCATAGTACTCCTCCAGATTCCGGCGCGCCTCGATGTTCGCGGGATCGAGCTTTACGGCGGTCTCGAAGGCGTGCCGCGTCTTCCGCGCGAGGAAAAAACTCGACTCAATTTCCGCTTTCCTCCCGTAGGCGCGTCCCAG
Source organism: Candidatus Acidiferrales bacterium (assembly GCA_035272605.1). Classification (GTDB taxonomy): domain Bacteria; phylum Acidobacteriota; class Terriglobia; order Acidiferrales; family UBA7541; genus JOPF136. The sequence continues at coordinate 2,577 of DATEQM010000003.1, read as the reverse complement.
CCACATCTGGAAGTCCGACTTCTCGGGGGCCAGGCGACAGGCTTCCTCTGCCGCGCGCACCGCGGCGTCGTAGATGCCCAGTTCGTACGAGCTGCGCGCCAGCCAGTAATGAAGCGAGGGATCGCGCGGTGTAGCGGCCAGGGCGGCTTCCGAGGCGGCCTGCACCTTCCGGTATTCCCCGGCCTCGAACATCCGGCGCAATTCCTCGCCATTCATTGCAGGGCTCCGGCCGGCCAGCACGGGTACGGCACTCGCCAGGGCGATGGCGAGCAGAAGGGCCGCGCGAGCAGCAGGGGGCAACAGACTGCGGCACGAGGAAAGCTGCAGCTTCTGAATCAGACCGGGCATGGGCTGGAGCGAGGGCACTGGAAAATCATGATCCCGAAGGCATCTTCCGGATGACCGCCTTGACTTTGATGCCGTCGGAAAGGTCAACGTCGCCCGGGAGAGCGAGCTCCTCTCCCTCTTTGAGACCCTGGAGGACCTCGAAGCTCGTGGCACTGCTGATGCCCAGATGGATCTCGCGCCGGCGCAGGGTTTGCGAGGACCCGCCGAGTCCAGTTTCCTCGACTACATAGACGTAGTGATGCTCGCCCTCGTCGCTCACCGCTCCTCGCGGCACCACCAGGGCATTCTTGGCCTGGTGCACGATGATTCGCACGCTCACATTGGCATCGGGAAGGAGGTCCTGGCTGGAATTGTCCACCGAGCAAAGCACTTCGCCCACGCTGCGGGTGTTGCGCGGCACCACCGTCTTGGGCACTTGCTCGGTGCGGCCCTCCCATTGCCGATTCGGAAGCGCGTCCCAGGTAATCAACACACGCTGGCCCGGCGCCACCGGGCCCAACTCCGGCTCGTCCACGAAGGCCCGAATTCGCAAATGGTCCAGGTTGCCGATTTCCGCCAGAAGGTCCCCGGTATGGACGTAATCGCCTACGTGCACGGGGAGAAGGTAGAGTGTGCCGTCCATCGGAGCCACCAGGTTTCCCTGGCGGACCTTTTTCTCCAGCGAGGCGAATTCCGTCTTGGCCCGCTCCACTTGCAGCTGGGAAGTCTCGGCCTCGAGTTTTGCCCGGCGCTTCATATCCTCTTTTCGCGCCGCAATCTGTTTTGCGGTGGATTCGGCGAGCGTCAGAGCCAGCCTGTTCCGGCTGACTTCTTCCTGGGTGGCGGCCTGCTGTGCTGCCAGGCGCTCCAGCGACGCCTGTTCGCTGCGCAGCCGCTCCACTTCCGCTTCGGACCTGCGCTGGTCGGCCTGGAGCTGCGCGAGCTCGCCGGCGGGCCCTCCGGCGCGGGCGGCACGCAGCGCGTCTTCGGCGTCCAGCAGAGTCTGCTGCGTACGCGCGAGCTGCGCTTCCGCTTCCGAGGAGTCCAGCTTCAGCAGGAGCTGCCCCCGGCGGACCGTGCGGCCCTCCGCGACCTCCACCTGGGTGACAAAAGCGTTCATCTCCGCCCGGATCACAGCAGGCCCGATGGCTTCCACTTTTCCGTTCGTGATGACGACTTGGGTGAGGTCCTGCCGCTCCACGGTGACGGCACTCACCGCGGGAACCGGCGCTCGCCGGCTCCACCACACCAGCACGCACACGAGCAGCGCCGTGACACCGACCGCCAGCAACAGCCGGCGTATTTGCCGTTTTTCCATTCCCCCCTGTCCCGACTCTCTCTGCCTGCGAAAGCCGCAAGTGTAGCAAACCGCCGCGCGACATGCCTACGCGGGTACGCCGGGACGTACACATGACGATGCCCGCCAAATGAGCCTCCATGCCGCACTTGCAGAGCCCGCTTTGCCGCAGACGCAGCGCTCTCCTGAGCGCTCCGCTCCAAAGCGGGGTGGTTCCTTTCGCCCCTCCGTCTGCGCTTGACGCCCATCCACCCCACCCGGTTAGAATCCAGAGGTGAGCGAAACGCCCAAGGCCGCAACCCCAACCGAAGCCGGAAGCCAGCCTCCCAAGCTGATCCATCGAGTGTGCATCCAGTGCAACAACATGTTTACGGTGCCGCCCGACAAGTTCGACGCCAAGCAGTGTCCCAACTGCCACAAAGGCTGACCTTGCCACTGTTATTTCCCGAACCCCCCGCGCGTACTGGCTGGAAGAAGCAAGCATGATCGAAGCGCGCAGCCTGACCAAAATCTTCCAGGACAAGAAGCGCGGCGCGGTGCGTGCCGTGGACGGCGTGAGCTTCCGCTGCGAGCCGGGACGCATCTACGGCCTCTTGGGGGCCAACGGCGCCGGAAAAACGACCACGCTGCGCATGCTGGCCACGATTCTCTCGCCCACTTCCGGCGGCGCTTCCGTGGCGGGCTTCGATGTGGTGGCCGAGCCCGAGAAAGCACGCGCCAGCCTGGGATTCCTCTCCACGGCCACGGCGCTGTACGGCCGGCTTACGGCGCGTGAATTCATCGAATATTTCGGAAGGCTGCACGGCCTGGGAGAGGATTTGCTGCGCGAGCGAGTGGAGGCGCTGCTGGCCAGGCTGGAAATGAAGGAGTTCAGCGACCGCCGGTGCGAATCCTTTTCCACGGGGATGAAGCAGAAAACCTCCATCGCGCGCGTGCTGGTGCACGACCCGCCG
>DATEQM010000002.1:0-10666 GCA_035272605.1 Candidatus Acidiferrales bacterium | reverse complement strand
CGAGGGATCGAGGAGCCAGCGATAGGTCCAGGCGGGCTTGAGCCGGTCCGGGGCGAGCAGGAAATTGGGAGCCGTGGCAATTGCGTCGTGGGCGGGCACGCCGGTGGCATGGCACTTGAGGCACGGAGCCGCCGGCGAAGTGAACAACTGGCGGGCCATCTGCCGCTCCTGATCGGTGAGCGGCTCGAGCTTTGGCGGCATGTAGGGCAGCGACTGGGAAGCCATGGCGTTGAAGAAGCGGACAAGTTTCTGCACTTCGTCGTCGGAGAAGCTGAAGGTGGGCATGCGGACGGCGAGGTAGGAGCGCACGCCGTCGCGGTCCGTGTTCACGGGATCGAGCGCGGGGTTCTGGAGGAAGTGCTCGAGCCAGCGCGGGTTGACGCGGGCGCCCTCGCCGATGAGCTGGGGCGGCAGTTTGTCCTTGTTGTCGCCCTGATATTGCGGGAGGGACATCAAAGCGCTCTTCTGGCCGACGTGGACCACGTGGCAGCCCATGCAGTTGTACCGGGAGACGATCCACCAGCCCTCCTGGATGTCGTGGGCGGCACCGGCGGGCGTGTAAACGTAGTCCTGGGGCAGGGTGAGATCCACGCTGCCGAGCAGGAAGGTGACGAGCGCGGTGCGGTCGGACTCGTCGAGCACGGGCTGCGGCATTTTCAACTGCGGCTCCATGCGGTCCTTGTCGAAAATGTTGGTCTGCTTGAGCTTTTGTTCGAAAAAGCCCTTCTGGTCGTACCAGCTTCCGTCCAGGTCCTTTTTCCCGTCGGGGAGGATGCCGCGCTTGGCGTCTTCGGTGAGCAGTGCAAAATCGAGGCGCTCGATGGGCTTGGAGCCTTCGGTCGTGAGTTCGGTGCCGATGCGGGCTTCTTCTTCAAGGCCGGAAATCTCGTGGCAGCCGGCGCAGCCGTAATTGCGAACCAAGGCCAGGCCCTTATCGCGCAGCTTGGGATCGTCCATGAAGGGAGTGGCGGGATAGCTGGCATCGGCGTGCTTCTGGGTCATCAGGTAGCTGGCGATGTCGCGGGATTCCTCAATGGAAAGCCGGAGGCTGGGCATGACGGTGGGGAGCTGGACCTGCAATTCATGTTTGCCGTCGGGGGAGCGGGAGTGGTCCAGGTCAAAGACGAAGGGCTTGCCGAATTTCGCGTAGTCCTCCGGGGTCAGGTCCTCCCGAGTGACAGGATCGTAGGGGCGGGTGCGCTGGCGGGGGCTGTGGATCCAGCGGACCAGGTAATCGTAGTTTTCCTTTTCGCCGACACGGGAAAGATTGGCGGCAAATTGCGCGCCGTGCGACTTGTCCCCTTCCCCGATGGAATGGCAGCCGAGGCAGCCGCGAGATTCGAAGGAGGCCTGGCCCTTGACCGGGTCGCCGGGGGGCTGATGGTCGGGAGCGGGGCCGGGCAGCGCGTTCTGCCAGACGAAAGCGGCGATGGCTTCGACCTCGCCGGGCTTGAAGCGGAACTGGGGCATCTTGGTGGTGGGCCGGAAGGTGTGGGTATAGGCGAGCCAGTAGGGGATCCAGTCCTTGCGAAGCTTGACGCGGGCTTCCTTGAGGGAGGGGCCGATCTTTTTCTCCTCGCGCATGAGGCTGGCGGCGTTGCGCTGGAGCTGCTCGATTTCCGCGTCAATATTGCTGGTTGTGACGCGCATGTCGGTGGCCTTCTGGTAGAGGCGCTGGGCGGTCGAGTTGTCGGGTGCCACGTCGGCTTCATGATTGATGCGAGGGATGTCCAGCTCCAGCTCGTGTTTTTGCTGTTCGAGAGAACGGATCTGCTGGCGCGAGGCGAGGAGTTGTTCGCCCTGGTTGTCGAAGCCCTCGTACTTGTGGCAGCCGACGCAACCCTTGCGGCGGTAGAGTTCCTTGCCCTCGCTGATGACCGGGCCGTAGTCGAGGAGCATGTCCGCGGCGTGGCAGGACTGGCAGCCGGCTTCGGTGTTTTCCTTGGCGTGGAGGGGCCAGAGCCAGTGCTCGTAATGTCCGTGGGCCTGGACGACGCTGTCGGTGGCGCGGCCATTGCCGCCGTGGCAGGGGGAGCAGCCGAATTTGTCGGGGTCGTGAATCTGGAGGAGTTCGGGCCGCGGGTGGGAGGTGAAGGGCGCATCCTTGTTGCCGGCAAATCCCAGGTCCGCCCGGGACAGGGTCATATTCGGCGGGACGACTTTGGGGTCCATGGCGATGTGGCAGGACTGGCAGCGGTCCACGAGGCCGGCCGAGGCGACGTTGATTTGGATGATTTGGGGATCGAGTTTTTCCGCGCCGGAGAGGAGGCCTTCGAGCTGGCTCGCGGTCAATCCCTCCATGTGGTCGTTGAAGTGGTCGGTGGCGATCTTGCTGAGATCGCGGATGTGATTCAGGATGGCGCCCTGTTCGTTGCCCAGGGCGGCCTTTTGGGCTTTCAAGCCCGTGAATTCCGCTTCCAGCCGAGGAAATTTCCAGGCCACGGATTCGATTTTGCCGTCCGCAGTGGGCAAATCGAGTTTCAGGACGCGGTCGCGGGCATCCTCGACGTCCTTGCGGTCCGAGGCGGATTGCGTGGTCTCGGCGTGATAGACGAGTGCGGCGATGCGGGCGCGTTCGGTGACGAAAGTGTCCTGGAGTGCGGCGGTGCGGCGATTGACGAAGGCGAGCTGCTGTTTGATTTTATCGAGCTGGGGTTTGGCCTCCGCCTGGGCGGCCTTGGCGGCGGCATCGAGCTTTTTGTAGTCCGCGGAATTGTAAATGGCCAGTTCCTTGGCCTTTTGCTTGCGAATTTCCGTGCGGAGATACTTCGTGTAGGCCTGGACGAAATGCTCCTGATAGGAGCGCCAGGGGCGGAGGCCGAACTCTTCCTGCCACATGGCCCAGGCGACGGTGAGCATGAGCAGAAGTACGGTGACGAGGATGGGCGTCGCGTACGACTGGTTCAGAATCGGATCGTCGGATTCGGGTTCGGGCACCGCTCCCCCTTAGCGCTTGCTGATTCCGGCGGGCAGGCGATTGGGCCTGCCCGAGACCGACAAACCACAGAGGGCGCACACCTGGGTGCGCCCCTACCAGACTCACAATTGCTGCGAGGGGGAGACAGACAGGAACGTCTGTCGAGCCACCTCGGACTTTCGTGCTCGCTCTTCCAGGGCCGCCGCGGTTCCGGGACGAGGAGCACAGACAGGATTGTCTGTGCTACCTCAGATGTTGAACCAGGGCGTGACCCAGACGTACTTGATGCGGAGCAAATGCCGCAGCAAAATTTTGATGGGCAGGCTGGCCATCAGAACCAGCAGGCCCTGCAAAATGGTGGTCTGCATCAGAGACATGCGCGCGTAGATGCGGCGCGTGAACGGCGTGGCCATGCACAGTTTGTGGGCGGCGTAGCCCATGACCAGGAAATAGCCGCCCACCACCACCAGGCCGAAGATGCCGACGGCCACGGGATTGTGCAGGCCGAAGAGCGTGTGCAGGTCGCGGTTGACCTCAAAGATGAGGCGGTTGTGGTCCCAGGTCTGCCCGGGCCAGAACCACTGCCAGCCGGGGCCGCGGATCATGGTGCCGATGGTGATCATGACGATCCACATGCCGATAAAACCGATCAGGTAGGTCCAGATGGCGAAGCGGCGCTGCTTGTAAGTGTAGTAGCCGTTGCCGAGGGGGTTTTCGTCGATGTAGGGGATGACCATCATGCCCACAATGATGAGGGTGGGCATGACCACGCCGGCGATCCAGGGGTCGAAATAGACGAGCATCTCCTGGAGGCCGAGGAAGTACCAGGGGGCCTTGGCGGGATTCATGGTGAGGTTCGGGTTGGAAGGCTCCTCAAGTGGCGCGTTGAGGGTGATGGACCAGACCATGAGGATCACGGTGACGATCAACGCGGCGAGAAACTCGATGCGCATGAGGTACGGCCAGGTGTGGACTTCGCGGTCCCAGCCGGGCTTCCAGGGCCATACTTTGCGATGAGAGGTTTTGGCGAGCTGGGGGTCGGCCTCGAGCTGGGCGATGAGGGCGTCTGTTTTCTTGGCCTGGCGATACCAATACCAGGTGAAAAACGGAACGAGGAAAAGCATGGCCACAATGGGAACGTTATCCGGCGTGGAAACGATTTCCCAGATCTGGCCCCAGTCGAATCCCATGCCCTCTTTCTCCCCGAAGCGAATACTGAAAAGCCCTCAACGACTCCACTCATCCACCAGCGGCCTGTCGGCCACGCGGCGAATGGCGGTTACAACGGAGCGCAGGCTGAAAGCCCGCGCTACTAACCTCAACGCATTCCGCTTGGCTGCATGATCACCGGTTTTGGACCCTTGGCATCTTTAATTTCGGACTCGAGCATCACCGGGGCGGGCCCGGAGATGCCTCCGTCTTTGCGAACGCGCCAGAAATGCACACCCATGAAGATGGCGGCCATGAGCGGAATGGCGATGCAATGCCAGATGTAGGCGCGAAGCAGGGCGTTGGCATCCACGATGGAGCCGCCAAGGAGCGCAAAGCGGACGTCGTTGAAGGCGGTCATGCCGAGCTGGCGCCCGAACGGGCCTTCGTGTCCTAACAACGGAGTGGCGCGCGCCATGTTGGTGCCCACGGTGACGGCCCAGAAACCCAACTGGTCGTCGGGGAGCAGGTAGCCGGTGAAGGAGAGCAGCAGGGTGAGCACCATCAGGAGCACGCCGACGCACCAGTTGAACTCGCGGGGCTTCTTGTAGGAGCCGGAAAGAAAGACGCGGAAGGTGTGCAGCCACACGGTCATGATCATGAGGTGCGCGGCCCAGCGATGCATATTGCGCAGGAGCTGGCCGAAGGGCACGTCGTGGTGCAGATACAAGATGTCGCGGTAGGCCTGAATCTTGCTGGGGTGGTAGTAGAACATCAGCAAGACGCCGGTGAAGGTGAGCACGATGAAGAGATAGAAGGTAATGCCGCCCATGCCCCAGGTGTAGGAGTAGCGCACGGCGTCGCGGTTGACCTTGGCGGGGTGGAGATGGAAGAAGACGTTGGAGAGGACGCTCAGGGCGCGGTTGCGCGGAGTATCGTCGTGCTTGACGCGGAAGACGGAACGGAAGGCTTGAGTTTTTTCCGGGTCTTTGAGGCTTTCGAGGTCGGCCTTGGCTTTTTCGGTGAACATCTCCTTGATGGCGCGGGCTTCGCCCTGGACTTTATCAAGGAGGCCGGTCGTTTTACCGCCGTTGCCGCCGTTTGGTTTCGGTTCGTCTGCCATCACCTGGCCTCGAGTCTTAGCGCGGGCGGACACCTGGGTCCGCCCCTACGCTGCTCATCTATCCGCCGCTTGGAACTGCCCACGGTCAGGACTGCACTGACCGTGGCTAGCTGAACTGCTTACTGGGCACTGACTCGCCGCGGCTAGTCTGTGCCGCTACACGTTCAAAAAGGCGCCTTTGTCGTCGAACTCGTTGCGGCCGGCCTTGAAATCCTGCACGTAGAGGCGGCTGGAGTCCACGATGATTTTGCCGGTGGCGTCAATGTCCACATGGCAGCGGTCCATGGGCCGCGGAGCCGGGCCTTCGAAATTGATTCCTTCGCTGTCGTAGCCGCTGCCGTGGCAGGGGCACTTGAACTTGTTCTCGCTGGGTTTCCAGTCGGGGGTGCAGCCGAGGTGGGTGCACTTGGCGTAGATCACGAAGAGGCGCTCGGTATTGCGCACCACCCAGACGCGGTAGTCCTTTTGGAACTTGGTATCCACGCCGAGAGCGAAGTCGGTGGGATAGCCGACGGAAAAGACGGTGGAGGGCTCAAAGAGCACGCGGGGAAAGAAAAAGCGGAGAAACATGAGGAAATTGACGCCCAGATAGCCCCAGACGCAGGCCCAGATGATGCGGCGGCGGATGTCCACCGGTTGGGCGGCTTCTTTTTTCTCTGCTTTTTGGGGTGCGGGAGGTTTTGCGGCTGCCGGTGTGGCAGGAGCCGCTGGGGTGGTGCTGGCGATTGGTTTGCTCTGGTTCTCTGTGGTCATGGACACCGCTTAAAACCCAACTGCCAGGACGCGGGACCTCCATGCAGGGCGAATCTTACCGAATGACCCTCAAACAGATTTGCAGGCATCCGCAAACAGATATACCGTCCGGCCCGCGGGTTGTCAAGCGAGCGAAACAAAGCGCAAGTGGGCCAGTTTCCGATTCGCGCCTGACCTGAGGCGCAGCTCCCAGGATGAGAAGAATGCCCCCGGTGAAGGGTCGCGACGCTTACGTGCCGGCGGCAATCTCCTGCTCCAGCTTTGCGACTGTTTTTTTCAGCCAGGTGAGGACCATGGCCTGCAGTTTGTAGGGATCGCCTTCGGCCTTGAGCGAGTCGACGGTGTCGCCCTTTTCGTTCAGCGGGATCTTGTGGCAAAGGTCGTCGCTAGTGTAGCGCAGATCGGGCGGGGCAAAATCGCCGAGGAGACAGCTCGAGCAGGGGTGCTCTTTTTCTTCCAGCCCTACGTTCAGGCAGGTGATGGACTCGCGGAAGATTTCCGGAGCGCGGCGGGGTTCCCGAACGGAGGGGTAGTATCCTCCCTTCTCGATCATCTCGATCTCAAACTTCAACTTCTCAATCATTTCCTTCTTGTCGAAGCCCATGGGTGTACTCCTTGCCGGCAGCGGGGCCGTGTTGCCCGCTGCCTCCGGCGGTTAGTGGACAAGCTCTCCCTGCCCTCCATTGGCCCAGGGGTCGTAGGAGAGGGCGAAGCGAACGCGGTCGGAGATCGGCGGGTGCGAATAAAACAGGAACACGTTGACGGGGTTGGGATCGGGGTCGGATAAATCCACTTCGCCGAGGATCTGAAACGACTGGGCGGCGATCTGGCCGGAATCGGGAGTCAGGCCGTGAGTGACTTCGAGGCCGTACTGATCGGCCTGATGCTCGAAGTAACGGCTGACGGCGCTGCCCACGGGATTGGCGACGAAGCCGAAAACCGAAAGCAGCAGGAGCAGGGCAGGGAGAGAAGCCCAGTCGTCCAGGCCGCGAATCTCCCACTTTGCCCCCCAGCGGCCGAGCAGCCAGCCAATGGAGCGGAAGCCCAGATAGAAGAAGACGAACAGGAGCACGGCACCGAAGGCCAAGCCCTTCCAAACGTGGTGCAGGACGTAATGGCCCATCTCGTGGCCGGCGACAAAGACAATTTGCGGCGTGTCCATTTTGGCGATGGTGTTGTCCCAGACGACGATGCGTTTGGAGGCGCCGATTCCGGTGACGTAGGCGTTCAGCTCGGTGGTTTTCTCGCCGGCGCCCATCCAGAACATGCGCTCGGGCGGGATATCCTGCCCGGCGCGCTGGACCATGCGCTCGAGGGCGGCAGTGAGCTGCGAGTCTTTTTTCTGGAGCGGCTCGAATTTATGGAACATGGGGTCAATGACGACCGGCGCCAGAAAGACGAGGAAGAGGCCGATGGGGAGGGTGGCCAGCCAGAAATAAAACCACCAGCGGCGCGGCGATTTGCGAATCACGCCGTAGAGAATCCAGATGAGGATGGTGCCGATGACCAGGGAGATGAGAAGGAGTTTGACCCAGTCCCAGGACCAGGAGCCCCAGCCCTGAATGGAAAGGCCGTAGGCGCGCTCGACGTGCTGCTCGTAAATATCGGCGGGCAGGCCGAGGACCGACATGGTGACGAGCAGGGGACACGAGAAGATGACTGCCTGGAGGAATCGGCGCGGGGAGGACGTTTCTGCCCAGGTGCGGAATTTGGCGGCAAGCTTTCCGGCCAGAACGACCCAGAGCACGACGAGGCCGTAGAAAAAGCTGATCAGATTGAAGCGAAAATGAATACGGCCCAGATCGTGCGCCTTCTTGTAGAGCTCGGGCGGCAGGGTGTATGCGGTCACTCTGCGGGCTGGAGATTGCTGAGTGGGCGGCTGTGGGGTGACGGCCGGGACAGCGGCGGGGGCGCTTGGGGATTCCTGCTGCTGGAGCACAGGGGTGGGCGAGCCAGAGATTGCCGCCGGGAGCTGGAGGAGCGAGAGGAGGAAAACTACGGCCGGAAGGACGAAATAGGAATGCTTCATGTGGCCTCGAGGATACAGGAGATGAATGTGCTCCCGTGGCGCAGTATGGCGCGAAACTGCAGCCCGCACAAGGCGCGGAGATACCCTGGGACGATGGAATGCGGGGATCCCGGGAGCGGCGAGGCGGATCCCCATCCCTCGGTTAAAGCCGCCGCCTGCGACGCTCAGGTGCCTGACTGGGGCATGTATTGGATGGCGAGCTTCTCGAAATTAAAGGAGATGCTCTCCTTCGGGCGGCCGCCATCCGAAGGCGGACAGGGTGATTGGCCCCCCGAAGTGCCGTCGTTGAGCGTATACCCTGATATAATTACATTCGTCATCGTAATCATCAGGTACTCAGTCGGACTCCCTGTACCGCCGGCACCGCCTGCGCCGCGATAGACCTTCAGCACCGCACTGGAGATGATCATGCCGTTGATGGCATTGTCGAACAATTTAGGGGAGCTGGAGTCAAATGTTTTCGTAATGGAAAAATCGCTCAAAGCTACCTTTCCGGCGCCGCTCCCGCCTGTGCCAGTGCCAACGGTGGTCGAGTTGGAAACTCCGAAGCTAAAGCTGTCGATTTCAACCGATCCGCCCGGCCCCGGGCCCGAGATTCCAGTAATGAACAGAAATGCATCTACTGCCATGGTTGCATCCTCCTTCCATCCGTTTCGCAAATAAAGTTCAGATCAGCGTGAGGGTGAACGTTGCGGTGCCGTCACCGCCAAAATCCGCGTGATTCTGGCGCGCTACGTAAGAGCCTCTTGCCCCGAGGTAGCGGCCGGTGCCGCCGATGATGGCGAAGTGGCCCTCGCTCTCGGTGGCGGCGGTGGCGACACCCGAGCCGACCAGAGTTCCATCGGGAAAGACAAAGGTGTGCAGCTCCAGGCTTCCCGGCTCGTGAGGCGCGACTTTGCCGGGCGTGTTGAGACGGTAGTAGGTGGCGAAGAAATCGCCCAGTTTACGGCCGCGCGAGGGCTTGTCCACAATCTCGCCGCGGGCCAGCATACGGATGCCGGCCGGGGGCAGTTGGCCGCGGCGAAGGTCCTGCGAGGAAATGCGCCAGCCCACGCCGTGCAGGACGACGGGCAGGCCGTCTTTGCTTTCTGCGGCGCGAGCCGACGCCGCTGCGAATGCGCTGCTGTTTGCTGAGCCGATGCCGACGGCGGCGCCCAGCAGCGTCAATCCGCCCTTCAGGGCATTACGACGATTGGTGGCCACGGTTTACACCTCCGCTAGAAAGATTCAGAAATTCAAGGGCCCGACTGCGACGAACGCGATTCCGGGACACAGCGCAAACGGAGATCAGATGAGCGAAAAACTACTCCTGAGCGTTGCGGAATGCAAGAGTCAGACGGAGTTAGCCCTGTGTGGAACTTCCACTACGCGGTAAGTGGCACGCTTCGCGCCACACGCCTCGGCCAGATTTCCAGCCGATGTTATTTATCCGGCGGAAAGGGAGCGGGCCCTTCCTCCGTCAGGGCAGGCTGGAACGGGATCGGTCCAGCTCAGGCCCCAGAAATTTTCGGAATCGAGGAATTCCAGGCCGACGCAGAAGGAACCGGACTTGCCCGGGCCGCGCCAAGCCATGCGAGCGCGGGCGCGACTGCCGGTGTCGAGACGTTCGACGAAGAGCCAATCGTCCGGCCGGACGAGGTTCTTGCATTCCAGCATGGCGCCGAAGCGGCTGATCAGAAACGTCTGCGATTCTTCCTGCCAGGGCCGGCCGGGAGTTTCGCAGAGCAGGCGCACGGGATGGGAGGCGGCGAAGCGCGGGCTGCGCCGGAGGCGGGCTTTCAATTCCAGGGCGGTATGGCGGATGTCGAGCAGGCGAGCACGCTCGAGGGAATCCTGAGAGAAGGGCGCGCGGGTGAGGGCATTGGCCTGCTCGATGCACGCGGTCAAGAGCGAGCGCATCTGGTCCGCCAGCTCAGGCGCAACGGGGCCCTGGCCGAGTTGCTCGGCGCAGGCGTCCAAGCGCTGGTAGCAGGCGGACATGAAGTGCAGCTTGCAATAGGGCTGACCTTCGAGAGTGGCGGCGGGTGAATCTTCGCAGCCGGGACACTTGCAGCGCGGAGCCTCGTTCCCTTCCCCCTGGTCGAGTGACGAGAGCTCTCCCCGGGAGCGGCGCGCCAAGCCGGCAACACGCAAGGCCTCCAGATCGGTATCGCTCAGGCCAAGGCTCCTGCCAATCTGCATTGCGGAAGCGTCGGGCCGCTCGGGGGCGCGTGGGGCGAGCGATGTTCGTGACTTGGGACCCCGAACCAGGAAGAAGAGGAGGTTTCCGGCTTCCTTGGCTACGTAGGATTCCAACCGGTTGACGGATTGAATGGAACGCACGGCGTTCCAGGGCGATGAGCGAGGGCCGCGCTTCACGTCTGCGCCGGATACACGGAAACGCGAAACCTGGGAGGCCCGGGAGACTTCCGTCATGACCACGAAGCGGCCCTGCCGTTCGGGTGTATTGGGCTTGAGCCCGTAGCGGTCGTCAAAAGTCCGAGGAAGGGTCTGCGCAGGTTGATACTTGGCGGGGGCGGGCTGGAGCGGGAGGCGCTCCACGATCACGGCTCGACCGTGCCCCGCGGCAAAGAGCCAGTAGCCTTGATCGCGAACGAGCGAAAGCCATCTACCACCATCGGGAAAAGCAGCATCCACAGGCTGGCGCGATGCGGACATTGGTTCTTCTCCCCCTGGCGCCGTGCGCGAGAGAGGC
>DATEQM010000001.1:0-27257 GCA_035272605.1 Candidatus Acidiferrales bacterium | reverse complement strand
GAGCTTTCTGGCCAAGATGATGCCCTCGCCGCTGTATCACGGAAAGACCACGGGCACGAGCGAGCCGGGCGGAAAGGGGAACGAAGTGGAGCGGAAGACGGCGGATAGCGCGCCGGTGTCCGTGTTCGTGTTCAAGACCGTGGTGGACCTGTTCGCCGGGCGCATCAGCTACTTCAAGGTCATGTCGGGGGTGGTGAAGAACGACGCGACGCTCCAGAACTACGTGCGGAACGCGCCGGAACGCTTCCAGCACCTGCAGGGGATGCAGGGAAAAACGGCCGTGGCCGTGCCCGAGCTGCACGCGGGCGACATCGGCGCGGTGGCCAAGCTGAAAGACACGTTTACGGGCGATACGCTGGGAGACAAGACGGCGCCGATTTTCTACCGCACGGCGCGCATCCCGGAGCCCTCCATCACGTTTGCCATCGAGCCCAAGACGCGCGCGGACGAAGACAAGATCGGGCAGTCCATTCACCGGCTGCTCGAGGAAGACCTGGCGCTGCGGTTTTCGCGGGACGCGCAGACGAAGGAATTCCTGCTGAGCGGCTCGGGGCAGAAGCACATCGAGGTGGTGGTCTCCAAGCTGCACAACCGCTATCACGTGGACCTGACGCTGAAGCCGCCCAAAGTGCCCTACCGGGAAACGATTCGCGGGAAGGCCGACGCGGAAGGCAAGCACAAGAAGCAGACCGGCGGGCGCGGGCAGTTCGGCGTATGCCGCATCCGCATGGAGCCGCTGCCGCGGGGAACCGGCGTGGAATTCGTGGACGACATTTTCGGCGGGTCCATCCCGAAAAACTTCATCCCCGCGGTGGAAAAGGGACTGCGGGACGCCGCCGAGCGCGGCTTCCTGGCGGGATTCCCGGTGACGGATTTTCGCGCGGTGCTCTACGACGGGAAGTACCACGACGTGGACTCTTCGGAGATGGCCTTCAAGATCGCCGGGTCGCTGGCTTTCAAGGAATCCATGAAGGCGGCGCGGCCCTCATTGCTGGAGCCCATCATGAACCTCGAGGTGTACGCCCCGGAGCAGTTTCTGGGCGACATCGTGGGGGATCTGTCCAGCCGGCGCGGGCGGGTGAGCGGAAACGAAACGCGGGGAACGAGCGTGATCGTGAAAGGCCAGGCGCCGCTGGCCGAGCTGCTGAGCTACGCGAACACGCTCACGTCCATGACCCAGGGGCGCGCGAGCTACGCGATGGAATTCTCGCATTACGACTACGTGCCCGCCGAGCAGGCGCAGAAGATCATTGATCTGGCGAAGAAGGAGCGCGGAGCCCCGGCGGAGGAAGAGGAAGAGTAATCCGGGGCCGGCTGCCCATCGCATCCGCTCAGCCATGGTGGGCGCCGCGCGCAGCGCGAAGTGGCGGGCTAATCCCGCCTCTACACACCAGGCCGGCGGCACGGCCCCTCACAACCAAATTGGACTTGGCGGGCCGCGTGACCGCCGCGTATTGTGTCATTTCTGAAGCGCACGGGAATCTCACCCCTCCGGGAAGGACCACAACGATGAAACACAATCGGAATGCATGGAACTCCGCGACCGTGGCGATTCACGCCGGGACGGAACGCCACGGCATCGGCACGGAGGTGGGACTGCCCATCTCGCGCACCTCGAATTTCACGTTTCGTAATACGGAAGAGATGAAGCTGTGGGCCGCGGGGAAGAGCAAGGCTTACATCTACACGCGCTACGGCAACCCCACGCTGGCGGTGGTGGAGGCGAAGCTGGCGGCGCTGGAGGGAGGCGAGGCCGCCATTGTGACGGCATCGGGCATGGCCGCGATTTCCAGCGCGCTTCTGGCGCACCTGAGCACGGGAGACGAGGTGATCGCCTCGACGCAGCTCTACGGTGGCACCTACCGGCTGATGCGCGACGTGCTGCCGCGGCTGGGCATCTGCGTGAGGCATGTGGAGTGCGGCCTGGAGGGAATTGAGCGCATGGTGACGCCGCTGACGCGCGTGCTGTACGTGGAATCGCCGACGAATCCCACGCTCCGCCTGGTGGACCTGGAGAAGGCCGCGGGATTCGCGCGGCAGCACGGGCTGGTGTCCATGGTGGACAACACGTTTGCCACGCCGCTCCTGCAGAAGCCGCTCAGCCTGGGCTTTGACGTGGTGCTGCACAGCGCGACGAAGTACCTCGCCGGGCATTCCGACGTCATCGCCGGGGCGGCGGTGGGCAGCCGGGAGCGAATCAAGGAAGTGCGGCAAGCGGTGATTTATCTGGGCGGCTCGATGGACCCGGAGGCCGCGTTCCTGCTGGACCGCGGGATTAAGTCGCTGGGAGTGCGCATGCCGCGCCACTGTGAAAACGCCATGCAGGTGGCGCGGTTCCTCGAAAAACATCCGAAGGTGGCGCGGGTGCACTACCCCGGATTGAAGTCGCATCCCGACCACGCGCTGGCGCGGCGGCAGATGCGCGGGTTCGGGGGCATGATGGCGTTCGATCTGAAGGGCGGGCTGGGTGCGGCGCGGCACTTCTGCGACCGCGTGCGGCTGTTTCTTCTGGCCGCGAGCCTGGGCGGGGTCGAATCGCTGGTGATCCTGCCTGCGTATACCTCGCACTACAACATGAGTCCGGCGGAGTTGAAGGCCGCCGGGGTCACGCCCGGCACGGTTCGCGTTTCCGTGGGGCTCGAAGACGTGGACGACCTGATTGCGGATTTGCGCCAAGCGCTGGCGTAGACGGGTGCCCACTCCCGCCGAACGCGCGCGCCACGTTTCGCCGGCTCGCAGCGCGCGGCGCCCCGACTCCGCGCCAGATTCCGTCGCGCTCAGAACGCGAAGAAAGGACCCGTCACGGTTCCAGTCTGTTGCCCCTCGATGCCCGTGAAGACGTTGCGGCCGAAGAAGAACGCCAGCCCGTAATCAAACGTGTTCGAGAAGGGCCCGCCGAGATTACTGAAGGCCGCGGCGTTGGGGTTGTTGTTGAAGAGGGTGGTGGCATTCACGATGCTGAAGGAGACCTGCCCCGAGACGCCGTTCGCCCCTTTGTTCGTGACCGTGAAAGGACCACCCGAAGAACAATAGAACCCATAAAAATTGGACGACATGGGGCAAGCGGTGAGACCTGATTGCGAGGTGTTGAGGAAGAAAAGGCCGTTAGAGCCCGAGTCAACGAAACTATCCGCATATGCGACGTTTTTGTAGGTCGCTGTAAAGTTTCCAACGTCGTCGGTGGTGTAGACCTGGGCGGTGCCCAGCACGTTGTTCGCCTGCGTTCCGATGCCGAAAATCAGCGATCCGTCGACCGTCAAGGCCCCGTTGGCGGCGACGCTCGGGAGCGAGACCAGCACGCCGTTGTTATCCTGGGGAAACATCCACACTGGGTTCTGAAGCTGGCTCGCGAGGGGAATCGTCGTAGGCGAGCAGCTATTGTTCGGGCAAGTGTAGTATGTCCCCGGTCTGGCCTCCTGGGCGCAGGCCGGGCCGCAATCCTGCCGGAACGGTCCCACTCCAATGATGCCGTTGGCCCCGAATGCTACCACCGTATCGAGGTCTGTCCCGCCAGAGACTGCACAGCCATTTGCCCCGGTCGGCACGGAGGCAAAACCGGGTTCGGCAATCACCTGGATGGGTTGAGAAGCCGCTTTTTCTCCAGCCATCACGATATCTCCCGTCTGTACGGGTCCCCACGCGTACGACAAGTCCACAAATTGAACGCAATTTCCCAAAGCCTGTCCTCCGAGGGTGGCCTGAGGGAGGGCAATGTTCAATTGCGAGGCGAGCACGCGAAGCCCCTCGGATCCTGTGTCCACCTCGATATTGTCGATCGTCTGGCAGTCCGTCGTGCTTCCGGGGACACAAATGGTGACGCTGGCGAACAGGATGTCCACGTCCTCCACTCCGGGTGGGCCGAGGGTCACCTGAACCGGCAGGACGTTGTTCGGCGCGACGGTGCCGGTTCCAGTTAACGAGACGCTCTGAGGACTGTTTGCGGCGTTATCGGCAAAGTTCAAGGACGCGCTTTCCATGGCCAAAGTCGAAGGGGTGAAGGTCAGCGTGACCGTGCAGCTCCCGTCCGCAGCCACCGGGCTTGGCACCGTGCATGTGTTCGCGATCATGTTGAAATCCGCCGCGTCCGCCCCCGCGACGGCTGGTGGGCTGTTGAAGGTAAGTGGCAAGTTTCCCGAGTTCATCAGAGTCACGGTCATGGACGGGCTCGTGACACCCTGCGTGACGGAACCGAAGGGCAGACTCATCGGTAGACTAACAACTGGCTCGCCCCCTGTGCCCGTTAGGGAGACGCTCTGGGGGCTGTTCGCCGCATTGTCGGTAAACTTCAACGAGGCCGATTCCGCGCCACCCGTCGATGGCGTGAACACCACACCGACGGCGCAACTGCCGGTTACGGGTACGGGGTTTGCCACGAGGCAGGTATTGGAGGCGATTGCAAAATCGGCCGCGTTCGCTCCTGTAACGGCTGGGGCGCTGGTGAAGGTAAGCGTGGCGCTGCCCATGTTGATCAGCGTGGCTGTCCCTGTTCCGCTGGGCGTACCCACTGGGGTCACTCCTCCAAACGGGATGCTAGCTGGCAGGTTCACCACCGGGGCAGGAGCCGTGCCGGTCCCCGTAAGGGAAACGCTCTGCGAACCGGGGGTAGCGTTATCAGCGAAACCCAGGGCGGCGGTCTCGGCAGAAGTTGTGGATGGTTTGAAGGTGACCGTGACCGTGCAACTGGCGTTGGTGATCAGCGGGCTCGCCGTCGAACAGGTCGCCCCTGTGATCGCGAAATCCGCCTCGTTCGTGCCCGTGATGGCTGGGCTGCTCGTGAAAATGAGCGACTCTGTGCCCACGTTCATTAGGATAACCGTCATGGCCGTGCTGGTCGCCCCCTCGGGGACAGGGCCGAACGGCACGCTACCCGGCAGTCTGACCACTGGCGCCGGCGGCGGCGGCGGTGTGGATTGCCCCGAACTGCCGCAGGCGGCCAGAGTGAACAGCCCCGCTGCCAGCGCCACAGCACTCGGACAGCATCGCATCACGCGCGCCAGAGATCTCCGCTGCACGTTCATCGAATCGCGTCCTTCGAGACACTCGCGGGGATAAGGTCCGTCACGTAGGCGAACCCCCGGAAGTCGCGCATGTGGCCGCCGGAGGAGACGACCAGCGGGCCGGACTGCACGTACAAGGGCCCGTGGCGGCGATGGGACGAGGCCGAGGCCTGCTGGAACAGGGAATAGTAGGAGCCCAGCAAATGGGAGAGATCGGGCATCGTCGGCCCTTGCCAGGCGACGCCGAAGACGGTCCCTGCGGGCGAAACGTATTCCCGGATCACACGGCCGCCCGGCGCAGTGATCTCGTGAAGCGTGTAGCCCTGCAGGACAGTGCGCTTCAACTGGCCGGCCATGCGCACACGGTCGGCCTCAACGGATTGTTCCGGTTCCCCCAGGGCCGCCCATAAGGGCGCGGCCGCGAAGATCAGCGCCAACAGAATTCCCCAGCGAATTCTCATGTGTTCCGGCTCCGTGGTGGCAGGCGCCAATGCGGCGCTTCTCGTCAGCGTTCTGGCGGGCTAAGCGGATTAGACGCGAGGGCGTGGCCATGTGTTGCCAATGAGCTGGGGAGCGGGTTGCGCTGGATGCCAGCGCGCCGTCGGCCGGCCGATCAACGTCCTCTTCGGCAGCAAGCAACCACGGCGCCAAGTTGCGGCGTGCCGCCGCCTCCCCGCGCCGCATCCCTCGGGCTCAGTACGCGAAATAGGGACCCATGCCGCCTGGCGTGTTTTGTCCGTTGATGGCGGTGAAAACGGGCCGTCCGTAAAAGAATGGTATTCCGTAGTCGAAGGCACCCGAGAAGGGGGCGCCGATATTGCTGAAGACCTTGAAGTTGGGGTTGCTGCTGAACAGCGTATCCGCGCTGAAAATGCTGAACATGACCGGCCCCGAAATGCCGTTGTTTCCGATGTTGGTGACGGTGAAATTCGTCGACGAGGCCGGGCAGTAGAATCCAAGGACCACCATGCATTGGGGGAAAGAGGTGGTCGCGAAGTCGAGGAAGTAGTATGCGTTTGAGCCGGAATCAATAACGCTCTGCGGATAGGAGAAGCCATTGTACGTGGCGGTGATATAACCGAACGAGTCGGTGGTATAGACCTTGGCGGTGCCGAGCGCGTTGTTGGTTTGTGTCCCGATGCCGAAAATCAGCGAGCCGGATACGGAGGTGGCCCCGGTGGCGCCGACGGTGGGCAGCGAGATCAGGACGCCGTTGTTGTCCGTCGTAAACAGCGAAACGGGATTTTGCAGCTGGTTCACCAGGGGCACCGCGATGGTCGAGCAGCTCGCGGGAACGCAGGCGGCGCCGGCATCATAGTACGCGTTGGCGGGGGGAACCACGGTGCAGGGCACGCCGCAATCCTGTTTGAACAGGCCGACTCCGAGGATGCCGTTTGCGTCGAGCACGGAGACGGTGCCGGCATCCGTTCCGTTGCCGCTGCAAGTGGTCGGAACGGTGGGGAAGCCCACGGACCCGGTGGTCCGGACGATCTGGATGGGGACAGCAGATGCCTTTTCGCCGCTCAACTCGATGTCAGCGGTCGCAACCGAACCCCAGAGAAAGGTACCGTCGGCGAACATCGCGCACTCTCCGAGCGGATTGCCGGCGGTGTCGAGAGCCGTCAGGAGAGGGATGGTGACCTGCGTCTGAAGCAAGCGAAGCCCGTTGGAGCCGGTGTCCACCAAGACGTTCTGGATAATCTGGCAGTTCATAGTACCGGGAACGCAAATGGTGACGCTGACGAGCGGGATATTCACCTTACTGGTTGCCGCGCCCGCGTTCACTGTGATGGCCAGGCTGTTGCTGGCACTGCTGCCCCCGCCGCCGCCGCTGCTCGCACCGCCGCCGCCCTTCACGCTGCTGCAGCCAGGGAGAGCGAAGGTCCCCGCCACAAGCGCCAAGGCGCATCCGAGAGTCCTCAGGTCGCGGACCGAAAGCGTGTGTGCCTTCATCGAATCACATCCTTCGTGAGATTGGCGGGAATCAAGCTGGTGACGTAGGCCCGGCCTCGGAAGGCGCGCATGTGCCCGCCGGATTCCACCACGAATGGCCCGTCCTGAACGTACAACGGTCCGCGGCGGTAACGGACATTCGCCGCAGCCTGCTGGAACTTGGGAAAGTAGGGGCCCAGCAACTGGGAGAGATCGGGCATCGTGGGTCCTTCCCAAACGACGCCGAACACCGTGCCCACCGGCGAAACGTATTCCCGGACCACCATGCCGCCCGCCCCGGTGATCTCGTGGACGGTGAAACCATTAAAGGTCGCGCTCTTCAACTGGCCGGCCATGCGTTGCTGGTCCGCATGAACCGATTGCTCAGACAGGCCCAGAGAAGCCCACGACGGAACGGCTCCGAAAACGAGCACGAGCAGGAATGACAGAATCTTCCTCATACCCCCCCTCCCGCGGTGCGGCGGTGTCCCTCGAAGGCTGCGGCTGGCTCCAGTATCAAGCCAGGCTGGATTCGTTGGACGCACACCTGTGACGTAATGTTGCCAATCAGCTACGGTACGCCGGTCTTCAGCGCCGGGCCCCGGCAGGGAAGAAATCCATTCCCCGTGGAACTCTGGACATCCGGAACCATCTCCGCGTTGACCGCGCCGAGACGCCGCGGGTAGAATCCTGCATCGCGTGGCCCGAACCGCCTGCCGCCCAGGAATCTTCCCGGGCGCAGCCCAATGCCCGCCCGCGACCTGACGCCGCGACCCGGCCATCTTCACCCTTATGCGCTCGAAACACAACCTGCCGATTGCCGCTATCACAACGGCCATGTTGCTCTCCTCGTTCGGTTGCCAGCAGGGCATCAGAGATGGGGCGCGAGCGGCGGTGCCGGGGGGCCAAATGCCCCCGCCAGTGGAATCCCCGCTGCCGATTTCGCCGCGCGAATCATTTGCCGGCTGGCTCGGAGCTCCGGTGAAGTCCGGTCCTGAGCTGCTGGCGGAAGCTGTAGAGACTCAACTGGCCTCGGGCCAGCGGAACTCCAAGGAGGGGCGTCCGGAAGCTGCGCGCCAGGACTACGACCGGGCGCTGGCCTGGCTGCTCGCCAGCGGTTACGACATCCGTGCCGATGCGCGCCTGGAGGAACTCCAAGGGAGGGTGCAGGCGGCCGTGGAGGATCTGGAGGTCGCCGCCGGAGGCGGCGGTGCGGGGATTTCCGGCGCGGCCGAGGCCCCGCCTGCGGCGATTGACGAAATCGCGGACCTGGCGCTCCCGGTGAATCCGCGGCTGAAAGAGCGCGCCGAGCGGGAACTGGCCTCGCTCCATCACGATCTGCCCCTGACCACCGCGGACCCGGTTCTTTCCTATATGAATTTCTTCGAGACGCCGCGGGGGCGGGCCATCGTGGCGCGGGGGCTGCGCCGGGCGGGTCGTTACCGCGAGATGATCGCGCGCGTGCTGCGCGAAGAGGGCCTGCCGCAGGACCTCATCTATGTGGCGCAAGCGGAAAGCGCCTTCGAGCCGCTGGCGCTCTCGCGGGCCCGGGCGCTGGGCATCTGGCAGTTTGTGGCCGCGAGCGGCACGAAATACGGCCTGGATCACACCTGGTGGGTGGACGAGCGGCGCGACCCGGAGAAATCCACGCGGGCCGCGGCGCGGTATCTGCGCGACCTCTACGGGATGTTTGGAGACTGGTACTTGGCGCTGGCCGCGTACAACGCGGGCGAGGGCAACGTGGCGCGGGCCGTGGAGCGCACCGGATACGCGGACTTTTGGGAATTGCACCGGCGCAACGCGCTGCCGCGGCAGACGCGCAACTATGTCCCCATCATCCTGGCGCTCGCGCTGATCGCCAAAGACCCCGCGAAATACGGCATCGCCGTGGAGGAAGACGAGCCGCTGCGCTGCGACGTGGTGAAGCCCGGCCACCCCCTCGATCTGCGTCTGGCGGCGGAGACGATTGACGAAGATGTGGGCTTGCTGAAGGCGCTGAATCCCCAGCTCCTGCGGCTGGTGACTCCGGCGGATCCCGATTTCGAGCTGCGATTGCCGGAAGGAACGGGAGAGCAGTTTTTGGCGGAGATGGAGGCGGTCCCAGCGGACAAGTGGCTGGTCTGGCGGCGCTACCGCGTCGAGGAGCGGGATTCGCTTTCCTCGGTGGCTCGCCGTTTCGGAGTTACCCCGGTCGCCCTCGCGGAGGTCAACGGCCTGGAGGAGGGCGCGCCGCTCCCGGTGGGACAGAAACTGGTTATCCCTGGAAATCGTCCTGCGGCAGCCGGGCTGGGCCAACTGGTGCGCTACCGCGTGCGCCGCGGGGAAACCCTTCCGCGCGTCGCTAGGGAGTTCGATGTGACGCCGGAAGAGATCGTGCGCTGGAATGGTCCCCACAGTGCCACTCTGACCGCGGGTATGACGCTGAGGATTTATCCGGGCGGGCGGCCGAATGTGGCGAGCGCGGCGAGAGCATCGAAGGAACTGAAAACACAGCGGTTGTCGGCCGCAGCCGGACAGACAGAGGCTGATTTCCAGCGTCCGGTGACGCATACCGTGCGCCAGGGCGAATCACTTTGGTCCATCGCCCGCGCCTATCGCACCACCGTCGAGGCCCTGCGGCAGGCAAATCATTCTCTCGCCAGCCGTCCTCTTCACGTGGGAGATCTGTTGACCATATTGCCCCCTCGTTAGCCCCGTGCCATTCGCTCGCCTCGGCGTCCTTCTCCACTGGACACGACAAGGCCAGCCTCGGCGAACTGGCCTGTCAGCCTGTGCCTTGACAAAGTCGCAGAAGTCCGCTTATATCCGCGATGGTTGCCCGCTTCGGCTTCCACAAACAATTACGTACGGAGGCAGAGATGTCTGACATCCTCGAGCACGACAAAGAGTTCCCCTTCGAAGACGACGAGAGCGGGATCGAGAGTGAAGAATTGGTGGGCGAGGAAGAGCAGGACGAGCCCGTGGAAGAGGACGAGCCGGCGCCGGAAGCAGAGCCGGTAGAACCCTCCGAACCCGCACGTCCCGCGCCGCGCCCGAAGGGAAAGGCGCGGCGAAAGGCCAAGCCGAAGCGGAAGGCGCGGCCGAAGCGGAAGGTGCGCCCGAAGCGAACGAAGAAGCCCGCCCGGAAGCCCGGCCGGAAACCGCGGCGGAAGGCTGCAAAGAAGGGCCGGAAGCGCCGCCGCTAAGGGTCCCTGGAAAGAGCGCGGGCGCCGCGATTCCTGCTGACGAGAGTTGTGATGCGCCGCCCGTGCGAGTCCCGCTCCGATCCCGCACGGCAATTCCCTGCCGCGGGCAGCGGGGCCGAATGGCGGCACACCGATTGCCGTTCGGATTGCTTCCCAACTCGGTAGCTCCCGTCCTCAATTCCATTCCGGCACTCTTGCTGTCGGGAACCTGCGGCACTAGCATACCGGCGTGCCCGTAGCCCTCGAACACATCCGGCGAATGCGAGGAGGAGCGCAGTCGCACCTGATGCGATGCGACGACGGGGAATACTACGTCGTGAAATTCCAGAATAACCCGCAGCACCGGAGGATTCTGGCGAACGAATTGCTCGGTACATTGCTGGCTAGGCGGTTGGGTCTCCCGGCCGCGCCCGTGGAAGTGATTGAGGTGCGGCGGGAGCTGATCGAAAACACGGCGGAACTGGTGGTGCAGGTGGGCACATCGCGCGCGCCCTGCGCCGCGGGGCGGCAGTTTGGCTCGCGCTACCCGGGAAAGCCCGCGGAACTCGCGGTGCACGACTTCCTGCCGGACGAACAGCTTGGCGACGTGGAAAACCTGGAGACCTTTGCCGGCATGTTCGCTTTCGACAAGTGGACCTGCAACACGAATGGCCGGCAGGCTATTTTTTTCCGCGAGCCCGGACACGTGCGCTACCAGGCCTGGATGATTGACCAGGGCTTCTGCTTCAACGCGCAGAACTGGGATTTCCCGGATGCCCCGCTCCGCGGGCTCTACGCTCGCATGCGTGTGTACGACTCCGTCCGGGGCCTGGACACGTTCGGGCCCTGGGTGGCGCGGATGAAGCGCATGGGAGAGGACGGCACGCTCGACGAGATGGCCAGGCGCATTCCCCTCGAGTGGTACGACGGGGACCTGGACGCGCTCTATGCCCTGCTCGAGCGGCTGGTCAGGCGCACCGCGCGGCTGCCCGATCTGATTCTGGAAGCTCGAAACTCGTACCGGAGACCGTTCCGGAACTGGACGTGAACCATGGCGGATGAGAATTTTCTAACCTGTACCTTCCGCATTCTGCGCTACGTGCCCAATCTGGTGCGCGATGAATGGATGAACATCGGCGTCCTCCTCCTGGACCCGGAGGGGCGGCTGCACGCGCGGCTGCTCCAGGAGGAGGCCGATTTCGCCCGCCTGCGGCGGCTGTATCCCGCAGCCGACGTCACCTTGCTCCGCGGGCTCGAAGCCGACTTCGAGGCACGGGCCGCGCAGCCCGGGGAGGGCGCGGCCCTCGTGGCCGGACTGGAGGAAACCCTGTCGAATTCGCTGCAGCTCGGTCCCCAGAAGGCGGTGCTCACGGTGAACGCGGAAGCGGAGCTGGAGCGGCTGTTCCACGACCAGGTGGAGCCCACGGTCTACCACGCGGCGGGAGGGATCGAGCGGGAGCCCAACCGCGCGGTGATCCGCCGACGCGCGCGCGACATTTTCCGCCGCGTGCGGCTCGACGGGCGCCTGCGCTTCGGGGTGCGCGTGGAGGAATTTACCGCGGCCGGCGATCCCTTCCGGCTGGACTTCGGCTGGGAGAACGGCACGCGCGGGTTTCTGCACTCCGTGTCGCTGGCGCGCGACCCGGCGCAAGCAAAGGTCCTGGCTTATACTGCGGCGGCGGTTCGGGAAAAAATTCCCGGCGCGGAATTTGCAGCCATCACGGAGATAGCGCCGCAACGCGGAAACCGCCGGCACGAATTCGCCGTGAACCTGCTGGAGGGGAGCAACATCCAGGTCGTGCCGCTGACCGGGCTCGACGTTTACGCGCGGCAGTTGCGCAGCCGGTTGAATTGAGCGCGGCGGCGCGGGACACCCCGGGCCGGCCGGATCAGCTCTTCGCCTCGCGCTTGTTCCACACGCGCGAGATCACGCCGTCCAGGCTCAGGCTGCCCGGACCGAAGATGAGCACGATGAGCGAGACCAGTAGGTAGATGAACGGAGCCGCGCCCTGGAACTTGTCCGGTTCCGAGAGAAACGAAAAGAACGCTTCGCGGTCGGCCGTGATGTAGGCCGCAATCATATTGCCGGTCAGAAGCAGGGAAATGGGCCGTGCGAATAGCCCCACAAAGAGCAGCGCCCCTCCCACGAGTTCTAGTCCGGAGATGAGCCGCGCGGTGACCTCCGGCGCGGGAAGGTTCAGGCTGCCGAAAAATTCCACCACTTTGTCGATGTGCTGGAATTTCCCCACGCCCGATTCAAAGAGTTGCCATCCCCAGTAGAGCCGGATGACGAGCAGAAGCACGGACTGGAGCGACGAGGCCGCGTGCTCGAACCCGCCGTACCACTTCTTGAGGATGGCCACGATTCCGTTCATGGATTCTTTCCTGGCGCAAGGTATTGCGGCCGCCGCTCCTCGGCGCAGAACAGCTCGCAGGAACCTATGGTCTCGCCCAACCGGCGCTCGCTACACCGCGGTGCTACGCTCCTCCGGAGTCCCGCGGCGCCGCTCCCGAAGTCCCGGGAGGACGGCAGAACCATCCCATAGCGGCCCAAAGTTCGAACCACTCGCGAACCGTTTCTACGCGCTCGGCAACGGGCATGGCGGACTTCCGGAAAGCGTCCGTGACCGCCGCCCGGATGCTCTTCCCGTCTCGCAGGGCGGCCAGCAAGCCATAAGCTTCCGGCTCGAGCCGGCGGAAATACACGGAGTCGTCGTGCCGGTGCACGGCCAGGAAAATCGGCTGCGGCCGGAGACTGCGGAAGCGGCGCAGGGAGGCGCGTTTGTGCCCGCCGGCCACGGCGTTGCTCGCGGCCTCGCCGTCCTCGGTTTCCTTGTTCACTTCGAGCAGCAGATCGTCCACCGGATATTGGAGCGCGAGCAGGCCGATGTAGAGCTGGAGACGCAGCTTCATCCCCGGCCCGAAACCTTCCACCAGGTCCTGCGGCTGGAGCGGGGTTTCCTGCGGCCCGTCGAAGGCCACTACCTGCGCCCATTCCAGGCGCGCCATGTCCAGCGCCGCGCGCGCGTGTGGCCGGACAAAGCGGGGATGCTTTTCGATCCACGCGGGAAGCCGCGACCCCAGGTTCCGCAGCGTGTAGGAGCGCGAGGGGCATTCGGCCAGGTAGGCCTCCGACAGCCGGTCGAAGCGCCTCTCGCCCAGCACCGCGCGCACCCCGGGAAAGTCATCGGTCAGGCAGGTGAGCACGCGGAACCAGTACTGGCGGTTGTAGATTTCCAGCCGCTCGAACGAGGTGAGCCGGTCGTTCGGCCTGATGAACGAGGCGGCGTAGCGGCGCATCGAGCCGCCGCCGGGCGCGCTCCGCCGCATACGGTAACCGGGAGCCAGCGGCGCCATCACGGCGCGCGCCATTTTCCGCTGGATGTGGGCCAGGTTCACGGCAGGACGAGCTGGCTTTCCGCGGGGGAGGCAGAGGACCCGGCGGCGCGGCGCCCGCCTGCA
Organism: Candidatus Acidiferrales bacterium; assembly: GCA_035272605.1. Lineage (GTDB taxonomy): Bacteria > Acidobacteriota > Terriglobia > Acidiferrales > UBA7541 > JOPF136. Next base: position 13,702 of record DATEQM010000001.1, on the reverse strand, counting down.
AGCGCCTGGAGGAAGCGATTGGCCTTCAGCGCCTCGCGGTGGACCTCCTCGAACGACGGAATATGGTCGTCCCATTCGAGCAGCGTGGCCGTGGGGCCGCAGCGGCGAATGGCGGTCGCGTAGAGATTCCACACCGGGTCGATCACCGGATGGTCGTGGGTGTCCAGAATGTACTTCCTGTATTTCGAATGTCCGGCGATGTGGATTTGTGCGACCCGCTCGTGAGGAACGTTTTCCACGTAGTCCATAGGGTTGAAGCGATGGTTAAAGGACGAGACGTAGATATTATTGACGTCCAGCAGGATGCCGCAGTCCGCCGCCTCCGCGACTTCGGTGAGAAATTCCCACTCGGTCATCTCCGAGACGTGATATTCGGCGTAACTCGAAACGTTTTCGACGGCGATGGGGATTTCCAGGAAATCCCGCACCTCGCGGATGTTCCGCGCGGTGATCTTGGCGGCCTCAAAGGTGTACGGCATGGGCAGCAGGTCGTGGGTGTAGGTCCCGTCCACGCTGCCCCAGCACAGATGGTCGGTGAGCCAGGGCGTCTTCGTGCGCCTCACCAGCGCCTTCAGGCGGCGCAGGTGCTCGCGCGCCAGCGGCTCCGCGGAACCGAAATACATGGAAACGCCGTGCTGCACCACCCGGTAGCGATCCAGGATCTGGTCGAGCAGGCGCAGCGGCCGGCCCGCGTCCACCATGAAATTTTCCGAAATGATTTCGAACCAATCCACCACCGGCTTCTTCGTGAGGATGTGGTCGTAGTGCGGGATGCGCAGTCCGATGCCGATTCCGTAATCCGTGAACGCGTTGAAGCGGTTAGCGGGCATACTTCTCCCTCAGGGCGGTAAAGAAGCCCGGAGGGACCGGAGCGGACGCCCCGGCCCCGCCGGGAAGAGGTTTACAGCGCGGAAAAAGCGATTACGACTTCGGCTTCTTGGAGCCGTCCGTCGCGCAGCCGCCCTTGCCCTTGCAAGAGTTCTTGCCCTTGCATCCGTTGTCACCCGTCTTGCAGCCGCCATTGCCCTTGCAGGAGTTCTTGCCCTTACAGGCATGCTTCTCCGTCTTCTTCTTCGTGTCCTTGGTCGTATCCTGTCCATACAGCCTCTTGGACGCGGCCACCGTGGTTACGGCTGTGCCGGCGACCAGACCCGCGACTGCGGCCCCTGCCACCAGCGTCTTCATGTGTTTCGTCATTTCTTTTGCCCTCGCTTGATCAGTTTTTTCCGGAGCAACCGGCGCCCCCCCGACCGACGAACGGGCTCGCACCAGGTTTGACACCGGCCCAACCGGAGTACGGAAGAAACAGGCAGGTAGATTCCCCGAAGAACTTCCCCGCCGCCCCTTCCGGCTCGCGCCCCCGAATTCCCCGGCCGGTCTGCTTCGGACGCACCCGGCCAAGGTCGCCGTAGGACTCCGGAGAGACTAGAGCAGAAAGCCGTTCCTGTCCAGTGTCACGTTTGGGAAAGAGCGCCCCGGACCCCGTGGCCCCGCGCGCCCCAGGGGGACGGGAAGGGCTCTGCGCGGCGGGCCCACATCGCCCGCAAAGGGTTGGAGGATTTGCGCGCTGCGGGGAAGAGCTCGCGGTGCCACCCGGCGAAACAGACGCACGCGCACGTCGATGCGAGCGGCGCCCTACAGAATGTCTTCCGTCCAGTGCTCCAGCACGGATTTCACTTTGTGCAGGAATTGATGGGCGATGGCCCCGTCCACCACGCGATGGTCGTAGCTGAGCGTGAGATAGACCATCGAGCGGATGGCGATGGCGTCGTCCACCACCACCGGCCGCTTCTCGACCGCGCCCAGGCCCAGGATGCCCACGTTGGGTTGGTTGATCACCGGCAGACCCATGAGCCCGCCGAACACTCCCGGATTGGTGATGGCAAACGTGCTCTCGGCCACTTCCTCGGGCTTCAGCTTTTTCGTGCGCGCGCGGTCCGCCAGGTCGTTGATGGCGCGCTGCAGGCCCAGGAAGTTCTTCTCCTCCGCGTTCTTGATCACCGGGACCAGCAGCCCCCAGTCCAACGCCACGGCCATGCCGATGTTGAACTCCTTGTGGTACACCACGTTCGTGCCGTCCAGCGACGCGTTCATCTGCGGGAACGCGCGCAGCCCCTCGATGGCCGCGCGCACGAAAAACGGCATGTAGCTCAGCTTCAGGTCGTATTTGCGCTCGAATTCGCTTTTGATCTTGTTCCGTAGCGCCACGATCCCGCTCACGTCCGCCTCCTCCACGGAGTACACGTGCGGCGAGACGTGCTTCGATGCCAGCATGTGCTCGGCGATTTTCTGCCGCATCGTGCTCAGGGGCTGCACTTCGTAGCGGCCGAAATAAATCCGCTCGCGAGGCACAGCGAGTTCCAGTGCGGGCCGGTAGAGCGCCCCGGAAGCCGGGGGCGGGGCCGGCGAAACGGCCGCAGAAGCCGTCGAAGAAATACCTGGAGCGGGCGCGGGCCCAGCAGCCGGAACGCCGTGCTCGATGGCAGCCAGAATGTCCCGTTTGCTCACACGCCCGCCCGCGCCCGTGCCGGGCACTTGCGCGAGATCCACGCCGTGTTCCCGGGCCATCCGCCGGACCAGCGGGGAACTGCGCACCTTTTCGCCGTCCGCGCGCGTCGCCGCGGGAGCGGGTGCAGCAGCACCAGGCGCCCGAGCCGGAGGCGCGGGCGCGGGCGGAGGCGCCGCAGCAGGCGGCGAAGGTTCAAAATGCAGCGGAGCTTCCACGGGAGCCGGAGTCGGCGCGGGCTGGGCCGCGGCAGCAGGCTTGGCCGGCGCCGGCGCAGAGGCCGCGCCGCCGTCCGCATCTATCACTGCGACGATCGTTTGGATCGGCACGGTCTGCCCTTCATTGATTTTGATTTCCTTGAGCACGCCGGCGGCGGGTGCGGGAATTTCCGCGTCCACTTTGTCGGTGGAAATCTCGAAGAGCGGCTCATCGCGCTCCACGTGCTCGCCGGGCTTCTTCAGCCACTTGGTGATGGTGCCCTCGAAAATGCTTTCCCCCATCTGGGGCATGATGACGTCTACTGGCATGGCATTCACCTCAAACTCTAATAGCGCGCGAGTTCGCGCGCGGCCGTGACCACGTCCTTCACCTGGGGCAAGAACCTCTCTTCGAGCGGCGGAGAATACGGCACCGGCGTATCCAGCGCCGTCACCCGGCGGACCGGCGCATCCAGATCATCGAACGCCCGTTCGAACACCAGCGCCGCGATCTCCCCGGCGATCCCGCCGAACCTCGTGTCTTCGTGGACCACCAGCAGCCGGTTGGTCTTCTTCACCGAGGCGAGAATGGCCTCCTTGTCGAGAGGCATGAGGGTGCGGAGGTCCAGGACTTCGGCCTCGATGCCCTCTTTGGCCAGTTCGGCCGCCGCGTCCATCGAGGTGTGCGTCATGGCCGCGTAGGTCACGATGCTCACGTCGCGCCCCTCCCGCCGCACCGCGGCCTTGCCCAGCGGCACGGTGTAGTCGCCCCCGGGGATTTCATCCTTGATGCGCCGGTACAGGAACTTGTGCTCGAAGAAGAGCACGGGATTGTTGTCGCGGATGGCCGACTTCATCAGCCCCTTGGCATCGTAAGCGGTCGAAGGATAGACGATCTTAAGTCCCGGCGTGTGCGCAAAGTACATCTCCGGGTTCTGCGAATGGAACGGCCCGCCATGCACGCCGCCGCCCGACGGCGCCCGAACAACCATCGGCACCGGCGCGCCCCACAGGTAATACGACTTGGCCACGAAATTCGTGAGCTGGTTAAAACAGCAGGCGATGAAATCCACAAACTGCAGCTCGCATACCGGCCGCAGGCCCAGATAGCTCATCCCGCAGGCCGCGCCGATGATGGCCGTCTCGCTGATGGGCGTGTCAATCACGCGCTCCCAGCCGAACCGTTCCAAGAGGCCGGCGGTCACCTTGAAGGCCCCGCCATACACGCCGATGTCCTCCCCGATGCAGACCACCGCCGGGTCGCGCGCCATCTCTTCAAAGAGCGCCTGGCGAATCCCTTCGAGCAGAGTGACCAGCGCCACGGCTATTTTCTCCCTCGAACGGGGGGCGCGGACTTTGCGGCTCGCTTGGACGGGGCGCGGGCGGCGGGCTTAGCGCCATCGCGACGTGCCCCGTCGCCGGAAACTCGCGGTGATGGGGCGGCCGGAGCCGTCCCGCTGCGCGGGACTGCGCCGGCCCCTTCGACCGCGTCCGGCTGGAATTCGCCGCGCCCCGCCTTGCGCCACTCCGGCTTCACCGACGAGCGCGGCGGAGTGACCTCCGCCACCGGGCGCTCCCACTGCGGCTCGACGAGCAGCGGGCCTTCGCAATAAATCGCGCTTTCGGCGAGCTCGGGAGGCGGAAAAGGAGAATTCTCGGCAAACGCGAGATCCTCCTGCACCACGGCCCGGATGCCTTCCAGAATCTCCGCCTTCTTCTTGTCCGTCAGCACGCCAGCCGCGGCCAGACGCTTCTCGTACGTCTCGATGGGGTCCCGCCGCTTCCAATACTCGAACATTTCCTTGGGCACATATTCGGCCGGATCGTGCTGCGCGTGGCCGCGCATGCGCATCGTCTTCGCCTCGATAATCACCGGCCCTTCGCCCGCGCGGCACAGGCGCACCGCCTCGCGTGCCGTGGTAAACATGGCTTCCACGTCGTTTCCGTCTTCGATGAAGGCGCGGCAGCCGTAGGCCTTGGCGCGGTCGGCCAGATGCTCGATGGGCACCTGGCGGCCCACCGGCGTCGAGTAGGCCCACCCGTTGTTTTCGATCACCAGCACGAGGGCCGCGCGCTGCTGCGCGGCTAGGTTCACGCCCTCGTGGAACGCACCGGTGGAGGTGCCGCCGTCGCCGATCCAGGTGAGCGCGACGATCTTCTGGCCCAGGTACCGCCCGGCCATGGCTACGCCGGTCATCACCGGGATCAGGTCGCCCAGCATCGAGATGGGCGAGACAATGTGCAGGTTTTTCAGGTCGCCGAAGTGGCTGGTGCCGTCTTTGCCCAGCGTCGGCGAGGTGTAGCGCGCCATGTGCTGTGTGAAGATGTCGCGCGGCCGCACCCCCTTCACCAGCAACCCGCCGATGTTCCGGATCATGGGGGCGATCCAGTCGCGCTTTTCGAGCGCGTAGGTGGTCCCCACGGAAATCGCTTCCTGGCCGAGACTCGAGTACAGCCCTCCGACGATCTTGTTCTGCCGGAAGAGATTGGTCATGGTGTCTTCGACGGTGCGGTTGAGCAGCATGAAGCGGTAGAGATCGAGCTGCTGCTCGCGCGTCACTGCCGGATTGGTTTTCGTCTCCACGGTCCCTCTAATCCCTCAATTCCTTCTTCCTCTGCGCTCCTCCGTGAACTCCGTGGCTCTGTGGTGGATTTTTTCCTATCTCTCCCAGCTCAGGCGCTCACCGGCAGAGGGGCTGGCGCCTGCTCTCTCTCCCACGCCTCCAAATGCGCCGCCAATCCATCCACCGGTACCTGCTCCAGCGCGAGGCCGAACACGCGCCCGAGCCCGCTGGCCAGCCGTTGCGCCGCCTCGCCGAAATCCACAGCGTGGCCCAGCACCTGCTCGACCGACGCAGGCCGGCACCCGGCAATCCCGCACGGCACGATCAGATCGAAATAGCGCAGGTCCGTGCTCACGTTCCAGGCCAGTCCGTGCGAGGTCACCCAGCGGCTCACGTGCACGCCAATGGCGCCGAGTTTCGTCGGCGGAACTCCCGGCGCCCCGCCGGACGCGCGCACCCACACGCCGGTCTTCCCTTCCCAGTTCGCCAGCAATCGCTCGGCGGGAATTCCCATTCCGGCCGAGGCGGCGATCATGGCGTCCTCGAGCCGCCGGACGAACCACACCAGGTCGCGCCGCAGTCCCGAAAGATCGAAAATGGGATAGGCGACCAATTGTCCCGGCCCGTGGTACGTCACGTCCCCGCCGCGGCGCGTCTCAAAAAATTCAACGCCCATCTCCTCCCGCACGCGTTCCGACCCGAGCAGGTGCTCGCGCCGCCCGTTGCGCCCCTGCGTGATCACGTGGGGATGCTCGCACATGAGGAGCACGTCCGGCATGGCCGCGGCCTTCCGCGCCGCAACCACGCGCTGCTGGAGCGCGAGCGACCGCGCGTACGGCACGAGGCCTAGGTTCACCAGCCAGCCGGCTTTGTGCGTCTCTGCCATCACGTCGAGCTTCCAAGGGCGAAAATCGAAAAATGAAAAACGGAAATCGGCTTTGCGGAGTGCCGGCCTTCCCGTTTTTCGATTTTCGTTTTTCGATTTTCGTCTTTACGCATTAATGCTCATCCCCCGCACGGCATTGAACCCGTCCCCCAGCGCCTCCCAAACCGTCGGGTGCGCGTGAATCATCCACATCATGTCGTCCACGGTGGCTTCCATCTGCAGCGCGGTCACCGCTTCCGCGATAATCTCGGTGGCCAGCGGCCCGATGATGTGCACGCCCAGAATCTCTCCATATTTCTCTCCCGCCACCACCTTCACGAAGCCCTCGTGCGCGCCGAGTATGGTCGCTTTGCTGTTGCCGAGGAACGGGAATTTCCCGACCTTCACCGCGTAGCCGGCCTCGCGCGCCGCGCTCTCGCTCAGCCCCACGGAGCCGATCTGGGGCTCACAATACGTGCAGTTGGGAATGCGCGCGCGGTTCACCGGCTGTGTGGGCCGCCCGGCGATGTGCGTCACCGCGACGATGCCCTCCATGGACGCGGCGTGCGCCAGTTGCGGCATTCCCGCCACAATGTCCCCGATGGCGTGGAGCCCCGGCTCGTCCGTCTCCATATGCGGGCCGGTGAGCAGGAAGCCGCGTTCCAGGCGCGCGCGCGTCTTCTCCAGGTTCAGGCCTTCCGTCACCGGACGGCGGCCCACGGCCATCAGAATTTTCTCGGCCGTAACCGACTGCGTCTTCCCGTCCTTGTCCGCATAGGTGACGGTGGCGCCCTTCGCATCCTTTTTCACCGAGGCCACTTTCGCGCTCGTCTCGATCCGGATGCCCTTCTTCTTGAAGGCCTTGGCCAGCTCGGCGGAAATCTCTTCGTCTTCCAGCGGGACGATGCGGGACAGCATCTCGAGGATGGTCACCTGGGTCCCGAACGCACTGTAGATGGACGCGAACTCCGAGCCCACCGCGCCCGAGCCCACCACCACCATGGATTTCGGAATGGCCGGAAGCGAAAGAATTTCGCGGTTCGTGAGCACGATTTTGCCGTCAATTTCCACTCCCGGCAGCGTGCGCGCGTCGCTGCCGGTGGCCAGCAGGATGTTGGCCGCCTCGATCTCCGTGGTCTTTCCGTCCTTTTCCACCGACACGCGGCCCGGCCCGGCCAGCCGGCCGAACCCCTGCACGCGCTCCACCTTGTTTTTCTTGAACAGGAACTCGATGCCCTTGGAATGCTTCAGGATGATCTTGTCCTTGCGCGCCAGGATGGCCGGCCAGTTGACCGTGACGTCCTTGACCTCGAACCCGAATTCGCTGGCGCGCTTGAAGTGCTCGTAGAGATCCGCGTGATGGAGCAAAACCTTGGTCGGGATGCAGCCGATCAGCAGGCAGGTGCCGCCGAGCGGCGCGTCTTTTTCCACCACCACGGTTTTGAGTCCCAGTTGCCCGGCCCGGATCGCCGCCACGTACCCGCCCGGACCGCTGCCGATGATCGCCAGATCGTATTTGGCCAACCCCCGCCTCCTGAAACGTCAGAGTGCGTGGCCGTGCCCCAAGGGAAACAGCAGCGTGCGCTGCACGGCGCCGCGAAATGATGCGGACAAGGATGGCCAGTCTATCAGCCCCGCCGCTGGGCTCGCAACCGCGGCTCGCGCTGCGCGCCGGAGGGATGCGGAGCCGGCGAGCCGTGCTATCCGCGCGCCAACTGCGCCTACTCTCCCTTTGCCGTCGGATAGCCTTTGGCCACCCAGTTGGTTCCGAAGTTTTCCTCGATGTGCAGCACTTTCACGTGCGTAAAACCCAGCGCGCGAAGCGCCTCATAGGCCGGCTTCACGTTCGGGCAGTGATCCCAAGGACAGCAGCCGCAGTAAACCACAATGAATTTGCTGCGCGCGAGCGAGGCCACCCGTCGGCGCAGTTGCTGCACACCCTCGTCCTTGGACGCGGGACCGATATATTCCGCTCCGGGGATGTGCGCTGCCTTGTAAAGGAAACGGATGCCGACCTGGAGGATGAGCGGCTTCTCGCCGCCGCGCGATTCGAGGATGCGGGCGAGTTCCTCCGGCTCGATGATGGCGGCCTCGGGGATAGGCGCTTTCGCACCTTCCGGCTGGGACTGCGCCGCCGCATGCCGGGCGGTCGTGGGTTCGCTTCGGAGGTCTCTGCTGGTGGCGACGCCGACCAGGACGGCCAGGGCGAGCGCGAGAGCAAACGTGGAGGAATAGAGTGTGTTTTTCATGGCTACCCACAAATCTATCCCCATGGGGCGCGAAGGTCAAAGCCCCTGCTCTCGAACTCTGGCTGCTCCCGTCTGTATTCCTCGATGACCACCTGAATGGGGAGGGGGGATACGATGTGCCTAGGCTCTCCCATTCCATGTAGCCGTTTGACAGTCCTGACGCATCTCTGTAAGCTATGGGTTTTTGTGGGCGGTGTTTTGCCCGCCTGTAAGGCCGGGAATGGACAAGAAACGCACCGAGTACTACAAAAAGAAGCTGCAGACCCGCCGGGATGAGCTGAGGAAGTCCATCGCTCGGACCGAGGAAGCGGGGCGGCAGGCGGACGAGGATACGACCGTAGACCTGGCCGACAAAGCAGCCAACTCCTACACCAAGGAGTTCCTGTTCGGCCAGACGGACACGGATCGCGTGACCCTCCAGCTCATCGAGGACTCGCTCGCCCGCATGCGCGAGGGTTCCTACGGCCTCTGCGCCAGTTGCGAGAACGAAATCCAGCAGAAGCGGCTGGAAGCCGTGCCCTGGACCAAGCATTGCCTGGCCTGCCAGGAAAAGCAGGAGAAGGGTCTGCTGTAGACAGCCGAATCTCGAAATTCGAAAAACGGCAAGAACACAGACTAGGCCGCCTTTCTCCCCTGCCCGCTTCGTCTCTATACCCCTTCTGGTTATCTTCCAATTGTGCTAAATATGCTGCCGCTTTCCTCTCAGGCGGGAAAACATGGGCGGGAGATGGCCGGGGCGGCTGGCGGATGCCGCGCGACGCGTGCTTCGTGAAGCGGTCGGCGGAATCGTGGCGCTCGCCTTTCCGGACGACTGCCGGGTCTGCGCCCGCCCGCTCGAGGAGCCGTCCCGAGTTCCGCTCTGCGCGGCCTGTCTGGATTCCTTCCAGTTGATTCGCGAGCCGTTCTGCGCCACCTGCGGCCGGCCGTGGGTCGTGGGAGCGCACATGGGCGCCGCGGGACCGGTGTGTGCCCTGTGCCGCCGCGGCGTCTACTCCTTTGACCTGGCGCGGAGCTATGCGGCCTACGACGATGCCCTGCTGCGTGCGATTACGCTGCTGAAGCACGAAGCCATCCGCCCGCTGGCTGCGTGGTTCGGCAGCCGCCTAGCGGAGATTGCGCGCAGCGACCCCCGGACCCTGGCTGCCGGCCTGGTGGTGCCCGTACCGCTGCATCCGGACCGGCTACGGGAGCGCGGATTCAACCAGGCCGAGTTGCTGGCCCGGGCGGTGGCCGCGCGGCTGGGCTTGCCGCTGGAGCCGCGGGCCCTCGAGCGGCGGAAGCCGCGTCCCCCAAAACTGAAGCTCTCGCGGCACGAACGCTGGCAGGCGGCGCGTGGCGCCTACGCGGCTGTAACAGGATCGCAATTTGACAATCGGAGGGTCTTGCTGATAGATGATGTATTTACGACCGGCGCGACGCTGGATGCCTGCGCGAGAGCGCTACGCGCGGCCGGTGCCGCTCACGTTGCGGCGCTGACGGTCGCCCGGGTCGTGGATGCCTGGACGGGTCCTCCGCCGTAACCGGCGGGAGACTCTGCGGCGGGCGGGCGGCTTCCTTTGGTCTCCCGCGCGCATCGAATAGTGGATATGAGGCCGTACCGCTACAAACCGCTCTCCCCGTTGCCGGAAGGCAAAAAGGACGCGCGTGTGCGGCTGCTGCCCTCGGCCCTTCCCGGCACGGCCGGAGCGCTTCCTGCGCCGGCCCGGCGATCCGTTTTGCAAGAGCCGGTTCTCGTGCTCAACTCCACCTTCGAGCCGATTCACGTGACCGCGGTGCGGCGCGCGCTCGTGCTGATGCTCAAGGGCGTGGCACAGATGGAGGAGACCGGCCCGGCGCGGGTGCACTCCCCGCGGGAGGCGTTGCCCGTGCCTTCCGTGATTCGTCTGCTCTCCTACCGGCACATTCCCCAGCAAACCCGGGCGCTTTCGCGCAAGAACATCCTGCTGCGCGACCGCTACACCTGCCAGTTCTGCTCCAAGCAATTCTCTTCTTCGGAGCTGACGCTGGACCACGTGCTGCCCCGCTCGCGCGGCGGGCCCACTTCGTGGGAAAACCTGGTGGCCTGCTGCTACGAGTGCAACAACCGCAAGGGCGACCGCACGCCGGAAGAGGCGGGGATTCAACTCGAACGCCGGCCCCGGCCCTTTACGTTGCACACCTCCCGGCAACTGATGCGTCTGATGGGCCGTCACGATGAGAAGTGGCGGAAATACCTGTTTTATTAAGGCTTGGGGACGACCCTGGATCCTCAAAATATTTCTGGCAACCTTTTGGATCTTGGTGCATCCTACTAGCAAGTACCACCCAAGACCACCCCGGGAAGCAGCGTTGGCTCCGCCAAGGCTGCTTCTTTTTTTTGGGCCGTTTTTTTTCTCTTGTCCGGACTTCTCACAACTCCTGGGGTGGCTGGGTTCCCAGCACCATTTCCGAACGATCCCGCGCGCCTTTTGTAGCGCCGGCGTCCCGCGCCGGCTCTTTCTTGGAAGCTCACTTGGTCAAGAGGCCGGCGCGGGACGCCGGCGCTACCCTTTGCGATCCTGGCGGAAGAGCACGCGTACGCCCTGGCGCCAGTTTTCATTGAGTCCCACGCGCACTACCTCCACATCTCGCGACACAAATCGCAGCAACGTCTCCGTGGCGGGATGGAACCGCAGCCCGGGAGCCACCAGATAGAGCAGCGGCAGACGGTCCGCGAGGGGCAGTCCGGGAAAATAGCCCAGCGATTCCAGGTCGCCCTGCTCGCGGTGCCAGCGCACGCGCAGCCAGTAGTCCAGAGCCTGCGGAAGGAGCTGCAAGTCCTCGTCCACCTTCAGTTCCAGCACCACCAGCCGGCCGTCGCGCGTGGCGCCGAGCAGGTCCAGCACGGCGCGATCGGTGAAGGAAAACGCCGGCACCTGCGAATACACGAATCGCGGGTCGAGCCGCGGCTCGATGCGCGCCGGATCCTCCAAAATCATGCTCTCCAGCCAGCGCTCCCCCTGCGCGCGATACAGCGGATGCCGCGCGTCCGGAGGCTCCGGCTGGCGGAAGCGGCGCAGTTCCTCGATACGAGCGGAGACGAGACCGGGTTGCGCGCCCGCGGGAACGAGATTGCCGGTGTCGTCCCCCACGCGCATCAGTCCCGCCTCATAGCGCGCAAATTCTAGCCCACGGAAACGCCAGGAAACGGCGCGGGTGCCGGGAACAACCACGGCATCCAGGCCTCCCGCCAAGGATTCGCTCACGCCGAGACCGAAGGCTTCCCCCGCGTGCGCCGCTTCCGCCCGGAGCCGCTCCACCTCGCGGCGCGGCACGAGATGCGAATCGAGATTGCCGGCATCCCGCGGGTCCACTTGCCGTATGCGCTCACGCGCCCAGTCGAATTCGTAGAGTTCCAGTGGAAGATCTCGCGAGAGCGCCTGGAGCCGGTGGCAGGTGACTGCGCTGCGTCCCTCCGGCAGGAACAGCCGCACGCCGGCCACGTGTCTTTTCGGATTGCGCTCGCGCGTCCAGTCCAGCCACAGCACGGCGCACAACAGCGCCGCGTCGGTGGATGCCGCGCTCTCCGTGGGCGGCACGCCGACCATGGCTCGCGCCTCGCGTCCCCGCGCCTGCACCCCGCGGGCGTAATTGCCGGAGAGCGAGCGCTTCAAGTCTGGCGCGGTGGTGAGCGAGAGAATGTCTTCGTCCGGAAACTGCCCGGCCAGGAGCTCCCGAAAACGCGCGCGGAACTGCTCGCGGGTCAGCCGGCCCGGATCGAGCGGCGCCTCGCGGGCGCGCAGTTCCAGGCGCCCGGGACGCGCCTTTCCGAATTTCTGGACCGCCAGCTCAAGGCGCTCCTCCGATTGCCCGATCACGGCCTCGATGCGGCGCACCAGCGTGGCGTCCCCGGACCACAAGCTGAGCACCAAGCGTCCGCCCTGCTCGCGCAGCTCGCACTCGGGATTCACCAGTCCGGCCAGCAGTTCTCCGTCCTCGCGCACTTCCACCTGCCCGCGCTCCCGCAGGGCCGCGAGCCTGCCCGCAAGTTCTTTCGCGGAGGGCGGGGGGAGAGCGTCAGGCGTTCGCACAGGAGTTCATTGCAGGTCGAGACCGGACACGCGGATCGAAGGGGGCTGCTGGTTCCAGCTCGACGGCACTCCTTCAAACGTCAATTGAAACGCGCGCTCCTGGCCTGGAGCGAGAGGTTCTGCGGCCGGAGGAAACACCCGCGCGGTTTCCCTCAGCACAACCTGCTGAACCAGATCGTGGAACTCGACCGTCACCTGGATGGCACGGACGGCGCGCGTCCCGGCATTCGTCACGCTGCCGACCACATAAGTGAATTCCTGATGGAGCATGTTCGTGGCCTGGCTGAGCTGCAATCCGGAGAACCGGATCTGCGTCGCGTAGGCCTGCTCCGCCGCGCCGAAGGGAAGCTGTGCCGCCTCGCCTCCGCCCTTTGCGCCGCCCGAACCCCTGCTCAGCAGCACGGCCCCCGCGATGAGCAGCAGCACGATTCCGGCGCCCGCGGCCAGTCCGAGCAGGAAGCGGCTGGAAGAAGATTTCTCGGCGGCGGGGAGATTCATCTCCATGCTCCGCTCGCCCGCGTCACCGCCCCAGAGCCAGGCGCAGGATCAGCGATTCGTGCAGGCCGGCGCGAAACATGCGCTGCTGCACGGAGCGTATATCGTAGGGCACCCGCCAGTACTCGATCACCTGATGGTCTAGGTCTGCGATGATGAAGCCCGCGCGAGAATCGCCGTCTCGCGGCTGACCCACCGATCCGGGATTCAACAGGTAGCGCGTTGCGGCCTCGACGTGCAACGGCCACAGGCCCGCCTGGGCTCCGTATTTCGGATGGATGACGGCCAGCTGGTTTTCGTGGAAGGAAAAGCCGCCCTGCAAGTGCGTGTGCCCGAAAAAGTTCAGGTCCGCGGGCGCTTCAAGCAGCGAGGCCAGAGCCTGGCCGGGAGCGATCACGTACTCGTCCTCGTCGCGCACCGCGCCGTGGATCAGCACCATCCCGTTCACTTCCAGAGGGCCGGAGGGAAGGGCCTGGAGCCACTCCTGATTCTCGGGGCGCAATTGTTGGCGCGTCCAGTTCACCGCGCTGCGCGCCACGGGATTGAAATCCTCAGCTTCGGTAAGCCCGCAGCATACTCGATCGTGATTCCCTCGGATGGTCGTCGCGGCAAGCGCACGCACGCGGTCCACCACTTGGTTCGGGTCGGGACCGTAGCCCACCAGGTCGCCCAGGCACACCGCTTTGTCCCAGCGGCCGTCGGCAGCCGCGAGCGCGGCTTCCAGCGCGGTGATGTTCGAGTGGATGTCGCTCAGGATGAGATAGCGCATGGGAGCCG